>NZ_JAVRIB010000014.1:0-79814 GCF_031846275.1 Spectribacter hydrogenoxidans
TTCTATTATTTCCGCGTGGACTTTCAGGACACCGGTCGCGGTACCGGGGATGCACGGATTGACTGGGGCGTGCTGGGCATCCAGAACCTGCCGTTCGTCCAGAACCTGCTGATCGGTCTGCAGCAACCGGTATATGGCCTGGACCTCTGGGCCGCCTATCCCCGGCACCGTCTGATGCTGGAGCCGTCGCTGGTCAATGCCTTTTATCGCGGGCCGCTGCTGGGCATCACTGCTTTCGATATCGACATGGATCGCCGGATTAGCTGGGCGCTGGGCATTGCCCGCGATACCACCGAGGAGCGGGTTGCCGGCTTCCAGGCCATCGATGTCGATCGCGGCGAGGGCGACGGGCTGATCCACGGCCGGCTTTCCTGGTTTCCCCGCTACCGCGAGCGCGGGCGGCACATGCTGCACTTCGGCCTCTCCGGCGCCTATTTGAAGCCTGATGACGACGTCATCACCTTCGGCTTCTACCCCGAGATCTTCACCGATAATCCCGAACTCTTTCCGCTCATCACCGTCGATGACGTGAGCAAATCGGTGCTCGGAGTGCTCGAGTTCCGGTTCGCGGAAGGGCCTTTCTGGATGCAGTCCGACTACGTCTACAACCAGACCAGTCGTGATCAGGCCCCGGACCTGTCCTTCGACAGCTTCTATGTGGAGGCGGGTTATTTTCTGACCGGGGAACAGTCGGTGTTCTCGCCGTTGGCGCTTAACGGGCCGGTGACGCCGGAACCACGGGTCGATCCCGGCGAGGGCGAATACGGGGCCTTCGAGATCCAGGCGCGCTACTCGCGGCTGGACCTGACGGACGAGGAGTTCCAGGGTGGCGCATTCCCCGGGCTAAACACCCGGGGCGCCGAGGTCACCAATTACACCCTGGGGTTCAACTGGTACCTGAATGCGCACATCAAACTGGGCATCAATTACGTGCATTCGGTCCGCGAGGATCTGGACGACGCCCGCTACGATGCCGTCCAGACTCGCCTAGCCTGGCATCTGTAGCTAATGGTACAAACCCCGGGCCGGGCGGCGCCCCGGAGCCAGGGCAAGGGCTTCCGGGGCACCAGCCCGTCCGGGTGGGCCGTTGGGCGATCCAGTGGCGGCCTCAGTCAGCGGCCTCTCTACCGGCACCCCGCTGCTGTTCCTGTTGGTCAATTACCCCGTCGTCGTCCGCATCCCAGCTGCCATGGATACCGGCCATGACTTCCTTTTCGTTCAGTGAGTCGCTGGAGTCAGCATCCCAGCGCTGGAAGACGGTTTTGGTCTCCAGGCGGCGGGCAAACTCGTCACGGTTGATTCGCTCGTCACCGTCGATATCCCAGTGGCTGAAGCCAACGGGGTAGTCGTCTTCCAGCCAGAAACGGCCGCTGGATTCCCACTCATTGCGTGTGATGACGCCGTCGCGGTCGAGATCGATCAGCGAAAAATGGGCGGTAACGTATTCGTCTTCCTCGATGCGCCCGTTGTCATTGCGATCCCAGTCGTCGAAGAAGCGCTGGGCATCGAAACCCATCTTGAATTCACCGAAATCAATCTTGGTGTCATTGTCGGTGTCCAGTACCGTCATCGGCTGTTGGACGTAGGCCGCATCGCCACCAACGCCAACGTTCTGGGCCGGCGCGGCGACACCCACGGCCAAGCCACAGCCGGCTGCGAGTTTCGCCAGATTGCGTAACATGATGATCCTGTATTCAAGTGTCTATTCACGACACTGGTCGCGGGACGTCCATTTTCAACCGTCAGGAGAACCGGGCGGCGGGCATCGGGTCCTGGTTCGCCGGGCCCAAGACGGCACTGTCGGCGCGGTCCGCGGCAGAAGCCGGCCGCGAGCCCGATGCGCCCGACGGTCGGTGTCACTCTCAAGCCTTTTTGATGGCATCACACTTGGAATACCGTTTCCTCGGACGTTTGCTTCTGGCAATGGCGATCTGCTCGTCCATGGCGGTTGGTTGCGCTTCGGTGCCCGAGGTTCATATTCAGGACCATGCGGTTGAATACACGGCCTATGTGGTCAACCACGGTCGGCACACGGGGCTGGCCGTCACTCGGTCTGCCGTTGTTGATGCGATGCCGCAGCTGGCCGCGAACTTGCCGACCGGCGAGTATCTCGAATTTGGTTGGGGCGATGCGCAATACCAGCAGGTCCGGGGCCCGGGATCCGCATTGGCGCTGCGCGCCGTGCTCTGGCCGACCGACAGCGCCTTGCATCTGATTGCCTTGCCGGAATCACCGTCCAAGTATTACCAGATCAACGAGGTGGTGACGGTAACTTTGAGTGAGACGGGCTACCACGCGCTGCTCGACTTCATGGCCGACAGCTTTGAACGCTCTGTCAATGGAAGGCCGCGGCTTCTGACGCTGCCCGAGTATTCATCGTCAGCCCTGTACGCCGGTCAGGGCAGATTCCACTTGTTTAATACATGCAATACGTGGGTTGCGCGGGGCCTGGAGCGCGCGGGCTACCCGGTATCGTCTCGGTGGGTTGTAACGGCCGACGATCTGATGTCCCAACTCCGCAAGCAGCGATGATGCAGGCAGTAAGCTGAATCGGGGTCGACAAGGAAACCAGTGCCCGCGCCGTCCTCATTCGCCCGGGGCCGTCACCTTAAAAAGAGCGTAACGCTCCAACGGCTTCACGCGAGCGAAGCGAGCCCGAAGGGTGAGCCCCATGGATTGGCCGAACAGCCAACGACCACGGTCGTTGGTGAGACGCAGGGCCGAATTCATTCGGCCTGTCTGATTGCAACGCACCAGCCGAAGGGATCGACCTGGCGGGTTGAAACCCGCCCTACACCGGATTCGGGTTGGCAGGCCCTATTGAATTCGGCTGTTCTGCCTGGAATAAGCGGCGCTCGCGGAGCGAGTCCGGAGGATCCGAACACGAATTTGTTCGGAACAAATTCGGACGTGCTGAAAAGCACGGCCCGCAGGGCGGCTTGCAGGAAAGCAGGCCGCAACCCCGACGCAGTCGGCGGTGAGAGCCGATCGACAGCAACCTTCTGGGGGTGTCTCGAAGCCGGGGGAAGGCTTCGGGAAATAAGGATGGCTCCCCGGGACGGGCTCGACGAATTTGTCCGGAACAAATTCGCGCGAGCGCAGCGAGTCCGGAGGACGCGGCTCAGGAAGAGCCGCGCAACCTCGACGCAGTCGGCGGTGAGAGCCGATCGACAGCGAATTTCTGGGGGTATCTCGAAGCCGGAAGAAAGCTTCGAAAGTAAGGATGGCTCCCCGGGACGGGCTCGAACCGCCGACCTAGTGATTAACAGTCACCCGCTCTACCAACTGAGCTACCGGGGAACACGTTGCCGGGCTGGCCAACAACGGCGCGCATAGTAATTTAACCCCCGGGGGCGTGCAAGCCGCGACCGGCGTGATGGCCGGGGGTGCTCTCGGCGGATTCACCGGTGATCGCGCGCCGGATATGGGCCAGCGGGGCGTCGTCGTCGAGGTCGGTGCGAATCAGACCGCGCTGAATTCCGAGCTGGGTCCACAGCGCGTCGAGGTCCACGGTCACGGGCTGGTCGGCCATGCGATCGTACAGATCGGTCAGAATCGATTCGCCGATGGCCTCGTCGCCAATCCGGAGCGTTTTGCGCAGCGACCAGCGCCGGTCCAGGGTGCCGCCGGCCTCGACAATGGCGCGCAGGGCATCCTGCAGGCCGAAGCGGTTGTTGGTGTGCTGGCGAATGCGTACGTCGGCGACGAAGAAGTAGAGCGCACCGCCCCAGTAGACGCGGCCCCAGGTCGGGGTGTGGTCCAGTCCACGATCGCCACGGCGGGGCTGGCCCTGCGGCAGTTGCTGCGCCAGTTCCGCCCAGACTTCTCGGGCGGCGAGGTCACCGACCCGCGCACGCGCGATCGGCTCGACGTAGGTCGCCAGCCCCTCCTTGAACCACTTGTGCTGGTCGCCCACCTGGGGATGCCCCATATGCAGCATCTCGTGGACCAGCACCCAGTCGTCGGCCAGATCTTCGATGCTGGCGTTGCCGCCCAGGCGGATGTCGATGCCGCGCCGCCAGCCGTAGGCGGTGCCGCCGATGTCACCGCCGATTACGGGTCGAATGCGCAGATCCAGCCGGGAGACCGGAAATCCGCCGTAGTAGGCGCTGGCGGTGTGCGCCGCGCCGCGGACCCATGACAACACCTCGTTTCGGCCGACGGCCAGCCGCCCATCGTCGAACGTCACGCGGATTTCACCGCCGCCCACGCGGACGGTGGTGTCCTGTTCGGCCGTGGAAGCGGTTGCCGTCGTCAGCAGAAGAATGCCGGCAAGGGCGGCAGCGAATTGGCGGGAAGTCGGTCGCATGGTGACGACTGCTTGAGACCGTCGTCACCGGTCGGCGTTCCCGCCGTCGACGTCGTCGGTCTATTTCAGAATGTCGCGAATACGGCTGAGTGCGTTCTCCAGATTCTTCATGCTGGTGGCGAACGACAGCCGCAGATAGCCCGGAGCACCGAAGGCGGACCCGGGCACCAGCGCCACGCCGGCCTTTTCGATCAGCATTTCGGAGAAGGCGAGATCGTCATCCGCGCCGTTGCGGGCGATGGCCTCGGAGAAGTCCGGGAAGCTGTAGAAGGTGCCGTCCGACTCGAGGCAGCGCACGCCGGGCAGGTCGTTGAGCGCGGCGACCACGAAGTCGTGCCGTTCCTTGAAGGCCCTGACCATATCGGCCACGCAGCCCTGATCGCCGTCGAGAGCCACCTGCGCCGCTTCCTGCGACACCGTGGTGGCCCCCGAGGTGGACTGCGACTGGATCTTGCTCATCGCCTTGATCAGATCGGTGGGGCCGCCGGCGTAACCGATGCGCCAGCCGGTCATCGAATAGGCCTTGGACACGCCGTTCATCACGATGGCGTGGTCGAACAGGGCCGGGGTGGCATTGACGATGTTCACGAACGGCGCCTCGGTCCAGAGGATGTGCTCGTACATGTCGTCCGTGGCGACGATTACATCCGGGTGCCGGGCCAGCACCTCGCCCAGTGCGGCCAGTTCGGCGCGGGTATAGGCCTTGCCGGTGGGGTTGGACGGGCTGTTGATCACCACGCAGCGGGTGCGGTCGGTGATGGCCGCGTCGAGCTGATCCGGCGTCATCTTGAAACCGGTGTCGATATCGGTCTTCACGATCACCGGTTCGCCGCCGGCAAGCTGCACCATGTCCGGGTAAGACACCCAGTACGGCGCCGGAATAACCACTTCGTCGCCGTCGTCGATGGTGGCCTGGAACAGGTTGTAGAAGCTCTGCTTGCCGCCGACCGAGACCAGAATCTGATCGGTGCTGTAGGTCAGCTCGTTGTCGCGCGCGAACTTGGCGACGATGGCCTTCTTCAGGCCGGGCGTGCCGGGAACGGGGGCGTACTTGGTGGCCCCGCGGTCCAGTGCTGCCTTGGCGGCATCCTTGATGTGATCGGGCGTGTCGAAGTCCGGCTCGCCGGCGCCAAGTCCGATGATGTCCTGCCCCTGGGCCTTCAGCGCGGCGGCGCGTGCGGTCACCGCGAGAGTGGGGGAGGGCTTGATGCGCTGGACGCGCTGGGAAAGCTTGGTCGCCACGGGGAAATCCTTGTGAGTAGGGCCGGAAAACGCGGTCGAATGATAAGCAATGGCCGTTGCCTTTACCAATGATCGGCCCCAGGATGAGCGCATGCACCAGGATTTTGCACTCAAGGCCGACTGGCCACCGGCCGGAGATCAGCCGGCCGCCATTGACGGCCTGGTGGAAGGCCTCGCCGACGGTCTGGCCCATCAGGTTCTGCTGGGCGTCACCGGTTCCGGCAAGACGTACACCATGGCCAATGTGGCCATGCGCGCGGGCCGGCCCATGCTGGTGATGGCGCCCAACAAGACGCTGGCGGCGCAGCTCTACGGCGAGTTCCGCGAGTTCTTCCCGGACAACGCGGTGGAATACTTCGTTTCCTACTACGACTACTACCAGCCCGAGGCCTACGTGCCTTCGTCGGATACCTTCATCGAGAAGGATTCGTCGATCAACGACCACATCGAGCAGATGCGCCTGTCGGCCACCAAGGCCCTGATGGAGCGTCGCGACACCATCATCGTGGCCTCGGTCTCCGCCATCTACGGTCTGGGCGATCCCAAGGCCTACTTCTCCATGGTCCTGCACCTGGACGAGGGCGACCGCATCGGCCAGCGCGACATCGTCAAGCGGCTGGCCGAGCTGCAGTACACCCGCAACGACATGGCGCTGGAGCGTGGCACCTATCGGGTGCGCGGCGAGGTGATCGACATCTTCCCGGCCGAAGCCGATGAGGAAGCCGTCCGGGTGGAGCTGTTCGACGATGAGGTCGAGCGTCTGTCGTATTTCGACCCGCTCACCGGCACCGTCAACCGCAAGGTACCGCGGCTGACGATCTACCCGAAAACGCATTACGTCACCCCGCGCGAGCGCATGCTTTCCGCGATGGGCGAGATCAAGGAAGAGTTGAAGGTCCGCAAGAAGGAATTCGAGCAGGCCGGCAAGCTGATCGAGGCCCAGCGCATCGAGCAACGCACCCTGTTCGATCTGGAGATGATCCAGGAAATCGGCTTCTGCTCGGGGATCGAGAACTACTCCCGCTACCTTTCCGGTCGTGCCCCCGGCGAGCCGCCGCCCTGTCTGCTGGACTACCTGCCGGACGACGCCATCCTGGTGCTGGACGAATCCCATGTCACCGTTCCCCAGATCGGCGGCATGTACAAGGGCGACCGCGCCCGCAAGGAAACCCTGGTGGAATATGGCTTCCGCCTGCCCTCGGCGCTGGACAACCGCCCGCTGCGTTTCGACGAGTTCGAGCGGATTGCGCCGCAGCGCATCTACGTGTCGGCCACGCCCGGGCCCTACGAACTCGAGCACGGCGACAACACCGTGGAGCAGGTGGTGCGGCCCACCGGCCTGGTGGACCCGGCGGTGGAAATCCGGCCCGCGGAAAACCAGGTGGATGATCTGCTGGGTGAGGTACACGACATCGTCGCCCGCAACGAGCGGGTTCTGGTGACCACGCTCACCAAACGCATGGCCGAGGACCTCACCGAATATCTGCACGAGAACGGCGTGCGGGTGCGTTACCTGCACTCGGATATCGACACCGTCGAGCGCAGCGAGATCATCCGCGACCTGCGCCTGGGTGAATTCGATGTGCTGGTCGGCATCAACCTGCTGCGCGAAGGGCTGGATATCCCCGAGGTCTCGCTGGTTGCCATCCTCGATGCTGACAAGGAAGGCTTCCTGCGCGCCGAACGGTCACTGATTCAGACGATTGGCCGCGCCGCCCGCAACGTCAACGGCCGGGCCATTCTCTACGCCGACGTGCGCACCGGCTCAATGAGCCGGGCAATCGAGGAAACCGAGCGGCGCCGCGCCAAGCAGGTGGCGCACAACGAGGAACACGGCATTACGCCCCAGACCATCCGCAAGGCCGTGGCCGACGTCATGCGCTACGGCTATGAGGAATACGACGACGGCCAGAAGCAGCGCCAGGTGGCGGAGAAGGGCGGCAGTTACGCTCGCATGTCGCCCGCCAAGCTGGCCAAGGAAATCGAGGCGCTGGAAAAGCAGATGTTCAAGGCCGCCGAGAATCTGGAATTCGAGGAAGCCGCCCGCCTGCGCGACCAGATCCACAAGATCCGCAACAGCGCGTTCGAGTTGCCGGCCAAGGTGGGTTAACGAAAGTAATAACGTTCGTTATAATTCGGCAATATTCAGTCAGCCGTGTGAGCAGGATATGGAACTCAAACTACGCAAGACGGGAAATTCGCTGAGCACCATCTGGCCGCGCGAAGTGCTGAACCGCTTGCGGGTTGGTGAAGGCGAGTCGCTTTATCTGACCGAGACGCCCGGCGGCGTCATGGTGACGGCTGCCGATCCGAAGTTCGCGCAGACGATGCAGAGCACCGACGAGGTGATCCGGCGCTACCGCAACGCGTACCGGGAACTGGCGGATAAATGAACAAGGAGCCAATCTGGCTCGAGACCCGCGAGGTCGAATTCATCAATCACCAGCTGGTGTCGGCGTTCGGCGGCCTGGCGGGCGGAGTCCGTGATCACACGCTACTGGAAGCGGCGATTGCGCGTCCGCTCAATCAGTGGGCGTATGACGAGCCCCCTCCGAACCTGTTTGATCTCGCAGCAGCTTATTGTTTCGGGGTCTGCAAGGGCCATGCGTTTCATGACGGCAACAAGCGAACGGCCCATGCTGCCGCCACCGTGTTCCTTTTGAACAATGGGTTTCGGCACGAGACAGAGGAGTCGGATGTTGTGTCGATGGTCGTCGCGCTTGCCGAAGACCAGGTATCCGAATCCGACATGGCGGAATGGTTTCGCCGGACCAGCGTTTCGATATGACCGGTGGGTAGAACCTCCCCGCTTGAGCGGGGCAAGCGCTTGCGGTATTGTCCGCCACCGATAGGCGCGTAGCTCAGTTGGTTAGAGCGCTACCTTGACATGGTAGAGGTCGTTGGTTCGAATCCAATCGCGCCTACCAAATCCGTCTCCCGAGCGGGTTGGCATGACCTACACTGGTTGCTTCCGCTTGACTTCTCACCAACGACCTTGGTCGTTGGTTGCGCGGCTCATCCCTGAGCCGCGTCCTCCGGACTCGCTTTGCTCGCGCCGCTTTGTTCCGGACAAAGCGGTCGAATCCAATCGCGCCTACCAGTTCGAACCTGATGTAGGGCGGGTTTCAACCTGCCGGGTTGATTCCTTCGGCTGGTCCGTTGCAATCAGACAGGCCGAATGAATTCGGGCCTACGCGATATCGGTGTGGGGCGGGTTTCAACCCGCCGGCCCGATAACGGCTAGCTCCGGCCGGGCTTCTCCTCTATCATGCGCGCCGCCGCGCACAACGCGGCTCCACACATTTTTTAAACACGCGGCCCTTCGTATCGGTCGCCACTGACTGGAGGCTTCATGCCCACGATTACCCTGCCTGACGGTTCCACCAAATCCTTCGATCATCCCGTTACCGTCATGCAGGTGGCGGAATCCATCGGCCCCGGGCTGGCAAAGGCGACGCTGGCGGGCCGTGTGGACGGCGAACTGGTCGATGCCTGCGTGGCAATCGATCACGACGCGTCGCTGGAAATCGTTACTCCCCACGATGACGACGGCGTGGATATCATCCGCCACTCCTGTGCCCATCTGCTGGGGCAGGCGCTCAAGACGCTGTATCCGGACGTGAAGATGGCCATCGGTCCCGTGATCGAGGACGGCTTCTACTACGATGTCGCGCTCGATCGCACGCTCACGCCGGAGGATCTGGCGGCCATCGAGGCCCGGATGCTGGAACTGGCGGAACGCGATCACGAGGTGATTCGCGAAGTGGTCAGCCGCGAGCAGGCGCTGGCCGCGTTCGAGCGGCGCAACGAGCCCTACAAGCAGGCCATCGTGCGCGAGATTCCGGACGGCGAGACCATTGCGCTGTACCACCACGAAGACTACACGGACATGTGCAAGGGTCCGCACGTGCCCAATTCCCGGCATCTGCGCGCCTTCAAGCTGACCAGCCTGGCCGGGGCCTACTGGCGGGGTGACTCGAACAACGAGATGCTCACGCGCATCTACGGCACCGCCTGGGCCAACAAGAAGGATCTGAAGGCTTACCTCGAACGCATCGAGGAGGCCAAAAAGCGCGATCACCGCGCCATCGGCCGCCGGCTGGACTACTTCCACCTGCAGGAAGAGGCGCCGGGCATGGTCTTCTGGCACGACCGCGGCTGGAAGATCTACCTGACCATTACTGATTACATTCGTCGCAAGCTGGATGCCCGCGGCTACCGCGAAGTGCATACGCCGAGCATCATCGACCTGTCGCTGTGGAAGAAGTCCGGCCATGCCGACAAGTTCGCGGACGACATGTTTCTGACCGGCTCGGAAGACCGCCAGTACGCGGTCAAGCCGATGAATTGCCCGGCCCACGTGCAGATATTCAACCGCGGGCTGACCAGCTATCGCGACCTGCCCATCCGGCTGGCGGAGTTCGGCTCCTGCCACCGCAACGAGGCCTCCGGCACGCTGCACGGGCTGATGCGGGTGCGCGGCTTCGTCCAGGACGACGCCCATATCTTCTGCACCGAGGAACAGATTGCCGACGAGGTTTCCGCCTTTATCGATCTGGTCTACGAGGTCTACGCCGACTTCGGCTTCGAGGACGTCTCGGTCAAGCTCTCGACCCGGCCGGAACAGCGGGTGGGATCGGACGAGGTCTGGGACAAGGCCGAAGCCGCGCTGGAGGCAAGCCTCAACGTCAAGAAGCTGGACTGGCAGTTGCAACCGGGCGAGGGCGCCTTCTACGGCCCCAAGATCGAATTCGCCCTGCGCGACTGCCTCAACCGTGTCTGGCAGCTGGGCACCGTGCAGCTGGATTTCGCCATGCCCGAGCGCCTTGGCGCCGAATACGTGGACGAACACAGCGAGCGGCGCACCCCGGTGATGATCCACCGCGCCATCCTCGGGTCGCTGGAGCGCTTCATCGGTATTCTCATCGAACACCACGCCGGTTCGTTGCCGCTGTGGCTGGCGCCGGTGCAGGCGGTGGTGCTCAATATCACCGATCGGCAGTTCGATTACGCCGCCGAAGTGGCCGAAACCCTGACCGCCGCGGGATTGCGTGTTGAAAATGACTTGAGAAACGAGAAGATCGGTTATAAAATCCGCGAGCAAACGCTTCAGCGCATTCCCTACCTCCTGGTCCTTGGCGACCGGGAAGTCGAAACCCGTACCGTTGCGGTACGCACCAGGGAAGGCGAGGATCTCGGCGCCATCGAGTTGAATGAACTCACCGATCGGCTGGTTCGGGAAGTCGCCGAGCGCGGGTAGCGACAGGAACCGGCAGCCCGGCACACCGAGCAGCCGGCTTTTTCGTTATTGGAGGATGCGAATATCGCTTCTGGACAAAAGGATCGGCGCAACGAGGACATAACCGCGCCCGAAGTACGGGTGATCGCGCCGGATGGGGAACAGGTCGGCGTACTGAGCCGCGAAGATGCCCTGGCCAAGGCGGCCGAGTACGAACTGGATCTGGTCGAAGTCTCCCCGAACGCGCTGCCACCGGTCGCGCGGATCATGGATTACGGCAAGCACGTCTTCCACAAGAGCAAATCGCAGCAGACCGCGCGCAAGAAGACCAAGCAGACCCAGCTCAAGGAGATGAAGTTCCGCCCCGGCACCGACGTGGGCGACTACAACATCAAGCTGCGCAAGCTGCGCGAATTCCTTGAGGAAGGCGACAAGATCAAGGTGACCCTGCGGTTTCGCGGGCGGGAAATGGCCCACCAGGAACTCGGGCTCGAACTGCTGGACAGGGTTCGGGATGACCTCGAGGACATGGCCTCCGTCGAGCAGAAGCCGGAAATGCAGGGCCGATTGATGACCATGGTGATGGCGCCGCTCAAGACAGCGAAAGGCGCCAGGGCCAAAGCCACCAGCGAATAAGGCGAATAGATAATGCCCAAACTCAAGACCAACCGCGGTGCCGCCAAGCGTTTCAAGCGCGCCGGCAGCGGCAAGTGGCGTCGGCATCATGCCAACGCCAACCACATTCTCACCAAGAAGGCGGCGAAGCGTAAGCGTCGTCTGGCGACGGATGCAGTGGTAGCCGATTCCGATCAGCGGTCGCTCGACCGGCTGATGCCCTACCAGTAACGCTCGCGTTTTTACAGGAATTCGATCATGGCAAGAGTCAGTCGCGGCGTCACCGCCAAGGCGCGCCACAAGAAGGTTCTCAAGCAGGCCAAGGGTTACTACGGCGCCCGTAGCCGCAGCTACCGCGTTGCCCGGCAGGCGGTCTTCAAGTCCGGCCAGTACGCGTACCGTGACCGCCGCCAGCGCAAGCGGCAGTTCCGGGCGCTGTGGATTACCCGCATCAATGCGGCCGCCAAGGAAGCGGGGCTGTCCTACAGCCGTCTGATCCACGGGCTCGACCAGGCCGGTATCGAGCTGGATCGCAAGGTGCTGGCCGACATGGCTGTCCAGGACAAGGCCGCGTTTACCGCGGTGGTGGAAAAGGCCCGGGCCGCGCTGGCCTGACGCGTCCCGGCTGCGCGCTGATTGCGCGGCCGCCGGTTATCGTGCAGGGGAAAGGCCATACGGGTCTTTCCCCTGTTTGTTTTGGTAGACGGAAAATACCCGATGGCTGATCTGGAAGGCCTGCTGCAACAGGCACGATCCGAGGTAGCGGATGCCGCCGATCTGGCGGCGCTGGACAGCGTTCGGGTGGCCTATCTGGGCAAGAAGGGCAGCGTCACCCAGCAGCTCAAGACGCTCGGGGATCTGCCCGCGGATCAGCGCCGCGAGGCCGGGCAGCGCATCAACGAGGTCAAACAGGCGGTAGCCGAGGCCATCGACAGCCGCAAGGCCGACCTGGAAGCGGCCGAGCGCGACCGCCAGCTTGCCGCCGAGGCGGTGGACGTCACCCTGCCGGGCCGCGGCGAACGTCCCGGGGCGTTGCATCCGATTACCCGCACCATGTCCCGCATCGAGGCCATTCTCGGCCGCGCCGGCTTCGCCATTGCCGAAGGCCCGGAGATCGAGGACGACTACCACAACTTCGAAGCCCTCAACGTGCCGCCCGAGCATCCTGCCCGGGCCATGCAGGACACCTTCTACCTTGACGGCGGCTCGCGCCTGCTGCGCACCCACACCTCGCCGGTGCAGATCCGCGTGATGGAGCACCAGCCGCCGCCCATCCGCATCATTGCTCCAGGCCGCGTCTACCGCTGCGATTCCGATCGCACCCACAGCCCCATGTTCCACCAGGTGGAAGGGTTGTACGTGGCCGAGAACGTCTGCTTCGCCGAACTGCGCGCCGACCTGCAGGCGTTTCTCGAAGCCTTCTTCGAGACCGAACTGACCCTGCGTTTCCGGCCTTCCTATTTCCCGTTCACCGAGCCCTCGGCCGAGGTCGACATCGACCGCGCCGGCTTGAATCTCGGCACCGGCTGGATGGAGGTTCTGGGCTGCGGCATGGTCCATCCCAACGTGCTGGCCTCGGTGGGCATCGACGCCGAACGCTATACCGGCTACGCCTTCGGCATGGGGGTCGAGCGCCTGGCCATGCTGCGTTACGGCGTGGACGACCTGCGGCTGTTCTACGACAACGATCTGCGCTTCCTGCGCCAGTTCGCATAGCTGGGGGCTACGTGAAATTCAACGAACAGTGGCTGCGGTCCTGGGTTAACCCGGCAGTAGACACGGAAGAACTCTGCCAGCAGCTCACCATGGCCGGCCTGGAAGTCGATGAAACCGCCCCGGCCGGACCGGCGTTGAACGACGTGGTGGTCGGCCGGATTCAGGCCGTCAGCCCGCACCCCGATGCCGACAAGCTCAGCATCTGCCAGGTCGAGACCGGCGCGGCGGAACCCGCGAGCATCGTCTGCGGCGCGCCCAACGCCGCGGCCGGGCTGGTTGTGCCGGTGGCGTTGCCGGGGGCAACGCTGCCCAACGGCCTGGCGGTCGAAGCCGCGGCAATCCGGGGCGTTGCCTCGGCGGGCATGCTCTGTTCGGCGGCCGAACTGGGATTGAGCGACGATGCCGCGGGCCTGATGGCGCTGGATGCCGATGCCGTCATCGGAACACCGCTGGCCGATCATCTGGCGCTGAACGACACGGTCATCGATATCGACCTGACCCCCAACCGCGGCGATTGCCTCAGCCTGCGCGGCATCGCCCGCGAGGTCGGCGTCTGGAACCGCCTGTCGGTGATTGAACCGGATATCGCCGACGTCGGGGTGGGCACGGACGACACCCGCCCGGTAATCATCGAGGCGGAAGCGGACTGCCGTATCTACGCCGGGCGGGTGATCAAGGGCATCGATGTGGCCGCCCGCACCCCCGACTGGATGCGCGAGCGCCTGCGCCGGGCCGGTATCCGCCCGATCTTCCCGGTGGTGGATGTCACCAACTACGTGCTGCTGGAACTCGGCCAGCCGATGCACGCGTTCGATCAGCACAGGTTGCAGGGCGAGGTCCGGGTTCGCCGGGCGACAAACGGTGAAACGCTGACCCTGCTGGATGATCAGGCAATCACCCTGGATGAGCACACGCTGGTGATTGCCGACACGGACGGACCGGTTGCCATGGCCGGCGTCATGGGCGGCGCCCAAACCGCGGTGGGCGAGGACACGGTCGATGTGTTCCTCGAGAGCGCCTGTTTCACCCCGAGCGCCGTGGCTGGCACCGGCCGGCGCTACAAGCTTCATACCGACTCGCTGCACCGGTTCGAGCGTGGCGTCGATCCGATGCTGGCGCCACAGGCCCTGCAGCGCGCCACCGCGCTGATCCAACAGATCGCCGGCGGCCGGGCTGGTCCGGTCACGCTGGCCGGCGAAGCCCGTTCGAATCCCGCCAGCGTGACGCTGCGTGCCGATCGCCTGGCCCGGCTGCTGGGCACCACCGTACCCGATGCCGAGATCACGGACATCCTGGAACGCCTGGGCATGCGGATCGAGGCCGGCGGCGAGCCGGGCGTCTGGCAGGTCACGCCGCCCAGTCACCGCTACGATATCGCGCTCGAGGCCGATCTGATCGAGGAAGTGGCCCGCATCCATGGCTACGATCACCTGCCGGCCGAACCGCGCCCGGTGCACGCGCCGATCACCACCCAGCCCGAATCCCGGCGGTCGATCAGCCGCATCCGCGATGTGCTGTGTCAGCGTGGCTACGACGAGGCCATTAGCTACAGCTTCGTCGACCGGCAGCTGCAGGGCGCACTGGGCGCCGGGCAGGGCGCCATCGACCTGGACAACCCCATCGCCGCCCAGCATGCCCAGATGCGTACCACTCTCTGGAGCAGTCTGTTGCCCTGCTGGCAGCACAACCGCCGCCGGCAGCAGCACCGCGTACGGCTGTTCGAGATCGGACTGCGCTTCGAGCGCGGCGACGGCGACGACATCCGCCAGACGTCCACGTTGGCCGGCCTGGTCGATGGCCCGGCCACGCCCGAGCACTGGGACGGCGGCACCCGGGCGATCGACTTCTTCGACGCCAAGGGCGACATCGAAGCCCTATTCGGCGGACGGGCCGAACAGCTCGAGTGGACCGCCGATCAGCCCGCCGGCCTGCACCCGGGCCGGAGCGCCACGATCCGGCTGGATGGCAAGCCGGTCGGCCGTCTGGGCCAGTTGCATCCGAGTCTGTCAAAAGATCTTGAAAGCAAGCACTTGCCCTATGTTTTTGAACTGAATTACGAAGCTATCCAGCAGACACGGGTGCCGCGCTTCGAAAGCGTCAGCGAGTACCCGGAAGTCCGGCGAGACCTTGCCCTGACGGTGCCCGATCAACAGGCGGTTGGCGGCCTTCTGGCGACGATCCGGCAACTGGATCAGCCCTGGCTGACCGCTATTCGCGTATTTGATGTCTTCCGAGGCGGCGACCTTGAGACGGGTTTCAAGAGCGTCGCTTTGGGCTTGATTTTTCAGGATAAAACGAGCACATTGAGCCACGAAAGCGTGGACGAAGCGGTGAACCGCATTACCGAAGCGCTCAATCACGACTGCGGTGCGCAGGTCAGGGGGCATTCGTAACGTGGCACTAACAAAAGCAGAACTCGCCGAAGCATTGTTCGAGGAACTCGGGTTCAACAAGCGCGAAGCCAAGGATTTCGTCGACTCGTTCTTCGAGGAAATCCGCACCACGCTGGAAGGCGGGGAATACGTCAAGCTCTCCGGCTTCGGCAATTTTGAATTGCGCGACAAGAACCAGCGCCCCGGACGCAATCCCAAGACTGGCGAAGAGATCCCGATCTCCGCACGCCGCGTCGTGACCTTCCGGCCGGGTCAGAAGTTGCGGGCGCGAGTGGAAACCAGTGTCAGCACTGACAGCTAGAGAGCTTCCCCCCATCCCGGAGAAGCGCTACTTCACCATCGGTGAGGTCAGCGAACTCTGCCTGGTCAAACCCCACGTCCTGCGTTACTGGGAGCAGGAATTCCCCCAGTTGCGCCCGTCCAAGCGCCGCGGCAATCGCCGCTACTACAAGCAGCAGGACATCATGGTGGTCCGCGACATCCGCGAACTGCTCTACGAACAGGGCTTCACCATCAACGGCGCCCGCGCCCAGCTGCGCGAGAAGAACAAGGCCGTGTCCGTGGCCCCGCCCGGCAGCGCCAGCGACTCGCTCGCCAAGATCCGCGCTGAACTGGAAGCCATTATCGCGGGATTGGAGAAGGAGTGACTGCTTCGACGGGCGGAATGAATTCGGTCTTACGGCCAATCGGGCGGGGCCTTTCATCGGCGCCGGACCTGATCTTGGTTGCATCTTTTTACCGCAGACTGCTTCCGGTATCATGCGACTCGTGTCGGGGTATAGCGCAGCCTGGTAGCGCGTCTGCATGGGGTGCAGAAGGTCGTAGGTTCAAATCCTGCTACCCCGACCATTTCCATTTCCTTCCGTTGCCGATTGGCTGCTAAGCCAATGCTGCAACAGACCCCTCGTGTCATATCCGGCAACGCTGGGTAATACTCCGCCTGCGTCGGCCCCATCCGTCATACTGAGGCGCGAAGCGCCGCGGGCTATCTCATTTGGGTAGGCGCATTGTTTGAGCATGACCGGGGCAGGAGGTCGCCGCATCACTCCTACTGACGCCAGACTTCCTCGCCGCAGCGACGGAGAAGTGTGATGTATCGCCTCTGACACGAGCCCCGTTCATGCGAGCGGCCTGAGCGTCATCCACACCGCCCCCGGTTCGCGCTCTACTTCCATCCGGCCGTCGCCCGGATGGAAGCGGTAGGTGAGATGGCAGTAATCCCTGGGGTTGCGTAGGTAATTCGGGCTGAAGATGTCGATATTCATGCCACCTGCACGACGCGCCGAGGGCGCCACTAGGCCAGGGTGGTGGCCTTCGTGAATCGCGCG
This sequence comes from Spectribacter hydrogenoxidans, assembly GCF_031846275.1. NCBI lineage: Bacteria > Pseudomonadati > Pseudomonadota > Gammaproteobacteria > Salinisphaerales > Salinisphaeraceae > Spectribacter > Spectribacter hydrogenoxidans. The sequence goes on from NZ_JAVRIB010000014.1 coordinate 16,843, forward strand.
GCCGACCTGGTGTGTGAAGTCATAGCTGTCGCTGGCTACCAGCGCCGGGAAGTCCCGTTCCTTGTCGCACAGGTCGAACACCAGCGCATCCACATGGGCCGTCTTCACGCAGCGTTCGCGGATGATCGGCCGGTCGTGCCGGTCCTGGCCGCGGCCGGCCAGCTCGCGGGCAAAGTGGTAGGTCGTTTCGGCCACCGTCGTTTCCACGCTCCGTGAGCCGTACCAGACGCCGAAACTGCCGTTGGTATAACGGCTTTGCGCCCAGTTGCGATGATCGAACGGAAAGCCGACCACCCCGTACCAGGGCTCGAACGGGCGATTGATCAGCGGCTGATCCTTGCGACCGCGGGTGCGCATCTCGGCCTTCATCGCGGCCGCCGAATCCTCGTCATTGTCGACAAGCCGGTGAAAGAGATCGCGACTGCGCCGCAGGCTGACGAAGTTGCGGAACGCGTCCTCCCGGATGTGGATCGGATTGTCGAACAGCGCATCCGGCAGGCCTGCTGCCATCATTGTCCCCGCAGATAATCCAGATAGGCCCGCAGATCCCGCAACCCGGCCAGCCCCTCACGCGCCACCACCTGATAGGGCGTCAGACCCTCCAACGCCTGATCGGGCGTGCTCGCCCAGGCTTCGATGAGCTCCGGATTTTCCGGGAACAGAATCTCCAGCGACTTGATGATGCCCATCAGATGCCCGGCGCGATCAAGGATGTCGCGCTGCTCCGGCAGGGGTGTCCCGTTGGCGTAGTTGCGCAGTGTGCTGCGCGTGCGCGGTGACAACCCTAGCATCACCGCCTGCTGGCGCCGATCTAGACCCCACAGATCGAGCAGACGCACGCACATCCTGGCCAGGCTGGCGCGTTCCTTTCGGCTGATGCTATCGGGAGCTTCGTTTGTGGTGGACAGTGCTTCCATGCCACCCTTTTTGTGAGTCATAAATTGTACTTATGAATACATAATAAAAAAATTTCCGTACACTCGCAAGATATCTGGCAAATGATAGGCAGCCAGCGATGCTGACGCCCCGGCGCCACGGTCGCTTCGAAAGACGTTGGGCGTTGCCCCGGTTATTGACCATAAAATTTGTCCAAAAAGTCGCGTTGGTGGGCAGGTACGCGCTATCTTCGCGCCCTGTTTTCTACAGAGCCGGCTTTGGAGGTGGAGGGCCGCGCCCGATCACTGGCGCGCCGGTCCAAGGCGATTGGAGCGTTCGATAATGGCCCCATGGATGCGCTCATGACCAAACGCGCGTTGATTACCGGCGTCACCGGCCAGGACGGCGCCTATCTGTCGGAACTGCTGCTGGGCAAGGGCTACGAGGTCCACGGCATCAAGCGGCGGGCGTCGCTGTTCAATACCGAGCGGGTGGATCATCTTTATCAGGACCCGCACGAGTCGGAGCAACGGTTCGTGCTGCATTACGGGGATCTCACCGACGCCACCAACCTGATCCGCATCGTGCAGGAAGTGCAGCCGGACGAAATCTACAATCTGGCGGCGCAGAGCCACGTGCAGGTGTCGTTCGAAACCGCCGAGTACACCGCCAACAGCGATGCCCTGGGCACACTGCGGCTGCTGGAAGCGCTACGGATTCTGGGTCTGGAGCAACGTACCCGTTTCTACCAGGCTTCCACCTCCGAGCTGTACGGCAAGGTGCAGGCCGTACCACAGGACGAGACCACACCGTTCTACCCGCGCTCGCCCTATGCGGCGGCCAAGCTGTACGCCTACTGGATGACCGTGAACTATCGCGAGGCCTACGGCATGCACGTCTCGAACGGCATCCTGTTCAATCACGAATCGCCGTTGCGTGGGGAAACCTTCGTCACCCGCAAGATCACGCGGGCGCTGGCGCGCATCAAGCTGGGGTTTCAGCAGCGCCTGTACCTGGGCAACCTGGACGCATTGCGGGACTGGGGTCATGCCCGGGACTACGTGGCCGCGATGCACCTGATGCTGCAGCAGGATTCACCGGACGACTTCGTGATTGCCACCGGCGAACAGCACAGCGTGCGCGAGTTCGTGCAGCTGGCCGCCGACCGGCTGGAACTGCCGCTGAGCTGGTCCGGGCAGGGGCGGGACGAGCAGGCACGGCGTGACGATACCGGTGAAGTGGTGGTCAGCGTGGACCCGCGCTACTTCCGGCCCACGGAGGTGGACAGCCTGCTGGGTAATCCGGCCAAGGCGCAGCGTGAGCTGGGGTGGCAGCCGCAGGTAGCCTTTGCCGAACTGGTGGCCGAGATGGCGGACGCCGATCTCGACGCGGCCCAGCGCGAGGCGACGCTGCGGGCAAGCGGCTACGCCGTGACCGCGCCGCAGGAATAGTGGTTTTCGCGACCAGGGTCGATTGATGGAACGGGATGCCAGGATCTACATTGCCGGTCACCGCGGACTGGTGGGCTCGGCTTTGGTGCGGCGGCTGGAACGGGCGGGTTATACGAACCTGATCACCCGTGGCCGGGACGAGGTCGACCTGACCCATCGCGAGGCGGTCAACGCGTTCTTTGCCGAGACCCGCCCGGATTACGTGTTTCTGGCCGCGGCCAGGGTGGGGGGCATTCAGGCCAACAATGCCCAGCCGGTGGATTTCCTGCGTGACAACCTGCTGATCCAGACCCACGTGATCGATGCCGCCGCCGCGCATAATGTTCGCAAGCTGCTGTTCCTGGGCTCGTCCTGCATTTATCCGAAGTTCGCCCCGCAGCCCATGCCGGAGGACTGCCTGCTCACCGGCGAACTGGAACCCACCAACGAGTGGTATGCCATCGCCAAGATTGCCGGCATCAAGCTGTGCCAGGCCTACCGCCGGCAAGCCGGATTCAATGCGGTGAGCGTGATGCCCACCAACCTGTACGGCCCGGGTGATAACTTTGATCTGGAAACCTCGCACGTGCTGCCGGCGCTGATCCGCAAGTTCCACGAAGCCCGGCGTGACGGGCAGGACAGCGTGGTGCTGTGGGGCAGTGGTACGCCGCGCCGCGAGTTCCTGCACGTGGACGACCTGGCGGACGCCTGCGTGTTCGTGATGGAACACTACGAGGACGAGATGCCACTGAACATCGGCGTGGGCGAGGACATCAGCATCCGGGAGCTGGCCGGCCTGATTGCCGAGGTGGTCGGTTTTGAAGGCGAGCTGGAACTGGACCGGACCCGCCCGGACGGAACGCCGCGCAAGCTGCTGGATGTGTCGCGCCTGCATGCGCTGGGCTGGCAGGCGCACACCGGCCTGCGCGACGGCATTGCGGCAACCTACGCCTGGTATCGCGAGCACGGCCCTGTTGCCTGACGCCAAACGCTAAAATGAGAGGAATGCTTTGCCTAGTCTGGCCTACGTCGGCTATCTCATACGGGTAGCACAGCGCCACGAAGGGAACTCGGGCCCGAGATCGCCGCGGTAGTCCCACTGGCGCGGGCCTTCCCCGCGATTGTCTGTTCCCTGTGAGGTATAACAGGGGTGTTCCGAGTGGATCGGAATGCTGGGCCCGGGGCGGCCGCTCCGGGCCCAGCGCGGGCGATGCGACCGTCTCGCGATTGGTTGGACAACCGTCGTCATCCAGGTCCTTCGGCCGCTGTCCCAGTCGCTTGATGAGTTGAATGGGCTGGCGCCCCTCGGGGCGCCACGCCCGCAGACAATCCCAAGCACTGAGGAGCTTACGCCGCCATGGAATCCATCACCAGTCCCCGCGTGTTCGGCTGTGATGTCGGCCAGGACACCCTCGTCGTCTTCGACAGTCAGACCGGCCAGCACACCGAGTTGGCCAATCAGCCAGCGGCGCTGGCCGCCTTCGTCACTACCCTCGGCCCGGACAGTCTGGTCGTGTGTGAAGCCACCGGCGGCCATGAGGCCGCGCTGCTGGCGGCCACGGTCGAGGCGGGCGTGCCCGCCCACCGGGCCGATGCCCGCAAGGTCAAGGCCTTCATCCGCTCGCTCGGGCGCCTGGCCAAGACCGATCGCATCGATGCCCAGGGGCTGGCCCGTTACGGCCGGGAACGCGCCGATCAGTTGGTGCGCTGGCAGCCGCCGGATGCCGATCGGCAGGCCCTGCAGTCGCTGGTGCGGCTGCGCCGGGAACTGGTGGCCCAGCGTACCGCCCATCAGCAGCGCCTCAAGGCGCCGGCCTTGCGCCAACGCTACGACATCATCCAGGCCATTCCCGGTTGTGGGCCGGTGGCGGCCACCGCCCTGGTGGCCCTGCTTCCCGAACTCGGACAGGCCAATCGCCGCGGCATCGCCGCCCTGGCCCCGCATCCGCGCCAGAGCGGCAAGACCAATGGCTATCGCCGCGTGCGCGGCGGGCGCCCCGAGGTCCGCCAGGCGCTGTTCATGGTCGCTCTGGCGGCCAGCCGGCACCACCCGACACTCCAGGCCTTCTACAACCGCCTCGTGGCCAACGGCAAAAAGAAAATCGTCGCCATCACCGCCGTCATGCGAAAACTCATCACCATCATCAATGCCCGGATACGCGACGCCGAACACGCTCGCCTCGACACTGTTGGGGTACTGAGTTGATGACGGCGGGTTAGTAAGGGGAGCGGCGAATCCGACAGGTCGAATGAATTCGGCCCTACCGGCAGCTGGATCAGCCTATCCACCGGCCCATATGGCGCGGTGTCCTGCGCGTGGATGGATTCCGGGCAGACACAACAAAAAAGCCCCGGCGGTGCCGGGGCTTTGAAGCATCTTGCATCCGCTGATGCGAGCGGTTATTCGTCTTCGACGTGCAATTCAACGCGTCGGTTTTCTGCACGGCCATCAGGATTGTCGGAACCATCGGGGTTTGTGTTGGGCGCAACCGGGCGCGTTTCCCCGAACCCGCGGGTGGTCAGGCGATTCGCGTCGATGCCGTATTCGACCAGATAGGCCTTCACGGAATCCGCACGCTCCTGCGAGAGCTCGAGGTTGTATTCGGCACCGCCCACGCTATCAGTATGGCCTTCCACTCGAACGTCGATCTGGTCGGCAGCCTGCAGCGCGTTGACCACGTTATCGAGGCGATTCTCGGCTTGGTCGGTCAGCGTTGCGGAGTTGAACTCGAACGTCACGCCACGCAGGACGATCGGCTCGTCCTTCTCGATCGGGCAGCCGGTGCCGTCGACTTCGGTGCCGGGCGGGGTGCTCGGGCACTCGTCTTTGGCGTCGATCACGCCGTCACCATCGCTGTCCGAGGGGCCGGTTTGCACAGGCGCCGGTGCAGGTGTGGGTTCAGGACGTGGTTCCGGCTTGTTGGGGTTGGGGCCCAGCGGGATCTGAAGGCCGAGCTGCACGATGTGGCCCTCGAACTCGACGTTCCCCGGCACGTCATCCACATCCGACTGGCGGTAGCGATACTCGCCGCGAATGGAGAAGCCGTAATTATCGGGAATGCCCAGCGCGTTGAGCGGCAGAATGAAGCCGAGGCCCAGGTCGAAGAAGTCCCCGTCCTGGTCGCCGTCGAGGGCCGGGTTGCCGGTGAATTCGAACTCGTAATCACCGATGCCTACGCTCGCCAGACCGTAGACGGGTGCGTCGTCAGGGATTGGGAAGTAGAGGCCGCTCAGGCCGTACTCCAGCATTTCGACATCGCCGGTGAACACGTTCGGGCCCTCGAAATCGACATCGCCGAAATAAGAGCCAAACAGTTCGACCGAGAAATATTTATTAATCGGCTTGCCGAAGCTCAGATGAACGCCGCCGGCGTTGTCCGGGTCGAGCTGCTGGTTACCGTCGTCGTCGAGGAACGCCCAGCTCGCCATCGGGGCGAGGTAGAAGCGGTCATCGAAGACTTTCTCGTCTTCTTGAGCCAGGGCTGCGCCGGTCCATGCGCTGGAGATTGCCAGCGCGCCAGCCAGCGCGATGCTGTGTTTGCGATTCATCTTAATCACTCCCCGAGTAGGCAGTTTGTTGGCCTTTCGAGCTTGCTTACCCGCAGCATTAAAAGGCTAACCCCAAGTAATTTTTACCACTGTTCCCGCCTTGCGCGCAATCGCAGGAACGCGACCCCGCAAATATAACACCCCCGGCCGACGTGGGCTCGACCGGGGGTGAAAAAGCTGCGCCGTATTGGGCGATCTAATCGGCTACATGTAGCTCAACACGGCGATTCTCGGCACGCCCGGCGTCGGTCTCGTTCGACGCGACCGGCTTGCTCTCACCGAAGCCTTCCGTGGTCAGACGGCCCGGCTCGATGCCGTGCTCGACCAGGTAGCGCTTCACGGAATCGGCGCGGTCCTGCGACAGGTTCTGGTTGTAGGCTTCGTCGCCGATGCTGTCGGTATGGCCTTCAACGCGAACGTCGATGTCCTCGGCGCCCATCAGCGCGTTGACCACGTTGTCGAGACGGTTCTCGGCGTCGGCGGTGAGACGATCCGAGTTGAACTCGAAGGTCACGCCCTTGAGCACGATGGGCTCGTCCTTCTCGATCGGGCAGCCAGTGGCATCGACTTCAGTGCCCACCGGCGTGCCGGGGCATTCGTCGTTGTCATCATTGACGCCGTCGTCGTCGCTGTCAGCCGGGGGCGGGGGCGGCGGAGCCGGCGTGGGGGCTGGTTCCGGCTCGGGCTCTGCCGGCGGCGCGCCCAGCGGGATGGATAGGCCGACCGAGGCGATCTTGTCGGTGAACGACAGATCGTCGGTGCCGCTGATTTCCACATCAATACTGCGAACGCGGTACTCGGCGCGCAGCGACACGCCATAGCCGAAGTCGAGCAGATCCGGAACCGGCAGAAGGACACCGCCACCGAACTCGTAGAAGTTGCCATCACCGTCATCGGCCGCCATCCCGCCGACCATGCCACCGAACTCGTAATCGCCGGTGCCGGCGCCGCCAAGCAGGAAGAACGGGAAGAAATCCCGGTAGGGGAAGATCAGACCGCTGACACCGTAGGCATCGATGTCCGCTTCGCCGTTGCTGTTGAGGTCTTCCACACCGCTGAAGCCGGAGGCGAATACTTCCAGCGCGAACATCTTGCTCAGCGTCTTGCCGATGGCGATGGTGTAGCCGTCGGTCTCGTCGAAGTCCACCTCGTTGCCATTGTTGAATGAGGCATCGTCGAAGTCGCCGAAGCTGTACATCGGGGCGATATAGAAGCGCTTGTCAACTGTATTGTCTTCGTTCTGGGCGCCTGCGGTGGCGGACACACCGAAAGCCAGCGCCGCCAGCAATGCTGGCCCTGTCGCAAATGTTAGTCGCATCGTCGTTCTCTCCCTGCAAAAGCGGTGGCGGGCTTGTTTGGCCCCCTGACGGATCGCTGCGGCTCGTGCCGTGCGTCGCACCCCGTCGCATTATGGGCCGCTTCCGGAGCGGGGGCAATGGATGGAGTCCGTGTGCGACCACTGAGAGCGGCCGTCAGAACGAATCCCCGGGTTCGCGATGTTGTCGCGCTGCGACGAAACTGCAATCATCTCGCGCCCGCCGCGCCGGGAACCCGGCGTCCGGATTGATACGGCAAGGAAAATTCGTGGAATCAATCGAACCCGCACACCTGGAATCACGCATGGATGCCCTGCGGTCGCGCGTCAGCGACCTGCGGGGCTATCTTTGACTACGCTGAACGCAAGGAACGTCTCGAGGAAATCGAAGGTGAACTGGCGCGCGGGGAAATCTGGGTAGAGGACCCGGATCGCGCGCAGAGCCTGGGCAAGGAAAAGGCCCGGGTCGAGGAGATCATCTGTCCGCTGGAACAGGCCGATCGCAGCCTGACCGAATCCGCCGAACTGCTGGTACTGGCCGCCGACGAGGACGACGCCAGCGTGCTGGCTGACATCGGTCGCGAGCTGGAGAAGGTGGAGGCGTTGGTCAAGCAGCTGGAATTCGCCCGGATGTTTTCCGGCGAAGCCGACGAGCGCAACGCGTTCTTGGACATCCAGGCGGGGTCCGGCGGTACCGAAGCCCAGGACTGGGCAGACATGCTGCTGCGCATGTACCTGCGCTGGTGCGAACGGCGTGGGTTCACCACCGAAATTCTGGAGGCCTCGGCCGGCGATGTGGCGGGGCTCAAGAGTGCCTCCGTGCGGGTTGAAGGCCCGCATGCCTACGGCTGGTTGCGCACCGAAACCGGCGTGCACCGGCTGGTGCGCAAATCGCCGTTCGATTCCGGCGCGAGGCGGCATACCTCGTTTGCCGCGGTATTCGTGTCGCCGGAGATCGACGACGACATCGACATCCAGATTGATCCATCGGACTTGCGGGTGGACGTCTACCGGGCCAGCGGCGCGGGCGGCCAGCACGTCAACCGGACGGAATCGGCGGTGCGCATTACCCATCTGCCCACCAACATTGTGGTGCAGTGCCAGAACAGCCGTTCCCAGCATGCCAACCGGGCCACGGCGATGGCCCAGTTGCAGTCCAAGCTGTACGAGCGCGAACTGGCCGAACGCAAGGAGGTGGCCGAGGCCACCGAGGCCGGCAAGGCCGACATCGGCTGGGGCAGCCAGATCCGCTCCTACGTGCTGGACCAGTCTCGCATCAAGGATCTGCGTACCGGCTACGAGGTGGGTAATACCCAGGCGGTGCTCGACGGTGACCTGGACGGTTTCATCGAGGAAAGCCTGAAGCAGGGCATCTGACACGGTTGACAAGGCAGGAGCATGAGCAGCGATAACGCGAATAATCAGGATCCGGCCGAATCCGGTGACGAACACCGGCTGATTGCGGCCCGGCGGGACAAGCTCACGGCCTGGCGCGAAACCGGCGGGGCATTTCCCAACGATTTCCGGCCCGCGAATCAGGCCGGGCCGCTGGCGGAAGCCTTCGGCGAGGCCGACGACGAGGCGCTGGAAGCCGCCGAACCGGTCACCGTGGCCGGGCGTCTGATGGCCAAACGGGTGATGGGCAAGGCCAGCTTTGCGCAGTTGCAGGATGGCAGCGGCCGGATTCAGTTATTCGTGCAGCGGGATGCCATCGGCGAAGAGGCCTATCGCGCGTTCAAGGCCATGGATGTGGGCGACATCCTGGGCGCGTCCGGTCAGTTGATGCGCACCCGCACCGGCGAGCTGTCGATCCGCGTGGACGAACTGCGGCTGCTGACCAAGTCGCTGCGGCCCCTGCCCGAAAAGTGGCACGGCCTGTCCGATACCGAAGCGCGCTATCGCCAGCGGTATCTGGATCTGATCATGCATCCGGAATCGCGGGCGGTATTCACGCTGCGCAGCCGGCTGATGCGTCAGGTCCGCCGCTACTTCGACGACGCGGGCTTCGCCGAGGTGGAAACGCCCATGTTGCAGGCGATCCCCGGCGGTGCCGCCGCGCGGCCGTTCGTGACGCACTACAACGCCCTGGATCACGATTTCTATCTGCGCATCGCCCCGGAGCTGTTTCTCAAGCGGCTGGTGGTGGGCGGTATGGACCGCGTCTACGAACTCAACCGCAATTTCCGCAACGAGGGGGTGTCCACGCGGCACAATCCCGAGTTCACCATGCTCGAGTTTTACCAGGCCTATGCCGATCACGAGGATCTGATGCGCCTGATCGAGGGGCTGATCGAGCGCCTGGCCGTCGAACTGCTGGGCGGCGCACAGATCGAGTATCAGGGCGAGGCGATCAATCTGGCCGGTCCGTACCGGCGGTTGCCGCTGGCCGAGGCCATTGTCGAGTTCAATCCGGACATTCAGCGCGCGGACCTGGACGACGACGGCCGCCTTGATCATCTGTGCCGTGACCACGGCATTACCCCGGAATCCGGCTGGGGTCGCGGCAAGCGCCAGACCGAGCTGTTCGAGAAGACCGTCGAGCACCGCCTGCACGAGCCCACCTTCATCACCGATTACCCGGCCGAGGTGTCCCCGCTGGCCCGCCGGCGCGACGACGCCCCCGAGCTGACCGAGCGCTTCGAACTGTTCATCGGCGGCCGGGAAGTGGCGAACGGATTTTCCGAGCTCAATGATCCGGAAGATCAGGCCGAACGGCTGCGCGCCCAGGCCGGGGCCAAGGACGCCGGCGATGACGAGGCGATGTATTACGACGCCGATTACGTGGAGGCGCTGGAATACGGCCTGCCACCCACCGCCGGCGCCGGCATCGGCATCGACCGCCTGGTCATGTTCTTGGCCGACCGCGCCGCCATCCGGGACGTGTTGTTATTTCCCCAGTTGCGGCCGCGTCAGTCGACGTAGGTTCCGTCTGGATGGCGCCGCATTGGCCCGACCTGTCACAGCGAGGCGCGTCAGCGCCGCGGCTATCTCATCGCGCTTGGCACCAGAACCGGCCAATGCCATCGAAACCCGACAGGCCGAATGAATTCGCCCCTACGGTGGGTCGGTGGAGTAGGGGAGCTCGTGCAACACCATCGCTTCGCCATTTACCCGCAATGGCTGCTCGGTGACGGAAAGCTTGAGCACTGCCAGCACTTCGTTGCTGCCACCGCCATCGGGCGCGCCGTCGAGGACGGTGCCGGCACTGCCGTCGTCGGCATCGGCGACGGGGTCACCGGGCTCACAGGTTGCGGTGGTGGTACCACGGAACAGCCGACGCTTAAGCTTGCCGCGAAACTGCAATCGCGCGACGACCTCCTGGCCGGGGTAGCAGCCCTTGTCGAAGTCGAGCCCGTTCAGCCAGTGCAGGTTGAGCATTTGCGGCACGAACAGGGCGCGGGTGGCGGTGTGGATCACGGGCAACCCGGCCCGGATGCCGGCCAGCCGCCAGGCGGCCAGATGCTGGGGGTCTTCAACGCCCGTTGGTTCGGTCGCAGCATCGCGGCGGGCGGCCAGCAGACATCGCGCCGGGTCGCCGGGCAGGCGTATAGCCAGCCAGTCGTCGTTGTGGGCGACGGCGTTATCTTTCTCCAGCGCGGGAAGCCCCGCATCGCCCAGTGCCCGGGTCGCGCTTTCGAGCGGAAAACCGCGCCGGTCCCAGTTGTCGGGCAGGGCGGCAAGCGTGACCCGGGCGCGCAGCACGAACATCTGCAGGCGCTTGAGGGTTTCCGCCATCAGATCGGCGGGACATAGCAGCAGGAAGCGGGTGGGCTCGAGCCGTATTACCTGGAACACGATCAGCGCCCGGCCCTGGGCGTCGCACCAGGCGGCCGGACGGCTGCGGCCGGGTTCGATGCGGTCGGTGTCGACCGTGAGCTGCGCGTTCAGGAATGTGTCGGCGTCGTCGCCGGCGACCTCGATGGCGCCGAGATGCGACAGCCGGATCCCGTCATCGGGCCAGTTTTCGGTGCCGGAAGTTGCATCCGCACCGGGGTTCATCTGTTCTCGAATCATGCCCGTATATTGCCATGCAACATCCCGACCGTTTAAGCTCCCGGCGATGACTGAACCGCGCAAGCCGACTCCACCGCCCGCTGATCGCGAGCCCGAAACCATACGGCCCCGCGAACTTGGCGGCCGCAAGGGCCCGGAACCGACTCGCTACGGTGATTGGGAAAAGAACGGGCGCTGCATCGACTTCTAACGCGTTTTTCGGGGACCGACACTCATGGCGAATGCCTCCCAGCGGCCGCTGTCGCCGCATCTTCAGATATACCGGCCACAGCTTACGTCCATCCTGTCCATCAGCCATCGGCTGACGGGCGTGGCACTGGCCGCGGGCACGGCGGTGCTGGCGCTGTGGCTGATCGCCGCGGCCGCCGGGGCCGACTCGTTCGCCCTGATCAACAACCATCTGGCCGCCTGGTACGGGCAGGTGCTGATGGTGTTCTGGAGCTTTGCCCTGTTCTACCACCTGTGCAACGGCATCCGGCACCTCGCCTGGGATGCCGGCTGGGGCCTGGATATCCGCACGGCATACATGACCGGCTACGCGACGGTCGCTGCCGCTGTTTTGCTCACTGCCGGCGCCTGGCTGCTAGCGTGAGCCGCCCGCGGGCCGTGGAGGCGGCCCGCAGGCATCGGAAGACATGACCCGGCGCGTGGGGGCACTGCCGGGCCGCCATCATCGGAGAGGACGCACGAATGGAACAGATTCGCTCACCGCTGGCGCGCGCCCGCGGGCTGGGGTCGGCCAAACACGGGGTCGGCCACTGGCGGGTGCAACGGCTGTCGGCCGTCGCGCTGGTGCCCCTGACCTTCTGGTTCGTGGCCTCGCTGGCCACGCATACCGGTAGCGGCTACGACGCCGCCATCGCCTGGATTGGGTCGCCGCTGGTGGCGGTGCTGTTGAGTCTGTATCTGGCAGTGGCTTTCTATCACTCGCAGCTCGGTCTGCAGGTGATCGTCGAGGATTATGTGCACGGCGAGGGCCTCAAGACGGTCATGCTCACGTTGCTGCAGTTCCTCCATATAGGGCTGGCCGTGGGGTCGATCTTCGCCGTGCTCTGGATTGCCCTGGGAGCCGCCGCATGAGTCAAACCTACGAAGTGATCGAACACCGGCACGATGTGGTGGTGGTCGGCGCCGGCGGCGCCGGTCTGCGCGCCACCCGCGGTTTGGCGCAGGCGGGATTATCCACCGCCTGTGTGACCAAGGTGTTTCCCACCCGCAGCCACACCGTGGCGGCCCAGGGCGGGGTGTCCGCCGCGCTCGGCAACATGGGCGACGACGACTGGCGCTGGCATGCCTACGACACCATCAAGGGGTCGGACTGGCTGGGCGATCAGGATGCCATCGAATACATGTGCCGCGAGGCCATCCCGTCGGTGATCGAGCTGGAGCACGACGGCGTGCCGTTCTCCCGCACCGAGGAAGGCAAGATCTACCAGCGGCCGTTCGGCGGCATGACCACCCATTACGGCGAGGGCACGGCCCAGCGCACCTGCGCGGCCGCCGACCGTACCGGTCACGCCATGCTGCATGCGCTCTACCAGCAGGCGCTGAAGTACAAGGCCGACTTCTTCATCGAGTACTTCGCCATCGACCTGATCATGGACGACGAGGGCGTATGCCGCGGCGTCTGGGCCTGGGATCTGTCCGAGGGCACGCTGCACCGCTTCCGCGCCCATCAGGTGATTCTGGCCACCGGCGGCTACGGCCGGACCTATTTCTCCTGCACCTCGGCGCATACCTGCACCGGTGACGGCGGCGGCATGGTGCTGCGCGCCGGGCTGCCGCTGCAGGACATGGAATTCGTCCAGTTCCATCCCACCGGTATCTACGGCGCCGGCTGCCTGATTACCGAGGGCGTGCGCGGCGAGGGCGGTTATCTGACCAACTCGGAAGGCGAGCGCTTCATGGAGCGTTACGCCCCCAACGCCAAGGATCTGGCCAGCCGCGACGTGGTGTCGCGGTCGATGACCATCGAGATCCGTGAAGGCCGCGGCGTGGGGCCCAAGGCCGATCATATCCATCTGCATCTGGAGCACCTCGGTGCCGAGGTGATCAATGAGCGGCTGCCGGGCATCGCCGAAACCGCCCGCATCTTCTCCGGCGTGGACGTGACCCGCGAGCCGATTCCGGTGCTGCCCACCGTCCACTACAACATGGGTGGTATTCCGGCTAATTATCACGGCGAAGTGCTGACCCTGCGCGACGGCGATCCGGATGCCGTGGTGCCCGGTCTGATGGCGGTGGGCGAGGCGGCCTGCGTGTCGGTGCACGGCGCCAACCGCCTGGGCTCGAATTCGCTGCTCGATCTGGTCGTGTTCGGCCGCGCGGTGGCGCACCGCTGTGTCGAGACGATCAAGCCGGGGGCCTCGCACAAGAGCCTGCCCGCGGACGTGGACGACAAGATGCTGTCGCGCTTCGATGCCCTTAGAAATGCCAGCGGCAGCCGGCCGACCGCCGGTATCCGCGACGACATGCAGCACACCATGCAGAATTTCGCGGCGGTGTTCCGTACCGGCGACACGCTCCAGGAAGGTCTGGACAAGATCAAGGACGTGGTGGGGTCGTTCGACGAGGTCGACGTGTCCGACCGCTCGCTGGTGTGGAACTCCGATCTGGTGGAAACGCTGGAGCTGGACAACATGCTCGGCCAGGCGCTGGTGACCATGCGCTCGGCGCACAATCGCCAGGAAAGCCGCGGCGCCCATGCCCGCGAGGATTTCGCGGACCGCGACGACGAGAACTGGATGAAGCACACCCTGGCCTGGCGTGACGGGCAGGATGTGACCATCGATTACCGGCCGGTCCACATGACCACCATGACCGATGACATGGAAGTGATTCCGCCCAAAAAGCGGACGTACTAGATGCGTCAGGCGCAGGTATGAGGTGTGCAGCGCGATCGTCGCGTTACTGAAACCGCCTCACACCCTGCGCCTCACGCCGCACGGAGAATCCAATGGCTCAATTCCGTCTTCCCAAGAACTCCCGCATCGGCAAGGGCAAGCATTTCCCGGCGCCGGACGGTGCGACCAATGTCCGGACGTTCAAGATCTACCGATGGGATCCGGACGCCGGTGAAACGCCGCGTATGGATACTTACGATCTGGACTTGGATGATTGTGGCCCGATGGTTCTGGATGCCCTGATCAAGATCAAGAACGAGGTGGACCCCACGCTGACCTTCCGGCGTTCCTGCCGCGAGGGCATCTGCGGTTCCTGTGCGTTCAACATCGACGGCACCAACACGCTGGCCTGTATCAAGGGCATCGACGAAGTGAAGGGGGCGGTCAAGATCTATCCGCTGCCGCACATGCCGGTAGTGAAGGATCTGGTGCCGGACCTGACCCATTTCTACGCCCAGTACGCCTCCATCGAGCCCTGGATCAAGACCGACACCCCGGCGCCCACCCGCGAGCGACTGCAGACGCCGGAAGACCGCAAGGAACTGGATGGCCTCTACGAATGCATCCTGTGTGCCTGCTGTTCCACCTCCTGCCCCAGCTACTGGTGGAACCCGGATCGCTACCTGGGTCCGGCCGTATTGCTGCAGGCCTATCGCTGGCTCGCCGATTCGCGTGACGAGGGCATGGGCGAACGCCTCGACCAGCTGGAGGACCCGTTCAAGCTGTATCGCTGCCATACCATCATGAACTGCACCAATACCTGTCCCAAGGGCCTGAATCCGGCCAAGGCCATTGCCGAAACCAAGAAGCTGCTGCTGGAACGCCAGGGATAGCGCCGTTCGTCACCGCATGAATCGGAAAGTGCCAGCGTGAGTGAAACCGGCCGTATCCGCTGGCTCTGCCGTCGTGGCATGAAGGAACTGGATGTCCTGCTCGAGCGGTTCTATCGCGCCGAGTTCGAGGGGCTGAGCCCGGACGAGATCAGCGCGTTCCGCGGCCTGCTGGAGTACGAGGACCCGGACCTCTACGCGCTGCTGCTCGGCAGCCAGCCGCCGACCGATCCGGTATCGGCCGGTCTGGCCGAACGCATCCGGGAATACCGCCGGGTGGTGTGACTCGTCAGCCGGCGCCGCTGGATATCCCCATCCGGCCATCCCGTCGGCTTCGCACCCTGTGTGTGATCGCCCACGTCGCCGCGGCGCTGCTTGTCGTCTGGCTGGCGCTGCGCTGGCCGCTGACCCTGTTGTTGCTGCCGTTGATGGCGTTTTCGTTGCGTCATGAATGGCGGCGGTTGTCGCTGCGGCGGACCGATGCCGTCGTGCATCTGCGTGGCCCTCTCGAAGCGGCTGGGTGGCAGTTGACCCACCAGGACGGCACGGTCACCGAGGCGCCGCTGGCCCCCACCTCCGTGTGTCTGCCCTGGCTGGTAATACTGCATTTCCGGCATCGGCGATGGCGCTTTCCCGTCGCTGTGCCGCTGGCTTCGGATAGCGTCGACGGGGAGATGTTTCGCCGGTTGCGGGTAGTGTTGCGGACGCGGGGTTAGCCCGTGGTTACCGGCCCGGTGTTGGCCGAATGCATTCGGCCCTACACAACGGATGAAACTCTGCCTGGATTCGTCTTACGTAGGGTGCTATTCATGGCGCCTGCCCAATCGGGCTGCAGGCTGAGATAGGCGAAGCGTTCTCGGCGATTCAACAATCTTTAGGACTCGAGGTAACAAGAAGATTCCGCCCCACTATAGCTGGCCGGGTAACTTTCTTGTGCGACAAGAAAGTCACCAAAGAAACGCTTCCGGCGGGCGAGTCCTGCCTCGAACAGGGTTCGAGGCAGGATGCCTTGTGCGCTTCGGTCGGCGAGGGGGTCTTTCGACGGCACATCCTTGTGCCGACGAAAACCGCGCGCCCGTCCTGGGCGCGCCCCTTCGGGCCGGGAACCTCGCCGCCCTGCAGTGCTCAGCTCGTCCCGACGGGAATCAAGAGTTGCCATGGCCGGGTGGGGTCGCCTCTTCCCTCCCGTTAGCGCTTGCCGACCGGCTGGTGGACCATGCGGCCTTGCGCGGCCCAACGGTTGTCGACCGCCTTCTCTGCGGCTCTTAACGCGCCGCCGCCTGCACCGGGTCGGGTCGCGGCGGCGGCACCAGCACGGTGGGCGCGGCCTGGGGCAGTCGGTTGGGATAATCCAGATTGGCGTGCAGCCCGCGACTCTCACGGCGCTGCTGGGCGGACTGCACGATCAGGTCTGCCACCAGCGCAAGGTTGCGCAATTCGATCAGGTCCGCAGTGATGCGGAAACTGCCGTAGTACTCGTGAATCTCGGCTCGCAGCAGTTCTACCCGGTGGCGGGCGCGTTCCAGGCGCTTGTTGGTGCGCACGATGCCGACGTAATCCCACATGAAGCGGCGCAGTTCATGCCAGTTGTGGGCGACCACTACCTCTTCATCGGAATCCGTGACCCGCGATTCATCCCAGGCGGGCAGGGCCTGCGGAGTGATCGTTTCGCCGGGCTCGGCAAGCATGTGATCGGCCGCGGCGGTGGCGAACACGATGCATTCCAGCAGCGAGTTGGAGGCCAGCCGGTTGGCGCCATGCAGCCCGGTGCAGGCGGTCTCGCCGATGGCGTAAAGGCCGGGCAGGTCGGTGCGGCCGGCGAGGTCGGTGACCACGCCGCCGCAGGTGTAATGCGCGGCAGGCACCACCGGCAGCGGCTCGCGCGTCATGTCCAGTCCGAGTTCGAGGCAGCGGCCGTGTATCGCGGGAAAATGGCTGCGGATGAAATCGGCGTCGCGGTGGCTGATATCCAGCCAGACGTGATCGACGCCCAGCCGCTTCATCTCCGCGTCGATCGCCCGGGCCACGATGTCGCGCGGGGCCAGTTCGGCCAGCTCGTGGTGATCGGCCATGAAGGCGTGCCCGTCCGGGCGCAGCAGCCGGGCACCTTCGCCGCGCAGGGCCTCGCTGATCAGGAATGACCTTGCCTGTGGATGGAACAGGCAGGTGGGATGGAACTGCATGAATTCCATGTTCGCTACCCGGCACCCGGCGCGCCAGGCCATGGCGATGCCGTCGCCGCTGGCGGCATGCGGATTGCTGGAGTACAGGTAGGCCAGGTTGGCGCCGCCACAGGCCAGTACGGTATCCCGCGCGGCCAGGGTGCGAACGTGGCCGGTGGCCGTGTCCAGCACGTGAGCGCCCAGGCAGCGGACTCCGCGGCTGTCGCGGATCAGTTCCACCGCCACGTGATGCTCGAATACGGTGATGGCGTCCGATTGCCGGGCCAGCGCCTCCAGCGTGGTTTCCACCGCCCGGCCGGTGGCATCGTCGGCATGGATGATGCGCCGGTGGCTGTGGCCGCCTTCGCGGGCCAGATGATAAGCGTAGCCGGCGTCGTCCTCGGCCCGGGTAAAGCCCACGCCCAGCGCGATCAGCCATTCAATCGACTGGCGGCCGCGTTCCACCGTGAAGCGTACCGCCTGCTCGTCGCACAGACCCGCGCCGGCGGTCAGGGTGTCGGCAACGTGGGATTCCACCGAGTCGCGGTCGTCCAGCACCGCGGAAATGCCGCCCTGGGCGTACAGGGTGCTGCCCTCCGACAAGCGCGATTTCGACAGCACGGCCACGCGGCGACCGGCCTCGGCCAGGCGCAGGGCGAGGGTCAGACCGGCAGCACCGCTACCGATCACCAGGCAATCGAAGAACGCATTGGAATCGTTTGGCATGACGGGAGGACTTGTCGACGCTAAACTGTGCTGCCGGGTTACCGCCGGGATGCCGTTGTCGGCACGGGGTGCAACGCGGGCACGGCAGTCGTCGATGGAATCACCGCGACGGCATCGACATGCACTATACACAGTATCGCGGCGAACTTATCCGGACGGGACTGGTCTACAACTTTGCTGGCGCCTCGTGGCGCGGGATCGGCAAAGCGACGGGCCGCAGCAGCCCGACGGGCCGCCGCAATCCGGTCTTCACACGGGGATTCAGGCCCAGATGGGCGAACAGGCGACTGACGAGCAACTGGTCGAGCAAGCGCGTGCCGGTGACAACCGGGCATTCGATCTGCTGGTGCGAAAGTACCAGCACAAGGTCGTCAAGCTGGTGTCGCGCTATGTGAACCCGGCCGATGCCTCCGACGTGGCCCAGGAAGCCTTCATCAAGGCCTATCGGGCGCTGGCGGGTTTCAAGGGCAACAGTGCGTTCTACACATGGCTTTATCGCATCTCCATCAATACCGCGAAGAATTACCTGGTGGCCCGGTCCCGACGACCGGCGGCCCAGGACATCGACGTGGCGGATGCGGAAGCCTATGGTCATACCGACCGGTTCTCCGAGCAGGACACGCCGGACGCGCTGCTGGAGAGCGAGGAAATTCGCGATACAGTGGTCGCGGCCATTCGGGCCCTGCCGGACGACCTGCGTACCGCGATCATGCTGCGCGAGCTGGACGGCATGTCGTATGAAGAGATCGCCGAGACCATGGCGTGCCCGGTGGGCACGGTGCGGTCACGAATATTCAGGGCCAGGGCAGCAATCGACGAACAGTTGCGGCAGCTGGACGAGGGATAGGACATGATCAACGAAAAAGTGTCGGCATATCTGGACGGCGAGTGCGACGACCGCGAGTCCGCGGAAGTTGCCGACGCGCTGATGCGCGACCCCGAGCAGCGAGCGGCCTGGCAGCGACAGCTGTGGCTGCGTAGTGCGCTGCGTGGCGAAGGGGACGTGCCGCCGCTGGACGCCGGCTTTGCGGATCGGGTGACTGCCGCGATCCAGGACGATGCAGCCGCGCCGGCCGGGAAGGTCGTGTCGCTGCGCTCGCGCCGTCGCCGAACCTGGCGATCGGCCGCGGGGCTGGCCGCCGCGGCATCCGTGGCCGCGGTGGCGGTACTGATAAGCCAGCCCGTGACCAACGTGGATGTGCCCAACGTCGCCGCACCAGTGATGAGTGCCGACGTGACCGAGTCGAATCCCGTTGCCGATATCATGCAGGTGGCGGCGAATCAGCCCCAAGACGATCGCCGTGAGCGTGATGCCGATCACTGGTCGGTGTCCGATCCGGCGGTGGCCGATCAGTTGCACGGTTATCTGATCGAACATAACGGCGTCTCGCGCGGCTATGGGCTGTCCAGCGCTACGCCCAGCTTCCTGCGCGTGGCCACCTACGGGCAGAGCGAGGGCCGGTGACGCGACTTTTCCCGCTGGTACTGCTGCTGGTCGCGGGCGTTGTTTACGCGGACAGCAACTGGCTGAGCCGAGCATCCAAGGCGGTCCGGACCACCGACTACCGGGGGACGCTCGTCTATCTGCGCGACGGCAAGATGGACACCCTGCGGGTGGTCCATCGCTATCGTGAGGGCAGCGAGCGCGAACGGCTGATCTCCCTGACCGGGGAGCCGCGCGAGATCATTCGCCACAACGGCGAGGTCAACTGCATCCTGCCCGAGAAGCAGGTGGTGCTGGTCGCCAAGCATGCGATGCAGAGCCTGCTGTCGAATGTCGCCGACATGTCGGCGGAAACCCTCCAGGACAACTACACCGTGCGTGACCTCGGCGAGCGCCGCCTGGCCGATCGCCAGTGCCGGGCAATCGCGATCGAGCCGCGTGATGAGTACCGCTATGGCTACCGGCTGTTGATCGACGCGAAAACCGATCTGCCGCTCAAGCTCGATCTGTTGCAGGGCGACGAAGTGCTCGAGCAGTTGATGTTCACCGACATCGATTTTGCCGCCGACATCGCCGATTCCGAGCTGCAGCCCACCTTCGATACCGAGGGCTTCCGCTGGGTGCGGCATCAACCCATGCACAGCGCCAAACCCGGCGACAATGATGATGATGCCGAGCTCCCGCCGGCCTGGCGCATCGATGACCTGCCGCCGGGCTTCAGCCTGGCCGAGAGCGGCGTCCGCCAGGTTGATAACAACCTGATGGCGCGCCAGATGCTGTTTACCGACGGCGTGGCTACCGTGTCCGCCTTCATCGCGCCGCTGGCCGAACGCAAGGCATTTTCCGGCGAGACCACGATGGGCGCGGTCAACGCCTTCGGCCGGGAAGTGGACGGTTTCCAGATCACCGTGGTGGGCGAGGTGCCTCATATCACCGCGGAAATGATCGGCAACAATATCCGCCGGGATACCGGCGCTGCCGCGTCCGAGTGATCACGGCATCCGTCGGCGCCCGGCCGGCGTAAGCGACTCAGGCTATGTCACCATCCTGATCCATTGGCCGCCGCCCGGCGGCTTGCGCTAAGGTCGGGATCGTTTTTCACGCAACCCGTCTGGCGATTTATGCGACAACTGCATCGAGGTTTGTGTCTGGCGACCGTGGTTGTCGCGCTCGCCGGCTGTGGCCGGGACGCTTCCGGCCTGCCGGATTTCACCGGCCTGGCGCGGGAGGCGGCCCCGTCGGTGGTCAATATCAGCACCGCGCCGGAGACCCGTCCCGCGCGTCAGGATGACGGCGAGAGTGATGGCGAGGGCAGTGGCCCGGTACCGGAATGGTTTGACCGCTTCTTCGGCAACGGCCCGCCGCAGCGCCAGCCCGACCGCCCGGCGCTGGGCTCCGGCTTCATCATTTCCGAGGACGGCTACATTCTCACCAACCGCCATGTGGTGGATTCGCGCGGCAGCATCCTGGTCAAGCTCACCGATCGGCGGCAGATGGTCGCTCGCGTGGTGGGCAGCGACGAGTACAGCGATATCGCCCTGCTCAAGGTCGATGCCGAGGATCTGCCGGCCGTGACCGTCGGCGAGGTCGAGGACCTCCAGGTGGGCAGTTGGGTGGCGGCCATCGGCTCGCCGTTCGGCTTCGAGACCTCGGTGACCGCGGGCATCGTCTCGGCCAAGCAGCGCAGTCTGGTCGACGATCAGTACGTACCGTTCATCCAGAGCGATGTGGCCATCAACCCGGGCAATTCCGGCGGGCCGCTGTTCAATCTGGCGGGCGAGGTGGTGGGCATCAACGCCCAGATCTACAGCCGCAACGGTGGTTTCCAGGGGGTATCCTTCGCCATTCCCATCGACGTGGCCATGGACGTGGCCGATCAGCTGCGCGAGCACGGCAAGGTGCGCCGCGGCTGGCTGGGGGTGCAGATTCAGGAAGTCGATCTGGCGCTGGCCGAATCCTTCGGCATGACCCGGCCGGAAGGGGCGCTGATCTCGCAGATACTGCCCGGTTCGCCCGCCGAGAAGGCCGGGTTCGAGGCCGGGGATGTGGTGCTGGAATTCGATGGCAAGCCCGTGAGCACTGCCGCTCGCCTGCCGCCGCTGGTCGGGCTGGTGCCGCCGGGCCGCGAGGTCACCGCTACCATCCTCCGTGAAGGCGAGCAGCAGACGCTGGATGTCACCGTCGGCGAGCTGAACGATCAGGCCATGGCCGGAGCCGATGATTCGTCCGCCGAAGAGGCCGTGCCCGAGGAACTGGGCCTGACGCTGCGCAATCTGCGCGATGCGGAAATCGCCGAACTCGGTGTGAGCGGCGGCGTGCGCGTGGAAGAGGTCACCGGCAACGGACCGGGCAAGCGGGCCGGCCTGCAGGCCGGGGACGTGATCGTGGCAGTGGGCGCGCGGCGAATCGCCAGCGTGTCGGATCTGCGCCAGCGCCTGGCCGATACCGACGGCCCGGTGGCGCTGCGTGTGATGCGTGGCGGCGCGGCGCTCTACCTGCCGCTGGCGCCCGAGTAGCGCGAACGCAAATTTCTGCCGCGTCGCGGAGCCGGCCGGGCGGCCGGTCGCGTATACTGCGCGCCTTTGATTCCCGCGGTTTCAACAGGGGGCCTGCGCCCACCCGATGCAATCCCGTATACGCAATTTCTCGATCATCGCCCACATCGATCACGGCAAGTCCACGCTGGCGGACCGCTTCATCCGCGCCTGCGAGGGGCTGACCGAGCGCGAGATGGCCGAGCAGGTACTCGATTCCATGGACCTGGAGCGCGAGCGCGGCATCACTATCAAGGCCCAGGCGGTGACGCTCGACTACCACGCGGCCGACGGCCATACCTACAAGCTGAATTTCATCGACACCCCGGGGCACGTCGATTTCTCCTACGAGGTGTCGCGATCGCTGGCCGCCTGCGAGGGCGCGCTGCTGGTGGTGGATGCCTCCCAGGGGGTGGAAGCCCAGAGCGTGGCCAACACCTACACCGCGATCGAGCAGGATCTGGAAGTGGTCCCGGTGCTCAACAAGATCGATCTGCCGGCAGCCGATCCGGACCGGGTGGCCCAGGAGATCGAGGATGTGATCGGCCTGGAGGCCACCGACCGGCTGCTGGTCTCCGCCAAGTCCGGCGTCGGTGTCACCGAGGTGCTGGAGGCGATCATCCGCCGCATCCCGCCGCCGGGCGGATCGCCGGATGCGCCGCTGCAGGCGCTGATCGTCGATTCCTGGTTCGACAACTACCTGGGCGTGGTGTCGCTGGTCCGCATCGTCAACGGCCGGCTACAGACCAAGGACCGCATCAAGATTCTGGCCACCGCCCGCGAATACGAGGTGGACGAGGTCGGCATCTTCACCCCCCGCAAGACCCCGCGCAAATCGCTGGAGGTGGGAGAGGTCGGCTATGTGATCGCCGGCATCAAGGATATAGACGGTGCGCCGGTGGGGGACACGCTCACCCATGCTCACGCCCCCTGCGACAAACGTCTGCCGGGGTTTCGCCAGATCCAGCCGCGGGTGTTCGCCGGGGTCTACACGGTATCGACCGACGACTACGAGGACTTCCGCGACGCCCTGGCCAAGCTGCGCCTGAACGACTCCTCGCTCAACTACGAGCCGGAGACCTCGGCGGCGCTGGGCTTCGGTTTCCGTATCGGGTTCCTGGGCATGCTGCACATGGAGATCGTGCAGGAACGGCTGGAGCGCGAATACGGACTGGAGCTGATCACCACGGCGCCCACCGTGATCTACGAGGTGTTCACCAATGCCGGTGAAACGCTGTCGGTCAGCAACCCCACGTCGCTGCCGGACGTGGGCAAGATTGCGGAGATCCGCGAGCCGATCATTCGCGCCAACATCCTGATGCCGCAGGAGTTCATCGGACCAGTGCTGCAGTTGTGCATGGAAAAGCGCGGGGTGCAGAAGGACATGCAGTACCTGGGCAAGTCGGTATCGATGAATTTCGAACTGCCGCTGTCCGAGGTGGTGCTGGATTTCTTCGACCGGCTGAAATCGGTATCGCGGGGTTTTGCCTCGTTCGAGTACGACTTTGCCCGCTTCCAGGCCGCCGATCTGGTGCGGCTGGACGTGATGATCAACGGCGAGGCGGTGGATGCACTCGCCCACATCGTCCATCGCGACCGCAGCTACGAGCGCGGCAAGGCGCTGGTGGACAAGCTCAAGGGCATCGTGCCCCGGCAGATGTTCGATGTGGCCATCCAGGCCACCATCGGCACGCGCATCATCGCGCGGTCGACGGTCAAGGCCATGCGCAAGAACGTGACCGCCAAGTGCTACGGCGGCGACATCACCCGCAAGCGCAAGCTGCTGGAAAAGCAGAAGGCGGGCAAGAAACGCATGAAACAGCTCGGCAGCGTGGAGATTCCGCAGGAGGCCTTCCTGGCGGTGCTTTCCACCGGCGATCGGGACTAGGGCAACTCCGCACGGGAGCGGTAGGGAACCTCTGATTCATGCCTGCACGGTCACGCCGGTGTCTTTGCGCGTTCCTGGCAAGGAATGAGGAGAGAGGTTTGCTGATTGCAAATGAACGACGAATGACGCCGTCCAGGGGCGCGCAAAGGCCCGGCCCCGAAGGGGTTTGGCCCAAAAGCGCCGACTGCGGCGTTGCCCGGCTTGACCGTGCCGTACGAGGCGAGGAGCAGGGTTCCCGGCGAAGCCGTGGGATGCGACCGCCGGCGTGCGGCAAAAGACCCGAGGACGGAGCTCGTACGGTCCGACCCGCCGCGGGTCGCATCCCACGGCTTCGCCGCGGGAATCCCTGCTCCGCCGCTCGGGTCGTCCCTACCACGGCGCGGCGCCGGGCGCCTTGCATTCGAAGCTTTTGGGACACAAACGTGATCCGCGCATGCATGAATCAGAGGTTCCTCGATGAACGACCTGCATTTTGATTTCGAGGTGGGCCTGTTGCTGGCCACCGTGGTGACCGGGATCATCTGGGCGCTGGATCGCTGGTGGCTGGCCCGGCGCCGGGCCGAGAACGCCGGCACCGGCATGGTCGTGGAGTTCTCGCGCTCCTTCTTCCCGGTGATCCTCGCGGTGCTGATTCTGCGGTCGTTCGTGGTGGAACCGTTCCGGATTCCCTCGTCGTCCATGGTGCCGACGCTGCTGGAAGGCGACTTCATCGTGGTGAACAAGTTCGGCTACGGGCTGCGGCTGCCGGGCCTGCATACCGAGTTCGTCGATTTCGGCGAACCCGAGCGGGGCGATGTCATCGTGTTCCGCTGGCCCGAGGATCCGAGCAAGGACTTCATCAAGCGCGTGGTAGGGCTGCCCGGGGACCGGGTCGTCTACCGCAACAAGCAGCTCACCATCAACGGTGACCCGGTGCCGATGGAACGGCTGGGCGAGTACGCGGGGCCGGGCATCTCACCGCTGCAGTCCGCTGTGGAGTTCCGCGAAACCCTGGGTGAGCATACCCATGGTCTGCTCAACACCCGCGGCCGCGAACTGCCCGCGTTGCGCTACGAGGTGCCGGCGGGCCATTATTTTGTGATGGGCGACAACCGCGATCACAGTTCGGATTCCCGTGTGTGGGGCTTCGTGCCCGAGCGCATGCTGGTCGGGCGGGCGTTCATGATCTGGATGAGCGTGTCGTTCGACCCCTTCCGCGTGCGCTTCGACCGGCTGGGGAACCTGATCCATTGAAGAACCCTCCGATTCATTCCGCGCGAACGCGCCAGACCGGCATGACCATCTGGGGCTGGCTCTACGTGCTGGGCACCCTGGGGATGATCGCCCTGGTGGGCATCAAGTGCGTGCCCATCTACGTGAACAACTACGAGATCCGCTCCACCCTGGCCTGGGCCGCCGGCCAACCGGAGTTGCGCGACGCGTCGGCCTATGAAATCCAGAACCGTATCCAGCGCCGTTTCGACTCCGGCTATATCGACAACATCAAGGGCAGCGACGTGCGGGTGAAGCGCGTCGAGAACGGTCGCGAACTGACCGTGATCTACGAGCGCGAGGAGCCGCTGTTCGGCGATGTCTCGCTGCTGTTCGATTTCCGGGAGACGGTGTTCCTGCCGGCACCCGGATCTTGAGCGAACAGGCCGACCATCAGCGTGCGGCCCTGAGCCGGCGTCTGGGCCACGAGTTCACCAACGTCGAGCTGCTGAAGGTCGCCCTGACCCATCGCAGCGCCGGCGGTGGCGACAACGAACGGCTGGAATTCCTCGGGGACTCGGTGCTCAACATGGTGATTGCCCACGCATTGTTCGAGGCCCGGCCGCATGCCCCGGAGGGTGATCTGTCGCGGCTGCGGGCCAGCCTGGTGCGCGAGCGTACGCTGGCCGAGGTGGCTACCGAACTCGAGCTCGGCCCCTGTCTGCAGATGGGGCAGGGCGAACGCCGCTCGGGTGGCGCCCGGCGGGCTTCGGTCCAGGCCGATGCGCTGGAGGCGGTGATCGGTGCGGTGTTCCAGGACGCCGGCTTCGAGGCGGCCGCGGCACTGGTCCGGCGCCTGTTCGCCGACCGCCTGAACGACCTGCCCTCGGCCGACAGCCTCAAGGATGCCAAGACCCGGCTGCAGGAATACCTGCAGGGCCGCGGCCGGGAGCTGCCCCGCTACGAGATCGTGTCGACGTCCGGCGTCGACCACGAACGTCACTTCGTCGCCCGCTGCAGCCTGGCGGATGCGCCGCAGACCGCGGACGGCGAGGGCAGCGGCCGCCGCCGGGCGGAGCAGGCTGCCGCCCGCGCGATGCTGACGCAACTGGAGTCCGGCCATGAGTGACAATCCCCGCCATAGCGGACTGGCCGTGATCCTGGGTCGGCCCAATGTGGGCAAATCCACCCTGATCAATGCACTGGTCGGCGAGAAGGTCAGCATCGTTACCCACAAGGCCCAGACCACCCGGCACCGGATTGTCGGGCTGCTCACCCGCGGCAACACCCAGATCGGCCTGGTGGATACCCCCGGGCTGCACCGGGGCGGCGGGCATGCACTCAATCGGGTGATGAACGAAACCGCGACGGGCAGTGTGGACGGTGTGGACCTGGCGCTGCTGGTGGTGGAGGCCGGCCGCTGGCGCGACGAGGATGCGCAGGCGCTGTCGGTGGCGGCCAGCGGCGGGGTGCCGGTGGGGCTGATCGTCAACAAGGTGGACCGCGTGACCCCGCGCGAGGCGCTGCTGCCGTTCATAGAATCGGTCGGCCGCGAGCATGATTTCGCCTTCGTGGTGCCGCTGTCGGCGCGGCGCGAGGACAACCTCGAACCGCTGGTCGAGGAGATCACACGTTTCATGCCGGCCGGTGAGTTCCTGTTCGATGATGATCAGCTCAGCGATCGCGACCTGCGGTTCATGGTGGCCGAGACGGTGCGCGAAAAGCTCACCCTGTTGCTGCACCAGGAGCTGCCGTATTCGCTGGCGGTGAACGTGGATGCCTGGGAGGAAGTGGACGGCCTGCTGCGCATCGGTGCCGTCATCTGGGTGGCGCGCGACAGCCAGAAGGCGATCGTGATCGGCAGCGGTGGGGCCACGCTCAAGGAAGTGGGGCGGCGGGCGCGGCTGGAACTGGCCCGGCGGCTGGATCGGCGTCTGCATCTGTCGCTGTGGGTGAAGGTGCGCGAACACTGGCCGGATGACGAGGCGGCCGTGCGCGGCTTCGGCCATTGACCGTGTCCCGGTCCCATGCGCGTTGACCTGGAACCGGCCTTCATCCTGCACCGGCGCCCCTATCGGGACACCTCCCTGCTGATCGACGCCTTTACCCGGGGCTACGGCCGTATCGGTCTGGTGGCCCGGGGCGCCCGTTCGCCGCGGGCCCGGAGCCGCGGACTGCTCGAGCCGATGCAGCCGCTACGCCTGTCCTGGCGCGGCCGCGGCGAACTGCATACGCTGGCCGGCACCGAGGCCGGCGGCCGTTTCACCTGGCAGGGCGACGGCTTGTACGCGGGATTCTATGCCTGCGAACTGGTACTCCGGGTGCTGGCGCGGGACGACCCCCATGCCGATCTGTTCGACCGTTTTGCCGTGCTGCTCGAAGCGCTGTCCGGGACAGCCGATCCGGGGCCGGCCCTGCGGCTGTTCGAGCGTGATCTGCTGGCTGATCTTGGCTACGCCCTGCCTCTGACCGCGGAATCGGCCACGGGTGAGGCGGTTTTTCCGGCCGGGTCGTACCTGTTCAATCCGCGCGCGGGTCTGCGGGCCAACCAGGGCGACAAACAGCCCGATGACGTAGCCGTGGGTGGTGCCGAACTGCTGGCGCTGGACCGTGGCGAGGTCGACGATCCCGCCGTCGCGCCCGCGCTGCGACGCCTACTCGCGGCTGCCCTGACGCCGCATCTGGGTGGTCGGCCGCTGCAGTCGTCGCGAACGCTTCAGTCACTGCGCCGCTTTCAATCCGAGGAGTCCTGATTTCGCCATGAGTATCCGTCTGGGTGTGAACATCGACCATGTGGCCACGCTGCGTCAGGCGCGGGGCACGCCGTATCCCGATATCGTCCGCGCCGCGAAGGCGGCGCTGGCCGGCGGGGCGCAGGGCATCACCGTGCATCTGCGCGAGGATCGCCGGCACATCCAGGATGCCGACGTCGAGGCGCTGGTGAACTTGCCGGGCGTGGTGCTGAACCTGGAGATGGCGGTGACCGACGCGATGCTGACCATTGCCGAACGCCTGCGCCCGCCTCATGCCTGCCTGGTGCCGGAAAAGCGCGAGGAGCTGACCACGGAGGGCGGCCTCGACGTCGCTGGCCAGCCGGTGGCAGTGGCCGCGGCCTGCCGCCGGCTGGCCGCCGCGGGCATCCGGGTGTCGCTGTTCATTGACCCGGATCGCGCCCAGATCGAGGCCGCCGTGGCGGCCGGCGCCCCGGCGGTGGAACTGCATACCGGCGCCTATGCCGATGCCGGCGATGCCAGCGCCCGCGAGGCCGAACTGGCGCGATTGCGGGAGGCCGCCACCGCGGCGGCCGCGGCCGGTCTGGAAGTGCACGGCGGTCACGGGCTGAATCTCGATAATGTGGCGCCGATTGCCGCCATCCCGGAACTGGTGGAGCTCAACATCGGCCATGCCATTGTTGCCGACGCGGTCTTCATGGGCCTGGAACAGGCCGTGGCCGCGATGGGCCGGGCGATGCAGGCGGCGCGTTAGCCGAACTTAGGGCCGAATTAATCCGGCCGGTTCAATTTGATGTCAATGGCTGGGTGGGCGCCAGGCGCAATGAATTGCGCCCTGCGGTCTGGTGCCGAGGATGGGAACGTCTGCCCACATGGTGGGGCTGGATTCATCCGGCCGGGTAATGCCCGCGCCACGGCTGGCGATGGCGCAGGCGGGATGCATCCCGCGCTACGGGCTGGTTTCGTTCAGTTGATCCATGGCCTCACGAGTGGATTCGATCAGGGCCATGCGTGCCTCGGTGGTGACCGGATCACCGGACTGTAGCGCCCGCTCCACAACATCGGCCGCGGCCTGCAGCGACGTCAAGGCATAGAACGCCGCGGTGCCGTGCAGGGTGTGGATATCGCGGCATGCGGCTTCGTATTCGCCGGCATCCAGGGCCTGTCCCACCGCGGACAACTGGCGGGGAAGTTCCTCGCCGAGTAACCGCGCCAGGGCCGGATCCCGTGCCAGGGCGGGTGCCGCCCGGTTGGCCGGCCGGGGCGCTTCCTCGCCGATCAGGTCGGTTGTGGCCATTGCCCGCTGCAGGGTCGCGGCGTCGAAGGGCTTGACCAGGCAGACGTCCGCGCCGGCCTCGGTCAGGTGCCGGGCGCCGGTGCCGCTGCTGTCCGCGGTCATGCCGACGATGCGGGGCGGATTGGCGGGGTCTGCCAGTGTCCGGATCTGGCGAATCGCGTCACGTCCGTCCTGATCCGGCATCTGATCGTCCATAAGGATCAGCGGAAACCCGCCCTTGCGCCAGGCGCTGACGGCCTCGCGGCCGTTGCCGGCGAGGGCGACGCTGGCGCCGAGTTCCCGCAGTGTCGCCGCCAGCAGCTGTCGGGTGGCTTCGCTGTCGTCGGCCACCAGCACCTGCAGGTTCCGCCAACCGGGGTCCTCATCCGGCGTCCGCCCGAGCAACTCCCGCAGTTCGCGATGCAGGGACAGGCGGGGCAGGGACTTGGCCAGACTCCGGTCCGCGCCCAGGGCCCGGGCGGCGTCGTGATCGGCTTCGTCGATGGAAGTGAGCAGAACGAGACTGGTCGCGCCGGCTGCCCGCGACGCCCGCAGCAGATCGGCGGGTGCGGCTTCCCGCAGATCGGCCCGCCGCAGACCGAATACCAGCAGTGTCGGCGGACCGGGACCCGCCATTGCATCCCGTGCGGCCTGGATGGATTCGGCGCGGCGGACCTGCATGCCCCAGGCCTCGAAACAATGGCTCAGTGCCAGCCCGGCGGTGGTGCCGGTATCGATCAGCAGCACGTCGACGTCTTCCAGTCCGGCCGGGGCGGCGGCGGGCTGGTCGCCGCCGGTTGCCCGCGCCAGGGTCAGGTAGACGTGGAAGGTGGCGCCCTTGCCTGCCTCGCTCTCTACCGTGATCTCGCCGCCCATCATGTCGAGCAGACGCTTGCTGATGGCCAGCCCCAGCCCGGACCCGCCCGGCTGCTGGGGCTGCAGCTGGCTGTACATCCGGAACAGCCGGGTCTGCTGATCCGGGGGGATGCCGGGGCCGGTATCGGTCACACTGAGATGCAGCGCCAGGCCCTGTTCATTCTCGTCCTCGCCCATTACCCGGACCACGATTTCCCCGCGGTCGGTGAACTTGATCGCGTTGGAAACGAGATTGGTCAGAATCTGCTGCAGCCGCAGCGGATCGCCGCGAACCTGATGCGGCACGTCGCTGAACACCAGATGGACCAGGTCCAGGTCCTTCTCGAAGGCCAGGGGTGCGAGCAGGTTGAGGGTTTCCTCGACAATGTCGCGCAGGTTGAAACCGACCTCGTTGAGCGTGGTGCGCCCGGATTCCAGGCCGCTCCACTGGATGACGTCGTCGATCAGGGCGAGCAGGTTGTGGGCCGACTGGCGAACGGTGTGAACATGCTCGCGTTGGCCGCGATCCAGCCTGCCGCGGTCCAGCAGGTCGGCATGCCCGAGGATGGCGGTCAGCGGCGCCCGCAGCTCGTGGCTCATGCCGGCCACCAGGTCCGCCCGCAGGCGGGTGGCGTCACGTTCCTGCCGGCGGGCGCGCTCGAGTTCGCGTTCCCGGGTTTTCAGGGTTTCGGTGGCGGCGCGGGCCTGGTCTTCGCTGCGGCTCAGGCGTTCGCCCAGGGTATCCAGACTGCGCTCGATATCGTCGTCCGCATCCCCGGCCAGTTCCCGCAGCCGGCGCCGCAACCGGGAGACTGGCCGGGCGGTGGTCCAGGCCACCGCCAGCCCGGCGGCCAGCAGCAGGCCGAAGGCAACCAGCCCCTGCAGCGCTGCCCGCTGCAGGGAGGTGGCCAGATAGTGCTGCCAGGCGCGATCGGACAGCGTGAGGTATGCCCGCCCGATATCCGCCCGGGGCGTGCCGAAGGGATCCAGCGCGCTGCCTTCGCCGGCGGGCGGAATGTCGGAGGCGAATTCGGTGGTCAGCGAGGGTTGTGCCACCAGCCGCGCCCAGGCCGCCAGGCGTCGTGTCCCGGAGTCTAGCGTCGGATGGTCGGCGGCCAGGTCAATGCGATTGTTGCCGGGCGTGTCGGCGATGCGGATCCGGCCGAGAAAATCGTTGGCCTCGAACAGGGTCCGGGCGATCTGGCGCAGTTCCGGATCGTCCCCGGCCACCAGCGCGAGGTGGCCGGCCCGCGCCAGCTGGCGGATCTGGCTGGTGGCAAGACGCTGCTGGGTGACGGCGGTATCACGCACCTCGCTGTGCAACAGCCAGGCCGCGGTGGCGGTTGCCACCAGCAAGGCGGTTGCGATCACCGCCATCGTGGCGGCCATGCCGAGGGGCCAGCGCATCATTGATGCAGTTTACGGGGCTGCGCCTCGGGCAGTTAACCCCCGGGCACCCCTGCTAGAATTCGGCTCATGAACTATCCGACTCTGGAACAGTGCGTGGGCAACACGCCGCTGGTGCGGTTGCAGCGCCTGGTCGATGACGAGCGCGGCAATACCGTGCTGGCCAAGCTGGAAGGCGATAACCCCGCCGGTTCGGTCAAGGATCGACCCGCCTACAGCATGATCCGTTACGCCGCCGAGCGCGGGGATATTCGTCCCGGCGACACTCTGATCGAGGCCACCAGTGGCAACACCGGCATCGCGCTGGCGATGGTCGCGGCCATGCAGGGGTTTCGCCTGCGCCTGATCATGCCGGAGAACATGAGCGAGGAACGCCGCGCGGTGATGCGGGCGTTCGGCGCGGAAATCGTGTCGGTATCCGAATCCGAGGGCATGGAAGGCGCCCGCGATCTGGCCGATGCCATGGCCGAGCGGGGTGAGGGCATGGTGCTCAACCAGTTTGCCAACCCCGACAATCCGCGGGCCCATTACGAGGGCACCGGTCCCGAGATCTGGCGCGATACCGATGGCGCGATCACCCATTTCGTCGCCTCGATGGGCACCACCGGCACCATCATGGGCGTGTCGCGCTTTCTCAAGGAAAAGAATTCGGGCGTGCGCATCGTCGGCGTGCAGCCGGCCGGGGAATCGCGTATCCCCGGCATCCGCCGCTGGCCGCAGGAATATCTGCCGCGCATCTTCGAGCCCGAGCGGGTGGATGAGGTGATCGACGTCGAGGCCACGGATGCGGAGAACACCATGCGCGATCTGGCCGCGCGGGAGGGCATCTTCGCCGGGCCGTCGTCGGGCGGGGCGGTCTGGGCCGCGCTGCAGCTGGCGCGGCAGACCGAGAACGCCGTGATTGCCGTCATCGTCTGCGATCGTGGCGATCGTTACCTGTCCACCGGGGTCTACGCTTGACCCAGGGGGCGGTGGTTGCCCTGGCTCTGGCCACCACCCTCGATGCCGATGCGGCAAGGCGCCTGCATGATTTCGACGGCCTCGACGAGGCCGGGATCGAACGGGCGGTTACCACCCTGTGGCAGCAGCGCCAAGGCAACCGCGAATTGCCCTGGCATCTGCAACGGCTCGATGCCGCGGCCTGGGTCACCATTGCACCTGATCGGGCACGGATCCATGCCCTTGCGGCCGCGGACGAGCAAGAGGAAGCCGAGCTTCTGGATCGGCTGCATTCGGTGCTGAGTGACGCCGCCCTTGTTGCAGCCTGGGATGGCGATCGGACCTGGCCGCTCCTGCGTGCCCGCGCCGCCCGGCATGGACGTGCCTTGCCCTGGCTCTGGCCGGCTGCCGACAGCCACTCGTCCCTCATGGGTGTGACCGCGGCCATCTGCCCGGCCGGGAGCAGTCCGGCGTCACCGCCCCTGCGGGAATGGGCGGCATTGCTCGGCGCACCCATGTTGTCGGCACGGGCGTCGGCAGACTGTCAGCAGGAAGCGCTGGATACGGCCCATGCACTGCTGGCGCTGCAGGTCGCCCGCGCCAATTGCAGCCCGACCGAGGCGCAGGCCTGCCGGTCGGCGCTGGCTCGGGCATGAGCCGGAAATCGGCGCGCCGGGTCCCGGTTGGCCCGTTCGAGATGACCGTGGCCGATCTGGCGGCGGATGGCCGCGGGGTGGGCCGCGACGACACGGGCAAGACTGTGTTCGTGCCCGATTGCCTACCCGGCGAACGCGTCACCTACCTGCGCAAACGGCAGCACCGCCAGCACGATGAGGGTCTGCTCGAGTCGGTGCTCGAGGCCGCGCCCGAAAGGGTCACACCGCGTTGCCCGTACTTCGGCCTGTGCGGCGGCTGCGCCCTGCAGCATCTGGATGCCGAGGCGCAGGTGGCGTTCAAGCAGCAGCAGGTGCTGACCACGCTGGCCCGGGTGGGCGGGGTGATACCCGACCGTACCCTGCCGCCCGTCACCGGGGCCCGCTGGGGGTATCGCCGGCGGGCGCGACTCGGCGCGAAGTACGTGGCCAAGAAGGGCGGCACCCTGGTCGGGTTTCGCGAGCGCGGATCGCCTTTCGTGGCCATGCTGGATGAGTGCCACGTGCTGGTCCCGGCGGTGGGCCACCGTCTGACCGAACTGCAGACGCTGATCGATGGCCTGTCCATCCGCGAGCAACTGCCGCAGATCGAGGTGGCTGCCGGCGACGATGTGACGGCTCTGGTCCTGCGGGTGCTGGCCACGCCCTCCGCCGCGGACCGCGAACAGCTTGCCGCCTTTGCCCGGGCAAACGATTTCGTCATCTATCTGCAGACCGGCGGGCTGGATACCGTCGAGCCGCTGCAGCCCCCGGCGCCGGCGCTGACCTACGATCTGCCCGAGTTCGATGTCCGGGTGACTTTCGAGCCCACCGATTTCGTTCAGATCCACGCCGAGGTCAACCGGGGCATGGTGTCGCAGGCGGTGCAGTTGCTCGAAGCCGGGCCGTCGGACACCGTGCTCGAGCTGTTTGCCGGCCTAGGCAACTTCAGCCTGCCCCTGGCACGGCGAGCGGGGCAGGTTATCGCGGTGGAGGGCGAGGCCGGTCTGGTGGCCCGGGCTCGCGCGAACGCGGCCGCCAATGGGCTCAATAACGTGGAAGCCCATGTGGCCGATCTGTTCGAACCCGCCGACGGGGCGGTCTGGCTCCACCCGCCGGCCGACCGGCTGCTGCTGGACCCGCCGCGGTCCGGGGCCCGGGAAATCCTGCCGGCGGCGGTGGCCAGCCGGCCCGGGCGCATCGTCTACTGTTCCTGTCACCCGGCCACGCTGGCCCGGGACGCCGCCACGCTGGTGAATGATTTCGGCTATCGGCTGGCCGCGGCCGGAGCGGTGGACATGTTTCCCCATACGGCGCACGTCGAGGCGATGGCGCTGTTTACCCGGGACTGAGCACAGCGATGGCGACCGAGATCGAACGCAAGTTCCTGACCGCGGACGAGTCCTGGCGTAACCAGGCGGAGAGCTCACGGATGCTCTGCCAAGGCTATCTCAACGATCCCGGCCGGGCGTCGGTACGGGTTCGGATCGACGGTGAGCAGGCCAACCTGAACATCAAGGCGGCAGTGAAGGGGGCCGCACGAGCCGAATACGAATACCCCATCCCGCTCGCCGACGCCCGGGCGATGCTGGCCGAGCTGTGCATGCATCCGCCGGTGGAAAAGCGACGGCACCTGCTGCGGCACGGCGCGCATCTCTGGGAAATCGACGAGTTCGCCGGTGCCAATGCCGGTCTGGTGGTGGCCGAGGTGGAGCTGGGCGCGGTGGACGAGCCATTCGAAAAGCCGGCCTGGCTAGGGTCGGAGGTCACCGAGCTGCGGCGCTATTACAATCATGCACTGGCAATCACGCCCTATCGCGACTGGCCGGCCGATGAGCGCTGAACACATCGACATCGATCTGACCGAGCAATCCCTGAGACTGCTCAACGGCGACGGCCGGATGCTGGCGCGCTATGCGGTATCCACCTCGAAAAACGGGGCGGGCGAGCGGGAGGGCAGCTTCCGCACGCCGCGCGGCCGGCATCGCATCCGGGCCAAGATCGGCGCCGGCGCGACGCCCGGCACGGTATTCCGCGGCCGCCGGCCCACCGGCGAGATATACTCCGAGGCACTGGCCACCGCCGAGCCCGGGCGCGACTGGATTCTCACCCGCATCCTCTGGCTCTGTGGCGAGGAAATCGGCCGCAATCGCCTGGGCGCGGTGGACACCATGCGCCGCTACGTCTACATCCACGGGTCGCCGGACAGTGTCCAGATGGGTCGGCCGGGGTCGATCGGCTGCGTGCGCATGCACAACAGCGACATCATCGAGCTGTTCGACCGGATTCCGGCCGGCATCCCGGTGAACATCCACGAGGGCAGCGCATGACCGCCCCCGGTCCGCTGATGATCGACGTGGCCGGCGTCCGGCTGGATGCGTCGGATCGGGCCCTGCTGGCGGAACCTCTGGTGGGCGGGGTGCTCCTGTTTTCTCGCAACTTTGTTTCCGTGGAACAGCTAGGCGAACTGTGCGCCGCCATTCGCGAACTGCGCCCCGAGTTGCTGATTGCTGCGGACTACGAGGGTGGCCGCGTGCAGCGCTTCCGCGAGGGGATGACGCGCATTCCGTCCATGGGGACGATCGGCGCCCACCATGATGCGGATCCGCATGCGGCACGTGCCCTGGCGGCCGACTGCGGCCGGGTGATCGGCGCTGAACTGGCGGCGCTAGATATCGACCTGGCGTTCGCGCCCGTGCTGGACCGCGACTACGGCTGCTCCACGGTGATCGGTGATCGCGCCTTTCATGCGGACGGCGGGGTTGTCGCGGCACTCGGCGGCGCCCTGCGCACCGGCATGGCGGAAGCCGGCCTGGCGGCTACCGGCAAGCATTTTCCCGGCCACGGCGCGGTGGTGGCCGATTCGCACGAGACGCTACCGGTGGACGAGCGGCCGCTGGCCGATCTCCAGGCCGATATGGCGCCGTTCGCGGCGCTGATCGAGACGGGGCTGGAGTCGGTGATGATGGCGCATGTGCGCTATCCGGCGGTCTGCGAAGAGGTGGCCAGCCTGTCTTCCACCTGGATTGGCAAGCGGCTGCGCGGCGAACTGGGCTTTACCGGCGTGGTGTTCTGCGACGATCTGAGCATGGGCGGCGCCGCGGTAGTCGGCGACTACCTTACCCGCGCCCACAAGGCGCTCGCCGCCGGCTGCCAGATGCTGCCGGTCTGCAACAACCGCGAGGCCGTTCGCTCGCTGGTCGAGCAGTTGCCGCGGCCCTCGGATTTCGATCCGACCCCGTTGATGCGCCTGCGGCGTCGTCACGACATGACCATCGATAACCCCACGCTGGCGGCGGCGCGATCGCGCGTCACGGCGCTGGCCCGACCGGCAGACGGCCAATGTTAGAGACCCTCAGCAACGGGTGGATTGCCCTGGAAGATTTCCGGACCCGCTGGGGCGAGATCGCGGATATCTTCCTGATCGTGCTGGCCGTGGTGGTGATCAATCTGATCCTGCGGCTGGCCTTCCGGCAGCTGGCAAAACGGGTGGAACACACCCGCAGCGTCTGGGATGACGCCATCTACGAAAGCCTGAGCGGGCCGCTGCGCGGCGCCGTCTGGGTGGGCGGGCTGTCGCTGGCGGCAAGCATCGGCAGCCCCGATCCGGAGTCGATCATCGGTACCTGGCTGCCGGACGCGCGGGTGGTGGCGTATGCGGGCATCGTCATCTGGTTCATCCTGAGCCTGATCACGGCGGTGGAAAAGAACATGCTGGTGCACGCCGCGCGCCGCGGCGACCCGCTGGACGAAACCACCGCCGACGCCATCGCCAAGCTGCTGCGGCTGGCGGTGATGATCACCGGGGCGCTGGTGGTGCTGCAGACCCTGGGGGTATCCATTTCCGGCTTGCTGGCCTTCGGTGGCGTCGGGGGCATCGCGATCGGTTTCGCCGCCAAGGATGTCATCGCCAATCTGCTGGGCGGGCTGACCATCTACCTCAACCGGCCGTTCTCGGTGGGGGACTGGATCCGTTCGCCGGACCGGGACATCGAGGGCGTGGTCGAGGCGGTTGGCTGGCGAGCGACCTCGGTGCGCCGCTTCGACAAGCGGGCGCTATACGTGCCCAATGCTGCATTCACCACGATCTCGCTGGAAAATCCCTCGCGCATGACGCATCGGCAGATCAACGAGACCGTGGGCCTGCGCTACGAAGACTCGGCGTTGGTGGGGCCGGTGGTGTCCGATATCCGCGAGATGATCGAATCCCATCCCGACATCGACACCTCGCAGACGATTCTGGTCTACTTCAACCGCTTTGCCCCGTCCAGCCTGGAACTGTTCATCTACTGCTTCACCGTGACCACCGGCTGGGGTGATTTCCTGGCGGTCAAGCAGGACGTGCTGACGCGCTGCCATGACATCATCAGCGGACACGGTGCCGAGGTGGCGTTTCCGACCACCACGGTGCATCTTGCTCGCAACGATGATGATGACGCCGACGGAAAGATGGCGCGTGGCCGGCCGGGCACCGGCGCACCCAAGAATCCGGAACAGCAGGGAAGTACCGATGACGATGCATGACGAACGGCGCCGGGACGCCATGATGGTGCGTGAGCGGGCCGACTGCGTTTGCGACGCGGCGCAACTGGCCGACATCTACGACCGCATGGCCCGCGACATTACCGAAGCGCTGGCCGAGGCCAATCCGGTGATTCTCTGCGTGATGCTCGGCGGCCTGGTGCCGACCGCCGAAATCACCCGACGGCTGGATTTCCCCTTCGAATTCGACTATCTCCACGCCACCCGCTATCACGGCGAGACGCAGGGCGGGGAACTGGTGTGGAAGGTCAGCCCGGGCATCGACCTGGCCGATCGTGACGTGCTGGTGATCGACGACATTCTCGACGAGGGCACCACGCTGGAGGCCATTCTCGGGGCCCTGGCCGCCCAGGGCGCCCGCCGCGTGCGCACCGCGATTCTGCTGGAGAAATCGCATGCTCGGCGTGACCCGGCGCTGACGGTCGACTTCGTCGGCACCACCGTGCCGGATCGTTACGTATTCGGCGCGGGCATGGACTACAAGGGCTATTTCCGGCAGCTGCCGGCGGTCTACGCCGTCGCCGACACGTGAGCGCGCCGGTCGGGATCATCGGCGGCACCGCGCTGGCGGAGCTGACCGATCTGGAGGATGCTCGCGACCTGGATGCGCACACGCCCTACGGGCCGCCCTCCGGTCCGCTTCGGCGCGGCCGCCTGGCCGGGCGCGAGGTGGTGTTCCTGTTCCGGCATGGTCCGGGCCATCGCCTGCCGCCGCATGCTATCAACTACCGCGCCAACATCCGGGCACTGGCCGATGCCGGGGTACGGACGGTGGTGGCCGCCGCCGCGGTGGGCGGCATCAGCGATGCCGCCGAGCCCGGCCGGCTGGTGATTCCCGATCAGATCATCGATTACACCTGGGGCCGGGCTCACAGCTTCTCGGCCGACGGCGAGACGCCGCTGCAGCACGTGGATTTCACCGACCCCTATGACGGTCCGGCATGCGACGAACTGCGCCAGGCCGCCGCCGGCGCGGGACTGAACGTGCTGGGTAAGGGTGTGCACGGCGTCACCCAGGGCCCGCGGCTGGAGACTGCCGCCGAGATTCGCCGCATGCAGCGCGACGGCTGCGACATCGTTGGCATGACCGGCATGCCCGAAGCCGGTCTCGCGCGCGAAGCCGGATTGGCCTACGCTTGTTGCGCGGTAGTGGTCAACCGGGCGGCCGGGCGCGGCGACAGCGCCATCCATGCCGAGATCGAACGCTACCTCGAGCAGGGCATGACGGCGCTGGGCGGGCTGCTGACCGCCGCCGTGCCCCGGCTGGCGTGAATCAGGATCGTTCCGACACCCCGGCGGACGCGCGCCGGGCGATTGCCGCGTACTACCGCCAAACCCAGTGGCAGTACTACGGCCTGTGGAGCGGCCGCGGCACACTTGCACTGCATTACGGCTACTGGGACGACGGCGTGCGCAGCCACGCCCAGTCGCTGGCCCGGCTCAACGCCGTGCTGGCGGAACGGGCCGACATCGGCCGGGGCGACCGGGTGCTGGATGCGGGCTCCGGTTGGGGTGGCTCCTCGATCTGGCTGGCCCGCGATCGTGGCGCCCGTTGCACCGGGGTCACCCTGGAACCGCATCAGGTCCGCATCGCGCGCATGATGGCGGCACGCCGGGGCGTGTCGGATCTCACCGAGTTCGCCCTGGGCGATTACACTCGTCTGCCGTTCGCCGATGCCAGTTTCGACGTGGTCTGGGCGGTGGAAAGCGTCTGCCACGCCACGGACAAGTCGGCGTTCCTGCGCGAGGCCGCGCGCGTGCTGCGGCCGAGCGGGCGCCTGATCGTGTCGGATTTCTTCCGCGCCGAGGCCGCCATGGGCGCCGATCGCGAGGCTTTGCTGCGGGCCTGGGTCAGCCAGTGGGTGGTACCGGATCTGGCCAGTCTGGACGGCTTTGGCGCAGACGCCCGCCGGGCCGGCTTCGACGAAGTGGTGACCGACGACGTCACCGACCGCATACGCCCCGCCGCACGGCGCCTCTATCGCACCGGCCTGTTGACGGCGCCGCTGGCCGGACTGTTCCGGCTGCTGCGGCTGCACAATGACTATCATCACGCCAACTGGTTGTCGTCGCTGCGCCAGTACCGCGCCCTGCAGGCCGGGGCCTGGCGTTATGGCATCGTCACGGCCCGGCGAAGCGATGCGTGACTGACGCCGGGCGGCCAAGCACGGCGTGCTGGTATTTGCCGACCATAACGCCTGACATCTCACTGGACCAGAGCCTGCTTGACGGCAGCTCTTACCGTCGGTGCGCTCGGATGTCGAGGTATCGGTCGACGTTCCGATTCCAACGCCATTGCCGGCGAGACGCCGCCCGCTGTTTCTCTGACCTTAAGGCGCCGATAAGGGTCCGCTGCGCATGATTCCCGCGCAACTCATAGTCAGGGCCATGCTAAAAAGTGGGACATTACCGGCGGGCGGACCATGAGAAGGGCTTCAGACGCTTGATACGGCAGTCGCGGCGCAAGCTTCGCGCGACGCTAGTAAATCTGCTCATTCGGCAACACGCAACCCGCTGGCCCGTGCGGGGGGCGATTCCCATGCCCCGGCGCATTCTGGTGTGTCGCGTGAATCGGCGCCTGGGTAATACCGTCTTGCTGACGCCCCTTCTGCAATCGCTGGCTGCCACCTTTCCCAGCGCTCGCGTGGATGTGCTTATCCAGGGTCAGTACAACGGTCGTCTCCTGTGTGGCTTGCCCGGCGTTGATAAAATCATTGAATTGCCGACTTCGCCCGGGATCCTGTTGTGGAAAATAATTCCGCTGATTGTGAGTCTACGCTGGCGTCGCTATGACCTAGCTGTCGATCCCAATGGACACTCATTGAGCAACCGCGTTGCCATGTTGTGCGCCGCTGCCCGATATCGCCTGGGTTTTGCTTCTCCAGATCAGTGTTTGCGACTGACTCATGCCGTCACAGTGCCCCCCGAGAACGTCCACATGGGGCTGGAACCGCTTGCGTTACTCGCCGCGATTAGCGACCCCGCGCCAACAAGAATTGAACATCTGGCGGTCGGAATGTCCGATTCAGAGCGAGAGAGAGCTTCGATCCATCTTAAGGAGGCGATAGGCAGCCCTTGCCAAAAAACGATTTTTGGCTTTTTCGCGCACGCGACGGGTGATAAGGAATTATCAGAACATTGGTGGGTGGAATGGTGTCGTGAGGTTCGGACGCTGCACCCTGAGGCGATACTGGTACAGATCGTACGACCTGGCTGTGAAGCGGTTAGCTCGGAGGTCGTCGCGATAGGCACCGAAAACCTGCGCGAGCTGGCAGCGATGATCACCCAGTTCGATCGGTTTATTGCTGCCGATTCCGGACCGATGCACCTGGCAGCAGCATGTGGCGTACCCGTCCTCGGACTCTTCAAGACGACGCCCCCGGGTTTATTCGCACCACTAGGGCCTGAATGTGGATTCTTGAACGCGCCTCTGGCGCCGGCGGAAGCTGCTAAGGCCTTGATTCAGCTTCCGTCGGCGCGGCGCCGTCAGCAGTTTCATGCTCGAGATGAAGCGATAGATGCCTGGGGTAGCGATCGGCAAGTTGCCCTCTGAGCGTGGTCAAGCCGCCGATCGCGTGCGCATGACGAGCGTAGTTTGTCTCGTCGGGCCGAACTTCCCGGCTATATACACAGCCACGGAGGGTGACTTGGAACGCGTGCTTTTGATGCCACCGGGAGGCATAAGGGAAGCTTAAGTAACGTCCGTTAGCCTTTGACCCTAATCAGGTGGTTGGAGCGGGCGATGACTATGAATAATCCAGTGGTGGCATTGAATTCAGGGCTGACGCACTATGGTCCGGGTGCGCAGGATCGCGCCATAGTTGAAAAGTTCGTTGCCACACACTACGAACGTCATTATCAGGCCTGCATTGACGAGTTTTACCCGCAGCTTCTCGCGCTACATGATGCCCGGGGGCTGCGGGCATGTGTCGGCTTCAGGGGGGCTGAGACAGGTCCCCTGTTTCTCGAGCAATATCTTGAGGCTCCGGTGGAGAATCTCCTGCGGGCCCGGGTCGGCATAGAGATTGGGCGTGCGCATATTGTCGAAGTAGGTGGCCTCGCAGCAGACGGAGCTGGGGCATGCCGTTTTCTGATACCGCGGGTCGCGAAGTGGCTTGTGGGACGAGGATTTGTGGCGGTCGCCTTTACCGCGACCCGTCGAGTCAGCAACAGTTTCCGTCGGCTCCGGTTGACACCCGCGGACCTTGGTATCGCCGATCCGGTTTGTCTGCACGGTGGGTCCGAGGTCTGGGGTCGATATTACGATTTCGGTCCCAGAGTCTTCGCTGGTCGGCTTGCGGCAGCTATTCCCACCGGCCAGTTTCCGCCCAGCGCCGACGCCGTCCTGCCGTGACGGTCGGACGCTTCTCAATCGGCGACGGCTGCGTCGTCGAGGGCGTGCGCGGCGCGATAGGGTTTCGGGCATTGGCCAAGCACGTCGCCGGCTGGCGGGACTACCTCGTTGCGCACGACGTGAGAGTCCTGGGTCTTCTGGCTGAGAATTCTCCAGAGTGGTTGACCTGTGATCTTGGCGCTCGTGCTGCCGGCGTGGCGTGCGTCCCCTTGCCCCCGTTTTTTTCGGATGGGCAGCTGGCGCATGTGCTGGATACCGCGTCAATCGACACCGTGGCGGTGTCGCCTGCACAGCGGATTATTGCGCTTGACCGCGGGTTCAAAGCGATTCAAACCCATGCGGGGCTCACGGTCGTGCAACGCATTGTGAAGCGACCGGAGGCTATCCCGGCCGGCACCGGCAAGATTACGTTTACTTCCGGGAGCACCGGTACCCCCAAGGGAGTTTGTCTGGGCGACGAGGCCGTGATGTCGCTCGCGGCAGTGCTGCGTGAAGCGCTGGAGCCTTTGCGGATACGTCGGCATCTCAGCGTGATGCCCTACGCCATGCTGCTGGAGAATGTGGCTGGCGCATATGCCGCGATAATGGCCGGCGCTACGGTGATTGCCCCACCCATGTCCGAAATTGGCTTTGCGACTGATGGCCGGTTCGAGCCGGAGCGATTGTTGCAGTGCCTGCAACAAAGCCAGCCGGAAAGTCTGATTCTGTTACCTGAGCTGCTCAAGGCGCTGGTCGAAATGCGCGAGTCCGGCGCGCGGTTACCCACGTCGCTGAAGTTTGTTGCGGTGGGGGGAGGCAGAGTCGGCGCACAGCTGGTTGAGCGTGCTAGAGCGTCGGGCATCCCTGCATTCGAGGGCTATGGGCTGTCGGAGTGTGCGTCTGTCGTCAGTCTCAATCTTCCGGGCGCTGAACGCGCGGGTAGTGCCGGCCGACCACTACCGCATCAGCGGGTCCGTATCGCCAATGATGGAGAAATCTGTGTAGCCGGCAATTCCATGCTCGGTTATCTGGGCTGTGCGGTGGTTGAGCGAGCGATCGCGACGGGTGATCTGGGCGAGTTTGATTCAGACGGATTTCTTTACGTTCGCGGAAGAAAGAAGAACCAATTCATAACCAGTTTTGGCCGCAATGTGAACCCGGAATGGCCGGAAGCGTTGCTGCTGCAAAGCCCAGCGCTGCGCCAGGCTGCGGTGTTCGGAGAGGCATTGCCGGGAAACGTGGCGGTGCTCGTGCCCAGCCCGGGGGAGGCGGACGCGGCGATCGAGCAGGCAATCACCCATGCTAACCAAGAACTACCAGGCTACGCCCACGTTAGCGCCTGGCTGCGGGCTAGCGCGCCGTTTTCCGCTGCCAACGGGCAAGCGACCGCCAACGGGCGTCTAAAAAGAGCCGCTATCGAATCGGCCTATGGGGGGCGATTCCAAGATGTACTCAGGGAGGCGACATGCCATGAAAGCCAACCATAGGAGCAACAAATGACATTCTACGCGCGACTACAATCCGAGACCGAGGCCGAGCGCACTTATCTACGCGCGGCACCGATCATCGGCGCTGTGTTCGAGGGGTGGGTAACACCCGAAAGCTATCTAGCCTTTCTCACGCAGGCCTACCACCACGTCAAGCATACGGAGCCATTGCTAATGGCCTGCGGCTCGCGGCTGCCAGCTCGACTGGAATGGCTGCGCGAAGCGTTGGGCGAGTACATCGAGGAGGAAATGGGTCATCAGGAATGGATCCTCAAGGACATCGCCATGATCGGCGGTGATGCCGAAGCGGTACGCCACGGCACGCCGGCCATGGCCACAGAGCTGATGACCGCCTACGCCTACCACGTCATCGATCGCGGCAATCCGGTGGGCTTTTTCGGCATGGTTAACGTACTTGAGGGCACCAGCATCGAACTGGCCACGCCCGCCGCCGAGATCATCCGAAAGCAGCTCGGTCTGCCGCGGGATGCGTTCACTTACCTGGACACCCACGGCACACTGGACCAGGACCACATCAAATTCTTCGAG
This sequence comes from Spectribacter hydrogenoxidans, assembly GCF_031846275.1. NCBI lineage: Bacteria > Pseudomonadati > Pseudomonadota > Gammaproteobacteria > Salinisphaerales > Salinisphaeraceae > Spectribacter > Spectribacter hydrogenoxidans. The sequence goes on from NZ_JAVRIB010000014.1 coordinate 60,457, forward strand.
AAACTGATGAATCGGCTCGAAGATCCAGACGATCAAGCGGCTGTGGTCCACACTGCACGCATCATCTACCGCCTGTACGGCGATATGTTCCGGGGGCTGCCCATGCCTGAAGCTGCGGTGGCTTCATGAACATTGCCCATGCACGCGTGCTTTTAACGGGCGCGACTGGCGGTATTGGCCGGGTGATCGCGCACCAACTCTCCGCGCAAGGCGCCGCACTGCTGCTAACCGGTCGTGACCATGCGGCGCTGGAGACCTTGGCTACGGAACTTCGGCAGGTTGGTGGCAAGGTGGCCACCGTCGCAGCCGACCTGACCGAGGCGACGGGGCGAGATCGGGTGGCCGCTGCCGCCGCACGGGGCAGCGGTGTTGATGTCGTGATCCATAACGCTGGAGCCAATGTCAGCGGTATGTTTGAAGACCTGGCGCCGGAGGCGATCGACACCATCGTCGCCGCCAATGTGACCGCGCCAATCCAGCTGACGCGGCTACTCCTGCCAACCTTGCGGAACCAGAGCGAAGCCATGCTCCTGTTTATGGGATCAGGCTTTGGGGCCATCGGCTACCCGGGTTTCGCTGCCTATAGCGCGACCAAGTTCGCGCTGCGCGGGTTCGCGGAGGCCTTGCGCCGGGAGCTGGCCGACACTGCCATTGCAGTTGTTCTTCTCGCACCGAGGGCGGTGGATACACCGCTCAACGACTCTCGCGTGCGTTCCCTGCACCAGGCGGCGAAAATGTCAGTTGACCCACCCGAGCGCATCGCCGTCGCGGTGGCAAGGCTGATTCACGAACCCAAAAACGAGGTTCACATAGGCTGGCCCGAGCGCATGTTCGCGCGGCTAAACCGCTTTGCCCCCGGATTGATCGATAACGCGCTGCGCAAGCAATTGCCGGACATTCGTCGTCCGCTGCAGGCCGATTGCGCCACCTCAGCTTCTATAAGGAGATCGTCATGAAAATCGCTATTAGCCTGGCGCTGATGCTGCTGTCGCTGGCCGTCCATGCCGGGGACCTCCCCGCCGACCTGCGCGAGCTGCAGCATGCCTGGGCGCATGCCAACTATCAGATTGAAGACGAGGCCAGGAAGGAGGCGGCGTTCGAGGAATTGGAGAAGCAGGCTGCGGCCCTGAAGGCTGCCTATCCGGGCCGGGCCGAGGCGCTGATCTGGGAGGGCATCGTGTTGTCCAGCTACGCCGGCGTGAAAGGCGGTCTTGGCGCGCTCGGTCTGGTCAAGCGGGCACGTGCCGACTACGAAAGGGCGATTGACATCGACGGCCGAGCGCTTGTCGGCTCCGCGCACACGAGCCTGGGTGTGCTTTACTACAAAGTGCCGGGTTGGCCGCTGAGCTTTGGCGACGATGATAAAGCCGAGAATCACCTCAAGCAGGCGCTGGCGATTAACCCGGGTGGCATTGACCCGAATTATTTCTATGCCGAATTCCTGATCGAGGAGCGCGAGGAATATCAAACGGCAAAGCCCTATCTGGAGAAAGCCCTGGCTGCGTCCGATCGGTCCGAGCGGCCGGTGGCAGACGCCGGCCGCCGGGCTGAGGCCCGTGCCCTGCAGCATCGGCTATGGGCGAATCTGAACGAGTAATCGACGATGCCCAGCATACTAGTGGTCGAGGATGATGCATCGCTTCGGCACGGGCTAGAGCGTGCCTTGACCCAAGCGAAGTATGAGACTGTTAGCGTCGCCGATGCCGGCGAAGCTCGGGCGGCGCTGGCCACGCATGATTTTGCGGGTGTGGTTCTCGATCTGAGTCTGCCAGATCAGGACGGCTTGGCCCTGCTCAAGGGCATCCGCCGCGAGGGGTACACGGTGCCGGTGGTGATCTTGACCGCGCGTGACGCTCTCGACGCTCGTGTTGACGGTTTGGATGCCGGTGCCGACGACTACGTACTAAAGCCGTTCGCGCTGCAGGAGCTGTTGGCCCGGCTGCGCGCGGCCATGCGTCGCGGGGCCGGGCAGGCCAGCGGTCGCCTCACACATGGTGATCTGGAGTTGAATACTGAAGCCTGGCAAGCATGGTTCAAGGGGCGCCCCCTGGATCTGAGTCGGCGACAATTCGCGCTGCTCGCCGAGTTGCTGCGTCACGAAGGGCGCGTGTTGACCTATGATCACCTCGAAGCATCGGTTTATGGCTGGAATAGTGACATCGAAAGCAATGCCATTCAGGTACATGTCCATAGCTTGCGGCGTAAGTTGCCGGCCGATCTGATCAAGACTGTGCGGGGTGTCGGTTATATGGTGCCGGCGTAGTCGTGAGATGGCAGCCGAGTTCCATTCGCGCACGTTTGATCGCTGGCCTGCTGCTGGTGCTGTTGAGCGTGGATGTGGCACTTCTTCTGTCGAATTACCGTGCCGCGCATCATGAGGTCGACGAGCTATTCGACGCACATCTGGCGCAGTCAGCCCGGGTTTTGCGCAAACGTTTCAGCCCGCTCGGGCGGGCATCGGGTGATCCGCAGACGCAGCTCGTCGACGAGTTTTGGCGCGCGGCCGAAGGCACCGTTTTTGCTGACGATGACGACCCCTATGGGCATCCCTATGAGAGCAAGATCGCTTTTCAGCTGATCGGCCGTGATGGTGGCATCCGGGCCCGCAGCGAAAGCGCGCCCCTGGTGCGCTTCATGGAGACTGATCGCGGATTCACTACAGTGGCGCTTGCGGGTTCTCTTTGGCGGGTCTTTTCAGTGCCAGCAGCAGGGGAGCGCGGGGTTGTACAAGTTGGACAGAAGCTCGAGATACGCGAGGAACTGGAACAACGTATTGCAGTCAATACGATTCAGACCAGTCTCCTGGGGTTGCCTGTACTGGTGCTGCTTGTCTGGCTCGCCGTCGGGGTCGGACTAAACCCGTTAAAGCGTTTGACTGGCGAAATTCAACGCCGGAGCGAAGCTCGTCTCGACCCGGTAGTGCTGCCGAGCATGCCCTCCGACCTGCGGCCAATCGTCGAGGCACTGAATTCTCTATTCGCGCGCCTGAGTGCGGCGTGGAAGCGGGAACGTAGATTCCTTGATGAAGCTGCCCATGAGCTGCGCACGCCCTTGTCGGCGATCCGCCTGCATGCGGAATCTCTCGCGCAAGCCGCGGACGAGGATAGCCGCGAATACAGTCAGCGCCATCTTCTAGCGGCTAGCGCGGCCGGCGCTCGTTTAGCCTCGCAACTGTTGACGCTCGCGCGGGTCGAGTCGAGTCAGGCGCGCGACTTACTCGAACCCACGGCCGTCGGCCCGTTGTTTCGCGAAGAGGTGGCAATGCTGGCACCGCTGGCGGAACAAAGGGATGTTGAGCTATGTCTGGACCTGGAGCCGTCCCTGCCCCAAGTGAATGCCGCGCCGGGTCTTTTACCGTTGTTGGTGCGTAACCTGGTCGGTAACGCGATCCGCTATTCGCCTTCCGGGGGTTGTGTTGACGTCCGCGCAAGGAAAGACGAAAAACATGTCGTAGTGACCGTTGATGACCACGGTCCGGGTATACCGCTGGCGCAGCGTGAGCGAGTGCTGGAGCGTTTCATGCGTATCGACAAAAGCGGCGAAGGCTCTGGCCTGGGCCTGGCAATCGCTGCGCGTATCGCCGAGATTCATGGGTGCGCTCTTGAGCTGCTTGACAACCCTTCCGGCTCGGGTCTTCGAGTTTTGTTTCGCCTGGTTTCAGTCCTGGACACCTTAGGCCCATCGCGGTAAATACGCGACATTCCGGGCCCCGGCAACGCACCGGGGCTCATTTCAGCCCCGCACGGATCATCTATGGCGTTAGCCGGCCGCGGATGCTGTGCCGCTCTCACCGGCGCCCAGCCGGTCCAGCAATTCATCGACGGTGGCAATGCGCTGCTCGGTATCCGGCATATCGCGGAAGAAGGTCAGCTTCTGGTCGCCGTCCAGCCGGTAGCGCCGGCTGTCCGACTGCACCAGCGCGATCAGGCTGGCCGGGTCGATGCGGGTGGCCTTGCCGAAATGCAGCCGGCCCACGTCCGGGCCGGTCTCCACCTTGGCAATGCCCAACGGAGTGGCACGCAGCCGCAGGCGCGCGGCGTCGAACAGGTGCTCGGTTTCCTCGGGCAGCAGGCCGAAGCGGTCGATCAGTTCCACTTTCAGTTCGCGCAGGGCGGATTCGGCCGCCGCCGCACTGATGCGCTTGTACAGCACCAGCCGCACGTGCACATCCGGGATATAGTCCTCGGGCAGTAGCGTGCTGACGCCCAGTTCCACTTCCGTGGCCTGGGACAGGGCCTCGTCGAGTTCCGGCACCTCGCCGCGGCGATAGGCTGCCACCGCCTTCTGTAGCAGCTCGTGGTAGAGATCGAAACCGATTTCGGTCATCTGCCCGCTCTGATCCTCGCCCAGCAGTTCGCCGGCGCCGCGGATCTCTAGATCGTGGGTCGCCAGCGCGTAGCCGCTGCCGAGATCGGTGAGTGACGCCAGGGCATCCAGCCGCTTCTGTGCGTCGCCGGTCATGGCTTCCCGCGGCGGGGTGAGCAGGTAGGCATAGGCCCGGTGATGGGAGCGCCCGACCCGACCGCGCAGCTGGTGCAGCTGGGCCAGCCCGAACTTGTCCGCCCGCTCCACCACGATGGTGTTGGCCGAGGGCACGTCGATGCCGGACTCGATGATGGTGGTGCACAGCAGGATGTCGAACCGGCGGTGATAGAAATCCAGCATCACCTGTTCCAGATCCCGTTCCCGCATCTGGCCGTGGGCGATGCGCACCCGGGCCTCGGGAAGAATCTCGTTGAGCTCGCGGCCAATACGCTCGATGTCGCGCACCTCGTTATGGAGGTAGTAGACCTGCCCGCCGCGGCGCAGTTCGCGCCGGCAGGCTTCCTGGATCAGCACGGTATCCCGGCGTGACACGAAGGTCTGGATCGCCAGCCGCTGCTCCGGCGGCGTGGCGATGATCGACAGATCCCGCAATCCCGCCAGGCTCATGTTCAGCGTGCGCGGAATCGGGGTGGCGGTGAGCGTGAGCATGTCCACCTGGGCCCGCAGTGACTTGATCCGCTCCTTGTGGCGTACGCCGAAGCGGTGTTCCTCGTCCACGATCAGCAGGCCCAGGCGCTTGAAGCGGGTGTCCTTCTGGAGCAGACGATGGGTGCCGATCACGATGTCCAGGCTGCCGTCCTGGATGCCGGCCATCGTCTGATCCCGCTCCTTGGCGGAGCGCAACCGGGACAGGGAATTGACCTTGACCGGCCAGTCGGCAAAGCGGTCGGCGAAGGTCTGGGCATGCTGCTGGGCCAGCAGGGTGGTGGGCACCAGCACGCATACCTGGAAGCCGGCCGATACGGCGGCAAAGGCCGCCCGCAGCGCCACCTCGGTCTTGCCGAAGCCGACATCGCCGCAGACCACCCGATCCATCGGCGTGGCGGCGGCCAGATCGGCCAGCACCTGCTCGATGGCGGTGAACTGATCCTCGGTTTCGGTGAATGGGAAGCCGTCGCAGAAGCGGCGGTAGTCCGCCGCATCCGGCACCAGCGCCTCGCCCGGCTGCGCCGCCCGGCGGGCCTGCACTTCCAGCAGCTCGGCGGCCACGTCGCGGGCCTTTTTCGCGGCGCGCTGGCGGGCCTTGCGCCAGCGGTCGGCGCCCAGCCGGTGCAGCGGCGCGGTGTCGGCGTCAGCCCCGGTGAAACGGTGGACCAGATGCAGCGAGGTGACCGGGACGTAGAGCTTGTCGCCCTCGGCGTATTCCATCGCCAGGAATTCGGTTTCCACGCCGCCGGCGCTCAGGCGGGTCAGGCCCAGATACCGGCCCACGCCGTGATCCGCATGGACCACCGGCGAGCCCGGCGCCAGATCGGTGAGTTCGCGAATCGCGGTTTCGGGATCGCGGGTGGCCTTGCGGCGCTTGCGGGCCGGCGGCCGGCTGCCGGTCAGCTCCGGTTCCGCGATGATCGCCAGGCCGGGTAGCAGCACGCCGGCTTCTAGCGGCGCCGCGGTGACCGCCAGCCCGGCATCATCGGCCGCGAACGACTGCCAGTCCTCCACCCGGGCCGGGCGCAATCCCAGGCCCCGCAGCCAGTCGTGCATGGCCTCGCGCCGTCCCGGGGAATCGCCCGACACCAGCACGCGCCGATCGCCTTCGTGCAGGAAACGCATGAAGTTACGGCCGGTCTGTGCCTGGTCCGCCCCGCCCATGGCGGGCACCGGCTCGCAGGCGAACACCACGTCGCCAGCGCTGTCGTCCGGCCGAATGACCGCGGCGCTGCGGTCGCCGAGCCGCGTCTTCAGGTCATCCAGCGGGATGAAGGCCTGATCGGGGGCCAGCAGCGGCCGCTCGCTGTCCACCGAACGCTGTTCGTAGCGGTCCTCGATTTCCCGCCAGGCCCGATCCATCGCCGCGGGCACGTCACCGACTTCGGTGATCAGGGTGCGTTCGGGCAGATAGTCCAGCAGGCTGGCAGTCTGATCGAAGAATAGCGGCAGGTAGTACTCGATGCCGCCGGGCGGGATGCCGCGGCTGACCTCGCTGTAGATCATGCTCGCCGACGGGTCGCCGTCGAAGCGCTGGCGATAGCGCTGGCGGAAGGCGCGGATGCCGTCGTCGTCCAGCGGGAATTCCCGGGCTGGCAGCAGGCGGATTTCTTCCAGCCGGTCGGTGGAGCGCTGGGTCTCGGGGTCGAAGCGGCGGATGGATTCGATTTCGTCGTCGAACAGGTCCAGCCGCAGGGGCTCGCGCTGGCCCATCGGGAACAGGTCCAGCACCGCGCCACGCAGGGCGAACTCGCCGTGGGCGCGGACCTCGGAGACCGCCGCATAGCCCGCGGATTCCAGCCGCGTGCGCATGGCGACCGGATCCAGCGTTTCCCCGGTACGCAGGATCAGCACGCGGCCGTCGATGTATTCGGCCGGGGCCAGCCGCTGCAGCAGGGTGTCGGCGGCCACGATCAGCAGGCCGCGGCCCGCGCGCGGCAGGCGATGCAGGATCGACAGCCGCTCCGACACGATGTCCGCATGCGGCGAGAACACGTCGTAGGGCAGCGTCTCCCAGTCCGGGAAATGGTCGATCGGCAGGTCCGGCCCGGCGAAGTAGCGGGCCTCTTCCTCCAGGGTGTACGCGTGGTGCTCGTCGGCCACGACGGCCACGACGGGCCCGTCCCGGTCGCGGGCGAGATTGGCCAGCACCAGGGCCGGGGCACAGCCGGGCAGGCCGGTCCAGCGGGCGCGCTGACCGGGCGTCGGAACCGGCGGGGTCAGGGGATTTGGGGTGGTATCGGCCATGGTCGAAAGCGGCGCATTGTCGCACAGCGGCCGTGACGGCGGTGTGTCCGTCCGGGCCGGCCGGTTGTCATCGTCGGGTCAAGCGAGGCTCACAGACTGTCCGGGTCAAAGCGGCCCAGGCATCGGGGTCGGCCGCCCCCGACGGACAGGGAGTCCGCCGTGAAGATCGTCGTGATCATCGGGCACTGGAACAGCGGTTCGACGCTGCTGACCGAACTGCTGAGTCGGCATCCCGCGGCGCGTCCCGGGCGGGCGCGCCATCTGCCCAATCGCGAGGAACGCCATACCCGGCGGCTGTTGCGTCAGCTGGCCAGGCGGCGCGGGAGTTGCCGTCGCCACGAGTGGTGCTATTACAACCGCCCGCAGCTCGACGAGGCGGAACTGGCCTGGTTCCGTGCCCGGCTGCTGCGCCGCCTGCGGCCGGGCAACGGCGGATTCGCGCTGATCAAGAACCCGTGGCTGCTTTACGGCCACGATCTGCTCACCCATGCGCTGGCCGGCCATGATGTGCGTTACGTCTACATCACGCGGCGCGGCGCGAATCAGGTCACGTCGTGGAATGCCTGGTTCTCGGAAGCCCGGGACTTGGCCGAGGCGCGCGCCAATCTGATGGCGCGGGCACGGCTGTGGGTGGACGGCGTCGAGACCTATCGGCATGACTGGGCCGAGCGCGATGACTGCCTGGCGGTGCGCTACGAGGATCTGTGCCGCGAGCCGTTTGCCGCGCTCGATCGACTGGCCGAATTCGCGGCGCTGAGGCCATCCGTCTGGCGCCCGGCATTGCCACGGGAATTCACCATCAGCGATGCCAAGTGGCAGGCGCTGCCGGACTGCTTTCGGGAAGAGATTCTGGGGATCACGGCCATCGCCCAAAGCTGGCTGGATGAACATGTCGCGCCCATCGATGCCGTGAGTCACGCTGGCAAGTGGCCGCGGAAAGATCATCCGGCGGTCAATCGCCCGCAGGTGTCGCCGCCTCTGGTGCCTCAGCCGTCCCGGTAGCGCCGGGTCAGATCGGCATAGGCGTCGATCCGGCGATCCCGCAGGAACGGCCACATGCGCCGCAGCGATTCGGTGCGGCCGGTGGGCAGATCCACGATTAGCGTCTCCGCCCCGTCGCCGGCCTCGGCGAGCAGGCCGCCCTGGGGATCGACGGCGAAGCTCGCACCCCAGAAGCGGATACGGTCGTTGCCGTCGCCTTCCACGCCGACCCGGTTGCTGGCGATCACCGGCAGGTGATTGGCTACTGCGTGGCCCCGCTGCACCGTCTGCCAGGCGCCGTGCTGGCGGGCGCGTTCGTCGGGTTCGTCGCGATCGTCCCAGCCGATGGCGCTGGGGTAGATCAGCACTTCCGCGCCGGCCAGGGCCATCAGCCGGGCGGCCTCCGGGTACCACTGGTCCCAGCAGACCAGCACGCCGAGGCGGCCGATGCTGGTATCGATGGGTTCGAAGCCGAGATCGCCCGGGGTGAAGTAGAACTTCTCGTAGAAGGCGGGATCATCCGGGATATGCATCTTGCGATAACGTCCGGCCAGCCGGCCGTCGCGGTCGAGCACCACGGCGGTGTTGTGAAACAGGCCCGGGGCGCGGCGTTCGAACAGCGAGCCCACCACCACGATGCTGTTGGCCCGGGCCGCAGCGGCCAGCCGTTCGGTGGTGGGGCCGGGGATCGGCTCGGCCAGATCAAACTGGGCCGGATCCTCGACCCGGCAGAAGTAGGGGTGATTGTGCAGTTCCGGCAGTATCACCAGCTGCGCGCCGGCCGCGGCAGCGGATTCGATACCGGCGAGGGACGTGGCCAGGTTGGCCGCCGCGTCCGGCTGACAGGCGTGCTGGACGATGCCGGCGCGCAGGATGCGTTCACTCATGGTCGGGGGCCGCGGGTAGCTGCATGGCAGCGCAGTGAATACCGCCATTCTGCCGGATCAGGGCCCGGCAATCGATGGGGATGATGCGCCGATCGGGGAAGGCCGCGGCCAGCACGGCCCGGGCGACGGCGTCGGCCGGGTCTTCGAAGGCAGGCATCAGCACGCAGCCATTGGCGATCAGGAAATTGGCGTAGCCGGCCGGCAGGCGGTGCCCGTCATCGGGGTCGCGAATCGGCGCCGGCAGCGGCAGCTCATGCAGGGCATACGGCTGGCCCGAGGCGTTGCGCAGCGCTGCCAGCTCGGCGGCCATGGCCTGCAGGGGCTGATAGTGGTCGTCGTCGGGATCGCCGCAGCCCTGATACACGATGCCGTTGCCGGGAACGAAGCGGGCCAGGGTATCGATGTGGCCGTCGGTATCGTCGCCGGACAGCTCGCCGTGATTGAGCCAGTGAACGCAGTCGACACCGAAGCGGTCGGCGAACAGGGCCTCGAATGCCGCCCGGTCGGTGCCCGGGTTGCGGTTTTCGTCCAGCAGGCAGCGGCGGGTGGTGAGCAGGGCGCCGCGGCCGTCCACCTCCAGGCTGCCGCCTTCCAGTACCAGGGTTTCGGGCTGGTGGATGGCGTCGCCGAGCCAGCCCCCGGCCGTCAGCTGTCTGGTGATGTCGTCATCGCGCCGGGACGGGAACTTGCGGCCCCAGCCGTCGAAGCGGAAATCCAGCGCGGTCTGCCGACCGTCGCGTATCACGGTCAGGGGGCCGTAATCGCGGATCCAGATATCGTCTGTCGGGCAGTCGATGATGCGGATGGTGTCGGTGCCGGCCGGATCGAGCCGGTGCTCGATGTCGCGGCGGGCCTCGGTGTCGGACGCCAGCAGCAGCACGCTCTGGTACGCCGCCAGGGCCGTGGCCATATGGGCATGGACGTCGCGCGCGGCGGCCAGGCCGTTACCCCAGTCGCCGTCGGCCCGCGGCCAGACAAGCAGGGTAGCGGTCTGCGCCGCCCATTCCGGCGGCAGGTAGGCGCTCACTCAGTGCCCGCTGGCGAGTTCGTCACGGTGGCGGATGGTGGGGAAATCCCCCGGAACCACCGCGTGCAGCACCCGATCGTGCTCGAAGAATACGCGGAAATCGGCATAGTCCCAGCGGGTGATCGGCGGGTCGCCCACGGCCGGATGGCGGCGTTCTGGTGCGCCGAAGCGCTGGCGCACGGTCTGCATGGAAACCCCGCGGCCGGGCAACGCCTGTGGCCGCGCGTTGTCAGAGCCATCGGGTACCGCGACCACGGTGCCGGTGGTGGTTGACGCCGGCGGCTGGGCCACGGCCGACGGGGCCGCCGCCAGACCGCTCGCACCAATCAGTAGCAACACAAGAATGCGCATGACCTCATGAATATACCACTGCCTTTCCTGTCCGGGGCGGCAAGCGCCTGCGGCGATGGCGTCACCTGTGCTTAAATGCGCGGCCATGTTGAGTCCCCTCGAACTGCACCTCGGTCTCCGGTATACCCGGGCCAAGCGGCGAAACCATTTCATCTCCTTCATATCGGCCATTTCCATGGGCGGCATAGCGCTGGCCGTGCTGCTGCTGATCACGGTGCTATCGGTGATGAACGGGTTCGAGACCGAATTGCGCGACCGCATTCTGGGTATGGCTTCGCACGTGACCGTCAGCGGCAGTGACGGGGTGATCGAGGACTGGTCCACGGTGGCCGACCAGGTACGGGAGCAGGCGTCGGGCGTGGCCGGCGTGGCGCCGTTTGTCAGCGGCGAGGGGATGCTGCGTTCCGGCAGCGACATGAGCGGCACCCTGATCCGCGGCGTGCTGCCCGAGGAGGAAACCGCGGTCTCGGAAGTCAGCACTCACATGACGGCGGGGTCGCTGGCGGCGCTGGAGGCCGGCGAGTACGGGATCGTGCTGGGCGCCGAACTGGCGCGCATGCTGGGCGTGGGCATGGACGATACCGTGGACCTGATGATTCCCCAGGCCACCACCACGCCGGCGGGCATCGTGCCGCGGTTCCGGCGCTTCACCGTGGTGGGGATGTTCGAGGTCGGTATGTATGAATACGACCGCGGCATGGTGATGATCCACATGCGCGATGCCGCCCGGCTCTATCGCATGGGCGACGGGGCCAGCGGCGTGCGGCTGAAGCTGGATGACATGTTCGATGCCCCGCGGGTCAGCGACCGGTTGCAGGGCCGGCTGCCGCCGGGGCTGCGGATTTCCGACTGGACGCGCCAGCACGCCAGCTTCTTCCACGCCATCGCCACCGAGAAGACGGTGATGTTCATCATCCTGTCGCTGATCATCGCGGTGGCGGCATTCAACATCGTGTCGATGCTGGTAATGCTGGTCACCGACAAGCAGGGCGACATCGCCATTCTACGCACCCTCGGGCTGAGCCCGCGCTCGGTGATGGCGATCTTCGTGATCCAGGGCAGCCTGATCGGGGTGATCGGCACGGTGATCGGGGTGTTCCTCGGGGTCTTGCTGTCGCTGAATATCGAGAACATCGTGCCCCTGATCGAGCGTCTGCTCAGCACCGATTTATTGTCCGCGGATGTTTATTACATCAGTCAGTTGCGCGGTGAACTTCATCTCGAGGATGTGATTCAGGTATCGATACTGACGCTGGTGCTGAGTTTCCTGTCCACGCTCTATCCGGCCTGGCGTGCGGCCCGGGTGCAGCCGGCGGAGGCACTGCGTTATGAGTGATGACGTCGCGGTCGCCTGCACCGGTCTGTGCAAGGTTTTCGATGAGGTCCAGGCCCCGATTCGGGTGCTGGATAACGTGTCGCTGGAGGTGGCGCGCGGCCAGTGCGTGGCGATCGTGGGAGCGTCCGGCTCGGGCAAGAGCACGCTGCTGCATCTGCTCGGCGGCCTGGATCAGCCCACCGAAGGGCGGGTACAGGTGGGCGGCCACGACATGACCGCGCTGTCGGATGCCGAGCGCGGTCGGCTGCGCAATCGGCAGTTGGGCTTTATCTACCAGTTTCATCATTTGCTGCCCGAATTCACCGCGGTGGAAAACGTGGCCATGCCGCTGCTGGTGCGGCGCGAACCCGCGGCGCAGGCCTATGCCGCGGCCGAGCAGGTGCTGGACCGGGTGGGGCTGGGCAAGCGACTAACCCACAAGCCGTCGGAGCTTTCGGGCGGTGAACGGCAACGCGCCGCCGTGGCGCGGGCGCTAGTCACCCGGCCCGCCTGCATTCTGGCGGACGAACCGACCGGCAACCTCGACCACCGCACGGCGGTGGTAGTGTTCGAGCAGATGCTCGAACTCAACCGCGAACTCGGGACCAGTCTGGTCATGGCCACCCATGACCGTAGTCTTGCGGGCCGTACGGACCGGATATGGGCGCTGGAGGACGGCAGGCTGGGTCCGCCCGAGGACTGACCGGCGCCCGCGACGTCCGCCTGCTGGCGCTGGCCTTCCTGGCTGGTGTGCTGGCTGTCCACCAACTGGCCACGCTGCCGCCTCTGTGGCTGCCGGCAATGCTGTTGTTGCCGGGCCTGGTCCGCTGGCCCGGCCATGCAATCTGGCTGGCGGCGGTGCTGGGTGCGAGCTGGGCCATTATCGACGCCGAGCAGCGCCTGTCGGCGCGGTTGCCGGTAGCCGCGGAGGGCGATACGAGAACCCTGACTGGCCGCGTGGCGTCACTGCCCGAACGCGATGCCATCCGCACGCGCTTCGTGCTCCAATCCGACGCCGATCCCGCCCGTTCCCGACTGGCCTGGTACGGCGAGCATCCGCCGCTGCGGTCCGGCGACTGCTGGCAGTTCACAGCCCAGTTGTCGGTGCCCCAGGGTTCGGCCAATCCCGGCAGTTTCGATTACGAGGGCTGGTTGTGGCGGCAGCATCTGCACGCCACCGGCTATGTGGAGGCAGGCCGGCGCTGCGATGCCGACGCGCCGTGGTCAGTCAACCGCTGGCGGCAGGCAGCCAGCGAGCAGCTGAAGGCGGCGCTGGATGAGGGTATTGGCGCAGCGCTGATCCGGGGCCTGGTTCTCGGGGATCGATCGGCGCTGACCGACGTGGACTGGCAGGTACTGCGCCATACCGGCACCAGCCACCTGATGGCCATTTCCGGGTTGCACATCGGGTTGCTGGCAACGCTGGTGTTCCTGGGGCTGCGCCGGGCCTTGCCCTGGCTGCCGGCAGGCATGAATCCACCGGTGCTGACCGTGGCGGCGCTGGGCAGCGGCCTGGCGGCTTTCGGTTACGCCGCCTTCGCGGGCTTCGCGCTGCCCACCCAGCGGGCGTTGTTGATGGTGGCGGTGGTGCTGGTCGCGCTGGTGCTGCGGCGCCCGGTGCTCCCGTCCCGGGTGCTGGCCCTGGCAGGGCTGGCGGTGCTCATGAGAGATCCGGCGGCGGTGCTGGCGCCCGGTTTCTGGTTGTCGTTTGCCGCGGTGGCCTGGATTCTCTACCTGTTGCGCGGACGGCTCGGAAGCGGCGGCTGGCGCCGCTGGCTGTGGTGGCAGCCGGCGCTGGTGCTGGCGCTGACGCCCCTGACGCTGTTCTGGTTCGGCCAGGCCTCGATCGTGGCGCCGCTAGCCAATGCGGTCCTGATTCCGGCGTTCGCGGTGGTGGTGCCGGCGGTGCTGGGAACCGCCGGGCTCGCGCTGATCTGGCCCGACCTGGGTGCGCCGCTGCTGCGTCTGGTGGAAGCCTCGCTGGCAACCGGCTGGCGGAGTCTGGCTTGGCTGGCCGAGCTGCCGATGGCACAGGTATCGCTGACGGCGCCGCCAGTCTGGACGCTGTTGATTGCCCTGGTTGGTCTGGCCTGGTGGCTGGCGCCGCGCGGCATCCCGGCCCGGTGGCTCGGTGCCATCGGACTCCTGCCGCTGATGATGGTCCCGCTGGCGCCGCCGCCCGGCGCATTCAACCTCGCTGTGCTGGACGTGGGGCAGGGATTATCGGCAGTCGTGCGAACCGCCGGCCATACGCTGCTGTTCGATGCCGGACCGCGTTACCGGTCCGGCTTCGATACCGGTCGCGCGTTGGTGCTTCCGTACCTGAAGTCGCAGGGCATTCGCCGGCTGGACCGGGTGGTGATCAGTCACGGGGATATCGACCATCGCGGCGGCTGGCCGGCGATCCGGTCTGCCATGCCGGTGGGGCAGGCGGTGGGTGCGGCGACGGATCGGCCTTGTCTGGCCGGACAGGCCTGGCACTGGGATGGCGTGGAATTCCGGATGCTGCATCCGACCACACCCGGCGGCCAGGACAACGACGGGTCCTGCGTGCTGCGGATTTCGGGCGCCGGTGGCTCCGTGTTGTTGACCGGGGATATCGAGGCCCCGGCGGAGCAGGCCCTGCTGGAGCGTGAAGCCGAGGGTCTGGCGGCCGATATCCTGGTCGTGCCCCATCATGGCAGCGACAGTTCCTCCACCACCGCTTTCGTTCAGGCGGCCGCGCCGGCATTCGCGGTGGTTCCGGCCGGCTGGCGCAATCGGTGGGGGTTTCCGGATCCGGCCGTGGTGGCGCGCTACCAGCAGGTTGGTGCGGGAGTGCTGCATACCGGCCGGGTCGGGGCGGTGCGGTTCGACCTGCGGCCCGGCCAACCGGTGAATGTCAGTCGCTGGCGCATCCGGTATCGGCGGTTCTGGCATCGCCCGGTGTGTGGCTCGGCTGGTCGCGCCGGGTCCGGGTCACTATCATGCGTGCAACCGGAAGAGGGACGATAACGATGTGGGAACTGGTGGTCGCCGGCGGGTGGGTGATGCTGCCCTTGCTGCTGTGCTCGATCGGCGCGCTGGCAATCGGGCTGGAACGGGCCTGGGCACTGCGTGTGTCGCTGGTGCTGCCGGCCCGCATCGACCAGCGGCTGGACTCGCTGGCCGCCCGGCCATTGAGTGCCGGTGAATTGAAGTCCCTGCATGAGGACAGCCCGCTGGGGCGGATTCTGGCCGCGGGGCTGGCCGTGCGCGGTGATGATCCCCGCGTCATCCGGGAACGCATCGAGGAGGCCGGGCGTGAAGTCGTGCACGAGCTGGAGCGCTACCTCAACACCCTGGGCACGATTGCCGCGGTCGCGCCGCTGCTGGGGCTGCTGGGTACGGTAATCGGCATGATCAAGGTGTTCGCCGCGATTACCGCAGCCGGGGTGGGCGACGCCCAGCCGCTGGCCGGAGGCATTTCCGAGGCGCTGCTGACCACGGCGGCCGGGCTGTGCGTGGCGATTCCCGCACTGGTGCTCTACCGCACCCTGCGCGGCCGGGTGGATGACCTGGTGATGCGCATGGAAACCCGCGCGATCCGCCTGGCGGATCGTCTCGGCGCGCCGGCCCCCGCGTGAAGCTCGCCCGCCGCCGGCTGGAAGAGCCCCAGATCGGGCTGACGCCGCTGATCGACGTGGTGTTCCTGCTGCTGATCTTCTTCATGGTGACCACCACGTTTGTCGAGGATGCCGGGCTGACCCTGCAACTGCCGATTGCCGGGGCCGAACCGGCCGAGCCGGAAGCCCTGCCGGAAGTGGTGGTGGATGCCGGCGGCAATCCCCATGTCGACGGTCATCGTCTGGTCAGCCGCGATGCCCTGATGGCAGCTCTGGCGGACATGGTGGACCGGTCGCAGGCGCTGCGCGTGCGTGCCGACGCCCGCGCCAGTCATCAGAGTGTGGTGACCGTGATGGACGCAGCTGCCGCGGCCGGTTTCGGCCGCATCGACATCGCGACCCAGCCGCAGCCATCGGACGATAACTCATGAGCGGGACTCCGAAGATCGAAACCCGGTATCTGACCAGGGAGGTCTATCCGCGCCTGTTGCGCTACAGCCTGCGCTATTGGCACTGGCTGCTGCTGGCCGGCGTTGGCATGGGGCTGTTCGCGGCCGCGGATACCGCACTGATCTACATCCTCAAGCCGCTGCTCGACGGCAGCATCGTGGAGCGGGACCCGTTCCTGATCCGCTGGATGCCGATATTCCTGCTGCTGTTGTTCC
This sequence comes from Spectribacter hydrogenoxidans, assembly GCF_031846275.1. Taxonomy (NCBI): domain Bacteria; kingdom Pseudomonadati; phylum Pseudomonadota; class Gammaproteobacteria; order Salinisphaerales; family Salinisphaeraceae; genus Spectribacter; species Spectribacter hydrogenoxidans. The sequence goes on from NZ_JAVRIB010000014.1 coordinate 76,488, forward strand.
TCGCCCGCGGTGTGGCCGGGTTCTTCGCCCGCTACGGGATGGAGTGGGTGGCCAATCAGGTGATCTACCTGTTGCGTGCCGATGTCTTCGATCAGTTCCTGCGGCTGCCGGTGGCCTTTTTCGATGTCAATGCCTCGGGCAAGATGACCGCCAAGCTGACCTACTACACCGCCCAGATCCGCGAAGCATCGACCAGCGCCATCACTATCGTGGTGCAGGACTCGCTACGGGTGGTGGGGTTCATCGGGTTGATGCTCTATCTGAACTGGGCGCTGGCGCTGCTGACGCTGACGGTGGGGCCCGCGATTATGGGCATCATGCGGCTGGTCAGTCACCGCTTCCGGCGCTACAGCATGCGCATCCAGTCCTCGATGGGCGATCTCACCCACATCAGCGAGGAAGTGCTCACCGGCCAGCGGGTGGTCAAGGTGTTCGGCGGCGAAGAGTACGAGCGCGAGCACTTTGCCCAGGCCAACGAACGCAACCGGCGCATGTCCATGCGCATGGCCACCACCCAGGCGGCCAGCGTGCCGGTGATCCAGCTGATTGCCGCCATCGCCGTTTCCCTGGTGGTGTGGTTCGCCATCAACGAAAGCGGCGGCGGGGTGATGTCACCGGGGGATCTGGCGGCCTTCTTCGGCGCCATGATGGCGCTGATGGGGCCGATCAAGCGGCTGACCAATGTCAACGCGGTGATCCAGCAGGGGGTGGCCGCAGCCGGTGCCATCTTCGAACTTCTGGATGAAAGCGCCGAGGATGCCGGCGGTGAGCGGCCACTGGCCGAACGGGCCCGGGGCGATCTCGACATGACATCGGTGTGGTTCCGTTATCCCGGCACCCGGCGCGACGTGCTGCGGGACATCGACCTGACGGTGGGCGCCGGACAGACGGTGGCCTTCGTCGGGCGCTCCGGCAGCGGCAAGAGCACGTTGCTGTCCCTGCTGCCGCGCTTCTACGATCCTACCCGGGGCGTAATCCGGCTCGACGGCGTGCCGCTGCAGGAATACCGGCGCCGCGATCTGCGGGATCAGGTAAGCCTGGTTGACCAGAACGTGGTGCTGTTCAACGATACCGTCGCCAGAAACATTGCCTATGGTTCGCTGGCCGACCACGACCGTGAGGACGTGATCTCGGCGGCGCGCCGTGCTCATGCAGCCGAATTCATCGAGGGCCTGCCGGACGGCTACGACACCGAAGTCGGACAGAACGGCATCATGCTTTCCGGCGGTCAGCGCCAGCGCCTGGCCATTGCCCGGGCGCTGCTCAAGGACGCGCCGGTGCTGATCCTCGACGAAGCCACCTCGTCGCTGGACACCGAGTCCGAGCGAGCCATCCAGCAGGGCCTGGAGGCGCTGATGGCCAATCGCACCACACTAGTGATCGCGCATCGGCTATCGACCATCCGGGACGCCGACCTGATCGTGGTGATGCACGACGGGGCGATCGTCGAACGGGGCCGGCACGATGACCTGATGGCCCGTGAAGGCCATTACCGGATGCTGCACGACATGCAGTTCCGTGACGAGTCGTGATCCGGGCCGCCATCGAGCGGGCCTGGTACGCCGGTCGGGGCTGGACCGCATTGCTGCTGCCGCTGGCCTGGCTCTACGGCGCGGTGGTCGCGATCCGACGGGTCGCCTACGCGCGCGGCTGGCTGGCATCGCGGCACCCCGGTGTGCCGGTGCTGATCGTGGGCAACATCACTGTTGGCGGCACCGGCAAGACCCCGCTGGTGGCCGAGCTGGCGGCCCGGGCGCGCGTCCGGGGACGCCGACCCGGCATCGTGACACGAGGCTATGGGGGACGGTCCGGTGACCGGCCATACCGCGTCACCATGGATGCCGACGCTGGACTGGTCGGCGACGAGCCGCTGCTGCTCGCCCGCCGCGCGGCCTGCCCGGTGATGGTGTCGCCAGACCGGGTTGCCGCCGCCGAGGCGCTGGTCTCGGAGGCCGGGGTGGACTGCATTCTCAGCGACGACGGCCTCCAGCACTACCGCTTGCGCCGGGATGCCGAAGTCGTGGTTCGCGATGACGCCCGTGGTCACGGTAATGGCTGGCTGCTGCCCGCGGGTCCCCTGCGGGAACCGGTGCGGCGAATGCGGTTGGCGGACCTGTCGTTGACCCAGGGGTCGGCGGGTGACTTCCGCCTGTGCCCCGGTGACTGGCGGCGGGTGGATGGCATCGACCAGCAACGGCCGTTCGCGTCGCTCGCGGGACAACGGGCCCATGCGGTGGCGGGTATCGGCGATCCCGCGCGGTTCTTCGCCATGCTGACCGCAGCCGGGATCGAGGTGCTGCCGCATCCGTTTGCCGATCACCATTCATTCCGACCGGCGGAGCTGGCCTTCGATGACGACATGCCGGTGCTGATGACGGAAAAGGATGCGGTCAAATGCGCAGCCTTTGCCGCGCCGGACTGGTGGTATGTGCCGGTAACGGCAACATTCACCGCGGAGGCCGAAACGGCCGTTGATGCCTTGCTGGATCGGTGGCTGGCATGAACTTCCGCGTGGTCATTCCCGCTCGCTACGCCTCCACCCGATTGCCGGGCAAGGTGCTGCTGCCGATCGCCGGGCGGCCGATGCTGGCCCATGTGATCGACCGGGCCCGGGAGTCCGGCACCGAGGACATCTGGGTGGCCACAGATGACGCACGGGTATACGCCGCGGCGGAGGCAGCCGGCGCCCGGGCGGCGATGACCGCTGCCGACCATGCCGCGGGCAGTGATCGCCTCGCCGAGCTGGTCGCCCGACTCGAATGGCCCGACGACGCCATCGTCGTCAATCTGCAGGGCGACGAGCCCCTGATGCCGGGCTCGCTGATTGCCCAGGTGGCATCGGCGCTGGCCGGCGCGCCGGACGCCGACATCGCCACCGCCTGCGTGCCCATCCATGATGCCGCCGAGTTCGAGAATCCGAACGTGGTCAAGGTGGTTCGCGACCAGGCGGGGCGAGCGCTCTACTTCAGCCGCGCGCCGATTCCGCACCGCCGCGACTCGGTCGACGGGCCGCCACCGGCATTCCGCCATCTGGGAATCTACGCCTATCGCGTCGGCGCTCTGGCACGCTTCGCGGCCGCGCCAGCCGGTGATCTGGAGCGATGCGAATCGCTCGAGCAACTGCGGGCACTGGCGATGGGCATGCGGTTGCTGGTGGTCGAGTCCGAGCAGACGCCAGGGCCGGGCGTGGATACCGCCGAGGACCTTGCGTGCGTGGTTGCTCGCTTACAACCGGACTGAAACCGGTCCGTTGTAAACTGCGGCCCGTTATTTCTGCCGGACCCCGGATTGCGTTGATGCGAGTTCTTTTTGTCTGCATGGGAAACC
>NZ_JAVRIB010000015.1:0-74344 GCF_031846275.1 Spectribacter hydrogenoxidans
CTGGGGCGGGATGCGGCGGAGACTCTCCTGCTACTGGTGGCGCAGGCGGAGGTACTAGCGAAAGCTTTTGATGCGGTGGTGGCGAATCCTCCATATATGGGAGGCAAAGGCATGAATGCCGACATCAAAGCTTGGGCGAAAAAGGCTTTCCCGGCTAGCAAGGCGGATTTATTCGCTATGTTTATTGAGCGAGGTTTTGGTTGGTGTAAGTCCTCTGGACAAATCAGCATGGTGACCATGCATAGTTGGATGTTCTTGCCGCGATTTGAACAAATTCGGACTGAGATTATTGAAAGAAAATTGATTTTTTCGATGGCTCATTTGGGAGCGAGGGCGTTCTCAGAAATATCCGGAGAGGTTGTAAAAGCCACTGCTTTCACTGTCCTGAATAGTGGGGCGCCGTCATACAAGCCTGTTTTTCTGCGTCTAACAGAAGGCAGTGAAACTGAGAAAGATGCTGCACTTAAATCTGGATCAATGAGATTTGAAAATAAGTCTCAGGCCGATTTAATTAAAATTCCAGGAAGCCCGATAGCCTATTGGCTGCCGGGTAGCATAGTAAAAATGTACGAGGATGGTGCGTTGCTTGGGGACTTGCTTCACGCAGCAGCAGGACTGCAGACAGGGAACAATGATAGATTCTTGCGTTATTGGTTCGAGATTGATCAACGCAAGGTTGCCTATCATGTTCAGTCTCAGGATCATGCAGAACAAACTCAACGCAAGTGGTTCCCATGTAATAAAGGCGGGGGATTTAGGAAATGGTCTGGAAATAAGGATTATTTAGTAAATTGGGAGCGTCGGGGATTGGATATCCATAAGTACAATAATGTCGATTTGCATTTCTGCGGCTCGCCGGTTCGGGCTAAGGAAAGATATTTCAATGAGTCAATAAGCTGGTCGGACATTGCATCAGGGCAGCCTGCCTTTCGGTATTTCGAACAAGGTTTCATTCCTGAAGCCAAAGGCATGTCCGCTTTTAATAAAGCGGGTGCTTTTTCTCTTCATTTCATTTTGGGTTTTTGTAATACGCCAATTGTTCGAGAGCTGGCGCCAGCTCTAAATCCAACAATGAGTTTTCAGGTTGGTAATTTTGAGAGTCTGCCGTTGCTGCTAAGTAAATCACAAAGCATTGCTCGAAGAATCGAGAAAAATGTTCGTGAACTAATCAAAATATCGGAAGATGACTGGGATATGTATGAAAGGTCATGGAACTTCAATGCACATCCGTTGATTTCGAACCCCCAAGCCGGAGGGGGTGGGATTCAACATAATTTCGGTGGTTGGATTACTCGGGTTGAAGAACACGCCGCTCGGGCACAGGCGCTGGAGGAAGATAACAACTCGGCGTTCATTGAGTGTTTTGGTCTTTCAAATGATCTCTCTTATGCGGTAGACAAAAGTGAAATCACTCTTACGTCGAATCTAGATTATCGCTACCGTTCAGAACCTGATTGCGAGGTCAAAATGACCTTTGCCAGAAAAGATGCTTCTGTTGAGCTTGTTTCCTTTTCTGTTGGCTGTATGATGGGCCGCTACAGCCTAGACTCCCCCGGCCTGATCTACGCCCACGCCGGCAACGAGGGCTTCGACCCCAGTCGCTACACCACCTTCCCGGCCGACGACGACGGCATCGTCCCCATCACCGACGAAGCCTGGTTCGACGACGACGGCGCCAACCGCATCCGCGAATTCGTCCGCGTCGTCTGGGGCGAGGAGACGGAGGCCGAAAACATGGCCTGGCTCGCCGAATCCTTGGGGCAAAAAGCCAGCGAATCCGCCGACGACACCATCCGTCGCTACCTCAGCCGCGACCTCTACAAAGACCACCTGCAAACCTACAAAAAGCGGCCCATCTACTGGCTGTTCAGCTCCGGCAAACACAAAGCCTTCGAAGCCCTCGTGTACCTGCACCGCTACAACGCCGGCACACTCTCCCGTATGCGCATGGAATACGTCGTCCCCCTCCAGTCCCGCATGCAATCCCGCATCGACAGCCTCGAACAAGACATCCACGCCGCCACCTCCAGTGCCGAAACCAAACGCCTGCAAAAACAACGCGACAAACTCACCAAACAACTCGACGAACTCCGCCGCTACGACGAAAACCTCCGCCACTACGCCGACCAACGCATCACCCTCGACCTCGACGATGGCGTGAAGGTCAACTACGGCAAGTTCGGGGATCTGCTGGCGGAAGTGAAGGCGGTTACGGGGAAGAGCGCTCGATCGCGATGAAAACGCTTGCCGCACTCGCGACGCCCCGTATGACACTGCTGGGGAATATGCCATGCGCCTAAAAGCTATCACTTTGGAGAATTTTCGCGCCTACGCTGAGCCTCGCCGTCTGGCGTTCGATGATGTGACCACCATCATCGGCCGTAACGATGTTGGTAAATCAACTGTGCTCGAAGCACTGGAGATTTTCTTCAACAGTGATGTTGTGAAGATGGAGTCGTCGGATGCGAGCGTCAGAACCGATTCGTCGGTAGCCGTTATCACCGCCGAATTTGACCAATTGCCGCACGAGCTCACTCTGGATTCAGGAGCACCGACGACGCTTGCGGGCGAATACCTGCTGAGTCAGGCGGGGACACTTGTGATTCGCAAGGACTTCGACTGCAGCAAGTCCAAGCCGAGTGAGGACGCATTCATTGTCGCCAATCACCCGCGCGTCGAGGGGCTCAATAATCTGCTGGAGCTCAAGGAGAAGGATTTGCAGGAGCTGGTCAAACTGCGCGTCCCGGACGGGCCGTTGAAGGGAAACCCTGCGATGCGGCATGCGTTATGGAGCTCGGTTGAAGATCTGGAGCTTGGCGAAGTGGGGATTCCAATCTCGAAGCCGAAGGAGGATAGCAAGCGCATCTGGGAGCAGGTTGAGCGGCATTTGCCGATATTCGCTCTGTTTCAGAGCGACCGGCCTAGCAAAGATTCTGACGGTGAAGTACAGACGCCAATGAAGGCGGCCATTGCTTCGGCTATCGCGGAGGTCAAGGCTGAAATCGAAACCATCCAGCACAAAGTCCAGGAGCGCGCGGAGGAGATTGCCGATCTGACACACAAGGCACTGCAATCCATTGACTCGAACCTCGCGCAGTCGCTGTCGCCGCGTTTCACGCCGCCGACCCCGGCCAAGTGGAACGGGCTGTTCAGCATGGGTATGGAAACTGACGAGAACATCCCACTGAACAAGCGGGGCAGTGGCGTGCGGCGGCTGATCCTGGTGAGTTTCTTCAAGGCGGAAGCCGAGCGCAAGATGGCGACTTCGTCCAGAGCACAAATCATCTACGGGGTGGAGGAGCCTGAAACATCTCAGCACCCGACTAATCAGCGGATTCTGATCGATGCGTTCAAGACTTTGGCTGCCGAGGATGGCTGTCAGGTAATCCTGACGACGCACAGCCCGGGGCTTGCGAGCGAATTGCCGGCTGACAGCGTGCGGTTTCTTCATGGCCAGCCGTTTCAAACGCCTGACATCGGGTCAGGTGCAGCTGTCTTTGGTAATGTTGCAGAGACGCTCGGCTTGTTGCCAGACAGTCGGGTGAAAGTTCTGGTGTGCGTAGAGGGCCCAACGGACGTCGCGGCGCTGCAGGGGTTGAGCCGAGCGTTCCATCAAGAGGATCCGACGATCCCAGACTTGTCGACGGATACACGCTGCGCGTTCGTCGTGGCTGGGGGTTCGACACTCAAGCACTGGGTGACTGAGCACTACTTGAAGGGTTTGGGTCGTCCCGAGGTCCACATCTACGACAGTGACGTTGGAAAGTATCAGGCCGCTGTCGATGAGGTGAATGCACGTACTGACGACCTGAATTCCTGGGCGACTTTGACCCGGAAGCACGAAATCGAATGCTACCTGCACAGCGATGCGGTGGAAGACGAATTCGGGTTCGGCATCGACGTTGTCGATCATCCAGATGACCAGAGCCCCGCGCCGCCAAAGGCATTCGGCCTTGCGTTTGCTCGACACCGAGGATTGGACAACCCGATGGGCGATTCCAAGTCCAAGCAGAAGCTCAGCTTCGCGTTTGCGAGGATGACGGCAACCCGCATTCGGGAACGCGATCCGGATGGCGAAGTCGAGCTATGGTTTCGCGAAATTGGGCGACGTCTCTGATCAAGGGTTTACATGCGCGCACACGAGGGTAATATTGCTACCTCTATGACGCGCATTTCAAACCTAATAGCTGAGCTCCCGCAAGGAGCCGTCGTCGGGAACGCCTGGCTGGAACAGCGCAGCGTCAGCCGCGATCTTGCCAAGCACTACGTGCGTTCGGGCTGGCTCCAGCGAGTGGGCGTGGGGGGCTATGCGGCGAGCAGAGGAAAGCCGACTTGGCAGGGGGCTATCTGGGGCCTGCAGCAGGTCAAAGCGCCCGTATGGCCGGGCGGCATCACAGCTCTTGCTATGCAGGGCTATAGTCAGAACGTCGGATTCGGTGCGGGGGGATATGGAAGCGGAAGCTTTGGCAGGGGACCACAGGTAACTCTCTTCTCGGAACCAAAATTTCAGCTTCCTGCCTGGTTCAAGCGACGGGACTGGGGCCCGGAGGTCTCACTGCACCGAGCAAGCCCCTTTGTTGAAGATGTTAGTGATGTCGCTTGGCAAATGGTGGACTGGCAAGACCAGCAATTGAAGGTGTCTTGCCCCGAACAGGCTGCTATCGAACTCGCGAGTCTAGTCAGGGATGAGCACAGTTTTGAGCAGTTGCAGCACGCGATGGAATCACTGCTGACGCTGCGTCCCAAGCGCATGAACCGATTGCTGGCGGCATGCCGCTCGGTCAAGGCTAGTCGCCTCGTTCTTTTGCTGGGCGAGTACTACAAACATCCCTGGACCGAGCGCCTGGATCGAGATCAGCTCAACCTGGGGAGTGGCAAACGCCAGCTGTGGGCTGGGGGCGCTATGCACCCGCAATACGGCATCACGGTCAGCCGGAGCTTGCTCCATGGCTAGACCGATCTACGAAGCACAGGTTCGGTTGCTGGTTTCCACGTTGCCGCTGGTGGCGGAAGAGCCATGCTTCGCCTTGAAAGGCGGTACAGCAATCAATCTGTTCGTTCGTGACCTTCCTCGGCTCTCGGTGGATATCGACCTCACGTATCTGCCGCTGGAAGAACGCGGGGTGGCATTGCCCAATGCTCGGGCTGCACTGCAAAGAATTGGCCGGCGCGTTGCTGAGGCGACCGGTGCTCGCGTAGACCTGATGGAGAACCGTGGCGAGGGTTTGCTGCTTTACGTCGAGCGCGCGAAGGCGCGCATCAAGGTTGAGGTCAATCCGGTGCTTCGCGGCTGTTTGAAGCCGCCGAAGTCCATGGATATTAGGGATCTCGCGGAGGACGAGTTCGGATTTGCCCGCATGCCTGTACTCGATCTGGCCGACCTCTACGGCGGCAAGATCTGCGCGGCTCTGGATCGCCAGCATCCGCGCGACCTGTTTGATGTGAAGCTCTTGCTGGATGAAGATGGGCCAACCCGCGACGTGATCGAGGGCTTTCTCGTCTATCTGATCAGCCATCGTCGCCCCATTCGGGAATTGCTGGCCCCAAGACTGGCCGACATCCGCGAGACTTTCATCAATCAATTCCAGGGAATGACGCGCGAGCCTGTGCAGGTTGAGGAACTCGAGCATGCGCGTGAGGAATTGCTGGCACGGCTGCGTGAAATGCTGACCCCGGCTGACTGTGCCTTCCTGCTGAGCGTAAAGCGCGGGGAGCCGGACTGGTCGCATCTGCCGTATCCGCATGTTCAGGAATTGCCAGGTGTTCGCTGGAAGCTACAGAACATCGGGAAGATGAAGCCTGATGCTCGGCAGCGCGATCTCGCGGCGCTCGAGGAAGTGCTCGCTACGCACTACAACTATGGAGGGAAGGAATGAGCGCGAGTGCCGTGCCAGATCGCATCACAGCCGGCCTGAGCAAGTTGCTGGCTGATGGGCATCGGGTGATCTGGTGGTCTGATCCTGAAGCGGAGTTTCTTGATGCAGTGGGTGAGCTGACACTGGACGGTGCTGAGTTCATCGCTTTGCAGGATAGCGCCGCACTGGCCATCAAACGCCGCATCGAACTGGATGAGGACGATCCCGCCATCGTGCTTTACGAAAGCCAACCCGCGCCCGACCCAGATGATGACTGGCTGTTGGACGTGCGCCTGTATGCCGCACCGTTCGCGGCGGACGCCACGTCCATGCTGCAGCAGGATCTTGGCCTGCGCAGCGCGGGCGTGCGCGATCATCTGAAGTCACGCGCGCGCTTTTTCGCCAGCAAGGAACGCACGGCAAGGCTGGCGGCCAAGATCCAGCCTGACGATCACGCCCGCGACATCGATGCGAAGATCTGGGCGGTGCTGGCGCGCAGCCCCTCTGCCGATGCCTTCACGCTGCTGATGGATTTGCTCTGCGACGTGGCGGCGCTGGAGGTCGGCACGCCGGCAGATGAGTCGCCTCTGTGGCGCGAATTGGGCAAATACGGTCTGGAGGACTTCGCCTGGCGGCTGATCGAAACGCAATTCGGTTATCGCGATAAAGCGCCGTCTCTGGCTCGGCTGGTCCTGCGCTTGTTCGTGACCGATCTTGCACAGGGCTTGCACGCGGAATTGCCGCCGGGGTTGGCGAAGTTGGTTTTGCCCGATGCGCGCATGTCTTCGGTGGCCGTGTTCCTGTCCCAATGGCGTGATTCTTCGACCCGTCAGGAGATGTACGACCGTCTGTCCGCGCGTGTGGCGGACGAGTTGCAGGTCAGGACGCACCTGAGTGGGCTGGCGCCTGATGACGTAGGCATTTGTGCCACCTTCGTGGAGCTCGAGCGGATCGTTGCCAATGGGTTGCGTGATCTATTGCTGGATAACCACGCTGCAGGCGTTGCCGCCGACATTCGCCGCATTGCGACGGGTCGGATGGAAGGGTTCTGGGCCAATACCCGCTGTCTTGATACCGCGGTTGGCAAGCGATCAACATGGCGTAGCTATTATCTGGCGCTTCTGGCAGCAACGGATCTATTCGCAGCGATCGATGCCCATGCCCGGCAGTTCACTTACGCCGGCGCCGACGAAGCCTATCGGGCATACACCGATACCCTGTTCGAGATCGACCAACTGTATCGGCAATTTCACGAGGCAGCGGATAAGGTTTCCAGCCGTTATCCGGATGCGATGGCGCCGCTGGATGAACAGGTCGAAGCCCGGTATCTGAATGGCTATCTGTCCAAGCTCGCTGCCCACTGGGATGGCCATCTGAAAGCAGGCTTGCTCGACACCTGGAAGATCACCGGCATCGACAACCAGCAGGGCTTCTATAGCCGTGTCATCGCGCCTTACGTGAAAGGCGGCGATGAGCGCCGGATGTTCGTGATCATCAGCGATGCCCTGCGCTACGAGGTAGCTGAAGAGCTCAAGACGCAGATCAATGGCCGCGAGCGTGTGGAAGCCAAGCTCTCAAGCCAACTCGGTGTGCTGCCGAGCTACACCAAGCTGGGCATGGCTAGTCTCCTGCCGCACCAGCACTTGAGTTACACCGACAAGGGCACAGTGCAGGCGGATGGCTGTTCGACAGATGGACTGGAGAACCGCAGCAAGATTCTTGACGGCGTCAAAGGCGTGGCGCTCAAAGGCGAAACGCTGGCCAACATGGGCAAGCAAGACTTGCGTGACCTGGTGCGGCCGTATCGGGTGGTATACATCTACCACAACACCATCGATGCGATGGGCGATTCTGCGAGCACCGAATCACATACCTGGACGGCCTGCCGACAGGCCATCAATGAACTGGCTGATCTGGTCGGGCGACTGGTAAACAACGCCAATGCCACGGCCATCACAATCACCGCCGATCATGGCTTCCTGTTCCGCGAGACGCCACTGGAAACAGTCGACAAAAGTGCCATGGGCCCAAAGCCTGCCGGCACGATTCTGGCCAAGAAGCGGTACTTGATCGGCAATGATCTTGATGATACCGAGTACGCGCATCATGGCCGTACAGCGGTGACAGCTGATACGGATTGCGACACCGAGTTCTGGCTGCCGCAGGGTGCCGGACGCTTCCACTTTGTGGGCGGTGCGCGTTTCGTGCACGGCGGCGCCACGTTGCAGGAGGTGGTTGTGCCGGTGATTGAGATTCGTCAAAAGTACGGCAAGTCAGCTGAATCGACGCGGGTGAGCAAAGTAAGCGTGAATGTGCTTGGACACCAGCATCGTGTCACCACCAATCGGCATGTCTTCACCTTGCTGCAGACCGAAGCTGTCAGCGAGCGGGTGCTGGCCTGCTCGGTGAATGTGGCGTTGGTCAACCAGGACGGTGAGCCGGTTTCTTCTGTGGCGTTGGTGCGAATGGACAGCGACGAGACCGATATGAACCAGCGACAGACCAAGGTGCCGCTCAGTCTGCTCGCACAAGCCGTGCACAAGGGTGATCAGCATTACCTCACCCTGAGTGACGCCGAGACCGAGGTGGAACTCCAGCGCATTCCGGTGCGCATCGATTTGGCGATAGAAAATGACTTTGATTTCTGACAACTCCGCCCACACCGGCGACAGCTTGGATCTCGACGCCAAGCTGATCGAGTATTTCCCCGGCAAGATCGTCCGTAAGGATCTGACCAAGCGCCTAAAAGAAGGCGCGAATGTACCTGTGTACGTTCTCGAGTATCTGCTGGGTATGTACTGCGCCTCGGCCGATGATGAGCAGATTGATATCGGTATGGACCGCGTTAAGCAGGTGCTGGCGGAAAACTACGTGCGACCGGACGAGGCCGAGAAGATCAAGGCCAAGATCCGGGAAGCCGGCAGCTTCAAGATCATCGACAAGGTGACGGTTCGGCTTAACGAGAAGAAGGATCAGTTCGAGGCCATGTTATCCAATCTTGGCATTACGAACGCGAACATCGAAGGCCGTCATGTCAAAAACTTCGAGAAGCTGCTGGTTGGCGGTATTTGGTGCATTGCCACTATCCGTTACTACTACGAGGAAGGACAAGGCGGTTCGCCGTTTACGATCCAAGAGCTAAAGCCCATCCAGATGCCGAACACGGATCTCGATGCCCTGCTGGATGCGCGCCCACAGTTCACGGAAGAAGAGTGGCTGGATGTGTTGCTGCGCTCCACTGGCATGGAGCCATCGCACTTCGAGACACGGGTGAAGTGGCATTTACTGGCCCGACTAATCCCGTTTGTAGAGAACAACTATAACGCGTGTGAACTGGGGCCGCGCGGTACCGGTAAAAGCCACGTTTATAAGGAATGTAGTCCGAACTCCATTCTGGTATCTGGCGGGCAAACCACGGTCGCTAACCTCTTCTACAACATGTCACGCCACCAAGTGGGCCTCGTTGGCCTCTGGGATGTAGTGACCTTCGACGAGGTTGCCGGCATTCACTTCAAGGACAACGACGGCGTCCAGATCATGAAGGACTATATGGCTTCTGGATCGTTCGCCAGAGGTCGCGACTCGATCAACGCGCAGGCCAGCATGATGTTCATCGGCAACATCAATCATTCGGTCGAGTCGCTACTGAAGACCAGCCATCTGTTGACCCCCTTCCCGGAGGCGATGATTGACTCGGCCTTTTTCGATCGCTTCCACGCCTATCTCCCGGGCTGGGAGATTCCGAAGATGCGGCCAGAGTTCTTTACTAATCAGTACGGTCTGATCACCGACTATCTTGCCGAGTTCATGCGTGAAATGCGTAAACGCAACTTCTCCGACGAGATCGATCGCTACTTCAAGCTAGGCAACAATCTTAATCAGCGCGATAGCATCGCCGTGCGCCGTAGCGCATCGGGCTTGCTGAAGCTTTTGCACCCCCATGCGGGGCATGACAAGGAAGCGGTTCGGCGATGCCTGGAATATGCCCTGGAAGCCCGCCGGCGCGTAAAGGAGCAGCTCAAGCGCATTGGCGGCATGGAATTCTATGACGTGCATTTCTCTTACATCGACAATGAGTCGATGGAAGAGCACTTCGTGAGCGTTCGCGAGCAAGGCGGCGGCGGTTTGATTCCGGAGGGACCCAGCCACCCCGGCACGGTGTATACCGCGACCACCGGGTCTGGTGGTCACCTTGGTCTATATCGACTTGAAACGCAGGCAACGAGTGGTAATGGCAAGCTGACAACCTCGGGATTGGGCTCAAGCGCGGCCGCGAAAGAACCTCTGAAGGTTGCGCACGACTATTTCAAGGCGAATATCTCCCGCGTCAGCACCATGACGAGGGCGGGGGAGTTCGACTTGCACCTGCACATCGTCGAGTTAAACAATACCGGGCCGGCCAAACAGATGACGCTTCCGGCATTTCTAGCTTACTGCTCGGGCACGATGGGGCGGCCGCTTCAGAGTCAAATGTTGGTGCTAGGCGACATGAGCCTAGGTGGCAACATCGTTCCAACGGAAAATCTCGCCGAAGTACTGCAGGTTGGCATGGATTCCGGCGCTAAAAAGGTGCTGCTACCAATGAGCAGTGCCAAAGATATTGCGTCTGTGCCCAGCGAATTGTTCTCCAAGTTTCAGGTCAGCTTTTACTCTGACCCGGTCGATGCCGTGTTCAAGGCGCTCGGCGTTGATTGAAGCTGATGGACTCAGCTCACCTTTCCAACAGAACACGTGGATTGTTGAGAGCCTGTTTCTCGGCGGACAAGCTGGTTAAGCAGTAATGCATACGAGTGATTCGCGTGATCGGTTAACCGATATTCTCTTCTACGGTCTTTATCTCGACCCGCGCATGCTCACGGACCGCGGGGTGCAACCGCGCAACCCGCGGCTGGCCTCGGTACCGGATCACCAGCTTTGCATTGGTCACCTCTCCACTATTGTGCGGTCGCCCGGTGATCATGCATTCGGGGTTGTTTACTCGCTCACCCACGATGAAATCCGCGAGCTTTACCGGGACTCTGGCTTGGATGTCTACGGACCGGAGGCCGTCATCGCCGAACTCTTCGACGGCCCCAGCATCCCCGCCGTCTGCTGGATTCTGCGCGAACCGCCGTCGCCCGACGAGCAGAACCCCGACCTCGTCGAAAAGCTCGGCCGGGCGATGGCCGAGGCGGGCCTTCCCGCCATCGACCTGTCCCGGCACACGGCCGCCGCCGTGATGGGCGTGACTGCGCCATGCTAGGATCAGTAGCGATTCGCCCACCAGGCGCGCATCTCGTCGCTGACCTGCCCGGCGCCATGCAGTTCCTTCATGAAGCGGGACAGCTGCCGTTGCTTTTCCGGCGCGCCGGGTCCGAGCCCGAGTTCTGCCCGCAGCGCATCGACCCGGGCCGTCGATTCCCACGTGAATTCCGGCAGCTCCCGCCCGAAGTGGCCGAAAGCCGCGGTCGCCGCATAGATCGGTCGTGTCAGCTCGAGGTCCCGGATGATGCCCGCCGGCGACAGATCGAAGACCCGATGGACGGCCTGTTCAATCTCCGCCTCCTCAATGCTGGCGGTGCCATGAGTGTCCACACGCACCGACACCGGGGCTGCTCGGCCGATCGCATAGGCCAGTTGCACGGTGGCCTTCGACGCCAGCTCCGCGGCCATCACCGTCTTGGCGACCCATCGCGCCGCATACGCGGCTGACCGGTCAACCTTGGTCGGGTCCTTGCCCGAGAATGCGCCACCGCCATGCGGACAGCTCCCGCCATAGGTGTCCACGATGATCTTGCGCCCGGTCAGCCCGGTATCCGCGTGGGGGCCGCCGGCCTCGAATCGCCCGCCGGGGTTGACCAGGCACTGGGAGTGGGGGCGCATCAGTGCCTTGGGCATGATCGGCGACACGACCTGTTGCATGACCTGGTTATGGAGCTCGATCTCATCGAGGGTGCCATCGGTCTGGGTGGAGACCACTACGGTTTCAATGGTCGCCGGGCGGC
This sequence comes from Spectribacter hydrogenoxidans, assembly GCF_031846275.1. Lineage (NCBI taxonomy): Bacteria > Pseudomonadati > Pseudomonadota > Gammaproteobacteria > Salinisphaerales > Salinisphaeraceae > Spectribacter > Spectribacter hydrogenoxidans. The sequence goes on from NZ_JAVRIB010000015.1 coordinate 11,840, forward strand.
CGTCCTCATAGCCGAGCGTCACCTGGGCCTTGGCGTCCGGGCGCAGCCAGAGCAGGGTGCCGTCCCCGCGCAGCCGCTTGTGCTGCTGCATGATCCGGTGTGCCAGGCGGATGGCCAATGGCATCAGCTCCGGGGTCTCGTCACAGGCGTATCCGAACATCAGGCCCTGATCGCCGGCCCCGAGTTCGCCATCCTCGTGAACGACGGCCCCGGCGATCTCCACCGACTGGCCGTGCACCCGCAGGAGCACCTCGCAGCGGTCGGGGTCGATGCCGGGAAAGCTGTCGTTGTAGCCGGTCTCGCGCAGGACGCCACGGACCAGCCCGTCCAGCTCGCCACGCAGCTGCTCGAAGTGCCGTTCGTCGCGAAAGCCGAATTCGCCGGCCACCACCACGAGGTTGTCGGCCAGCAGGGTTTCGCAGGCGACCCGCGCGTGGGCGTCCAGCGTCAGACAGCGGTCGAGGACGGTATCCGAGATGCGGTCGGCCAGCTTGTCGGGGTGGCCGTCGGAGACCGACTCGGAGGTGAAGAGATAGCGCTGCGTCATGATCCGATTCCTCGTCCCCGAACAGAAACACCGGCAGGTGTCGGTCGGGGAGTGAACCGGATACCGCCGCTTTAGCCGTACTTGTATCCCGCCCGCAAGTTGGTACTTAAATCGGCGGCTGCCCGGCACCCGGGCAATAAAAAACCCGCTCAGCGAATACGCCAAAGCGGGCCTTTCCAGGTCGCTTTAGCGGCATTTGTTACGCGCCCGCAAGCTGAGCTCAAATCGGCGCGATGTGAAGACTAGCAGCGCTACCGAGGCCCTGCAAATGCGTCGCCGAGATTGGACGGGCCCGTGTTCAGGACAACGCCGCCATCAGATCGTCCTGGTGCTGCCACTCGAACTCGCGCTTGATTTCGTATCGCACGAGCACCCAAAAGTCCGGCTTGGGCTCGCCGGATTCGGCCTCGAGCCAGGTTCTGGCGTCATCCAGGCAATCGCGAAGGGTGGCGGCAATCAGCGACCAGTCCGGCTTCGGATCGTATTCGTACTGGGAATAGACCAGCCAGCTCGGCGAGGTGTGGCCGTGGAAGGCGTGGTGTGCCAGCTGCGGGGTGGGGTAGCACTCGCGGAACCGGGGATGGAGGCTGCCGTAATGCTGATGCAGGAACTGATCGACGAACACCAGGCTGAGCATGGCAGCCCGCATGCGACTGCGGTCTCTGGACCGACGAATCACCTGCTCGGTGCCGCACTGGCAGATTCTCGTGCGCTCCCGATCCTTCAACGGCTGGGCCTCGAACCAGGCGAATGTTTCCGGCAGGGAGGTGGCCATATCTGATCTCTCCGTGACGTTTTCTGGGCTTTTCCGACACGCCCTGTCGGATGGATCTGCCAATAATGGACAGCGCGCAGCAAACGTCGCAGGGTGAGCGGTGTCTAGCGGGCAGCCTGACGCGAAAATTGCCAAGCGGCTAGTCTCGACGTCTCGGGAGCGGATGCCATGAGCCAGATCAACCGATTGGAAGAACCCACATTGCAGCTCCTGTCATTGCTAGTCGCGGGCGTGCTTCTGAGCGGTTGCGTTGCAACCGGCGAACCCCGCATGCGGACGCTCTCGGAATTCCAGTACGGCGACCGCGATACCGGGACCATCCGTGACAGCAACTATCAGCGGCAAGGCGATATCCAGCAGCGGGGCGACGACTACATCATCCGCGACAATCTGTACCGCGCGAAGTACCGGCTGGACCGGCAGGCCGACGGCAGCTATACCGTGCGTGACTCCAATTACCAGCCCGTGGGCGAGATCAGTGCGCCTGACGCCGGCGGCACGCGTCGGGTGCGGGATGGCGGCTACCGTCCTAAGGGGCGTATAGAAAGCAGAGATGGTGAGACGATTTATCGGGACCCGAGCTATAAAAAACGCTTGGGAACGGAACTTGAGCTGGAATGACGTCCGGTTCGAAGGCCGAAAGCCACGTGTTAGCGGTGACGAACTAGTATTCCATCGAGTCTCTGGCAGTTTACGGCCATCCTGAGCCACCCTTCCGACGGCGTGACAGATCCTGACGCGGCAAGAGTCGTCGCCATCGCGGCTGTCGGGCCCCGAGCCAGCGTAGCGACTCCATCCCATCGACTAATGGAGAAGCTCACATGGGAAACTCGGAAGTAGATAGCAAAGAGCCTCGTGGTTGCTGGACGCTGCCCAAACTGCACTTGCGCGCCGCAACGCGAGAGTTTGGCCGGTACTTGTGGTGCTGGGCACCGGCACCAATCGAGGGTGACTGGCATTTGACCGTGGCTGTGGCCAACGTCGGCGGTGGCTGGCGCGTCGCTGATCGCCACTTCGGGGATGAAGCCTCGGCCTACCGGGCGGCGGCCCGTTACAACGCAGCTCGGGGCGTCGAACACGGCGCCATGGAACGAATCCGAGCATCTGCTGCGGCGGCGCCGGCAAGAGGCGTGTCATTCAGACTGCCGAAGGCTTTCGAGTTCTCGAGCAACGTTTTCGAGGGTTTTCAGCGGTACGCGGAACCCTGGAAAGAGGCCGCATGGCCTGTCCCCCGGCCAGACTTTCCGTTGCAGCTGTCCGAGGAAAGTGAAGCCGCGGCCGAGGACCAGCTAGCCGGTTGCTATTGGGCTTGGTCCGTGGTCGAGTTGATTGCTGGATGGGGCGTGTGTGCCATCGCGGCGAATCGGGCGGGTGTATACGTCAGCCCGGAGTTCGTCTCCGGTATTCGCGAGATGGCTACCGCTGCAGCGGATGCAAATAACCATTATCGCGGCGTGTCCAAGGCTCAGGCCGCTCGCATTATCGCGAGCGGCCAGTTTGCTGATGGATGTGTCGGGGCTCATCTCGACCAATTGCTGCGCGCCGGCAAGTATCACTATTCGCTGACAACCGGGCCTGATTCCGGAGGAGGACAGGGCGCCATCTGACAGGTGGTCCTCGGGCACCGTTGGCGGTTAACAGATACCGGTAGTGCCGGCGCGACCGTCGTTTCATGGCGCGCCGAGTATCAGCATCGCGGCGTATATGAGAATAAAGCCCAGTGCGATCATCATCAGGCGCTCGTATGGATTCATGGCGCTTCTCCGGTTTGTTGTTGTTATTGATCGGAATCGGCGTCGTCGGATATGCAGTTGCCCCGCATGGCCCGGCTCGCCGCCGAGCCATGCATGGCAACGCGTTGTGGCGGCGGCGGGCCGCCGGTGGGGTCAATGCGGCAGCGCGTGCTGCTCGCTTACCAGCGTCTGATGCGCCAGTACAGGTAGCGCGGCGAGCTGTTGCCCGGCCAACGTCTCACCCAGTAGGGCCGACAAACGCCGGCCATTGGCCAGACCGGCACTGATCCGGTCGGCGTACACCACGATGTCGGCGCCCACGAAACGCGCGCGATGGCGCATCGCATTAGGTTGTCCGATGTACCCGAGCATGTAGTTCAGGGCGGCAGCCAGATCCGGCGCGCGCGAGCGCAGCCACTCCAGGTGTCTATCCAGCAGACGACTGGTCTGCACCCCGTGGTCGACCAGCTTGTAGTGCACCGGCCGGGTGTCGTTGTCACCCACGGTCCGGATTTTTCCCAAGTCGTGCATCAGGGCGACGACCTTGATGAGATCACACTCTACTGGTGTAAGCGCTCCCTCAGTCAGCCGATCACACAGCGCCATCACATGCATGCTGTGGATCAGTAGACCGCCTCGGGCGGCGTGGTGATGCCCCAGACTCCCCCGGCAGGTCAGGATCGCCGGGCTGATACGGGTATCGAGTAGCACCCGGTTGATGAAACGACGCAGCGGCTCGGGGTCCAGCTTGCCCACCATGGTCTCGAGCGCTTCGAGCGCGGCAACGGCCGCCTCGGGACACAGCGACCGCGGCAGCAGCCGGGCTGCATTCCTGATCTCCGGCTCACTGATGGTATGCAGGGCCCGCAGATCGCCGATCACGCGGCCCCCGAATCGGCGGACATACAGCGCCGCCTGGACCGGAACGGGCCGATGGACTGGCAGATTCCCCAGCAGGCCGGATTCCGGCCAGACGTAGGCGTCGATCGAATCCCTGCTGTCCTCCAGGGTCGCCGTGGCGAACCACTTGCCGCCGGATGTCTGGCGCTGGGTCACGTCGGTCAGCAGATACTGGCCCTGGACGATGCTGTTGAGACGCGTAGGCGCCTTGTCGAGTGCTGTCATGACAGCCTCCTTTTTCTTATTAATGGGGCGTTGTTGCGTTATGGGACGCAGGGACTGCGCCAACGCCTGAGTGCGCGTCCCTGTGCGAGGTGATCTGACCGGCCAGCAGCCGCTCCATGGCCGAGCCGTCGCGCCGTGTCAGATTCGGCACGAATCGCGAGTAGGTCTTGAACAGCATGGTGGTATCGCTGTGGCCGAGCTGTCGGGCCACCCACTCCGGGTTCTCGCCCGCCCCCAGCCAGAGCGTGGCTGCCGTATGCCGGGTCTGGTACGGCCGGCGCCGCTCCAGGCCCAGATACCGAAGTAGGGGGAACCAGACCCGGTTGTTGACGTTATCCAGATCCAGCGGCGCCCCGGCGGCATTGCAGAACACGAAGTCCGACAGGCTGGCGGTGGCCTCGTGCTGTACCTGTAATGCCTCCAGCACCGGCTGACTGAGGTCGACCTCGCGCTGGGACCCATCCGTCTTGGTGGTTTCCAGGCGCCCGCGCACCAGGTTTCGACGCACCAGAATCTGGCGCCGCTCGAAGTCCACGTAGCGCCACTGCAAGCCGTGTAGCTCGCCCGTGCGCAGGCCGGTGAAGAACCGCACGATCAGATACGGCCGATAATCGGGCCGCACCGTATCGATCAGGGACCGGACCTCGGCCATGGAGAAGGGGTGAATATCCACCCGCTGCTGCTTGAGCCGCTTGATGCGATCCACCGGATTGGTGAAGTCGTAGCGCTCACCCGCCTCGCCAAGGATCTGGCCATGGATCTGGATGATGCGGTTGACCGTCTTGGCTGATAGCCCCGGATTGCCCGAGCGGCCCGGCACTTCCACCAGCCGCGCCCGGAACGCTAGGATCCCGGCCTTGGTGATCTCGCCCACCGGCTGCTCGCCGAACGCGGGAATCAGGTGCCGGTCGAGCGTGGAGCGAATGGTGGCGCAATGCGAATTCCGCCACGCGGGTCGATTCTCGGTAAACCAGGTCTCTGCGAACTCTCTATATAGAGGCGTGCCCTGGACAGCCTGGGTGCCACTGGCGGCGACAGGGCCGGCAAACCGGCTCGCATTCTTGCTGCCCGGGAAATAGCGCGCGTAGTCGAAGGTGCCCAGGGTGATCTCGGCTTCGATCTTGTCGAGCACCTTCTGCATGCGTTTCCGGTTGGACGCGTTGTCCGTGAGTTTCGTGTACTCACGGCAGCGTTGGCCCTGGTAGCGGAAGTCGAAGAAGAGCTGGCCATTGTTAGCGCGAATACTAGACATGGCAGTTCGCTCCATTCGCCATCGGAATGGAGGTATCGAAGGCCGGCTGCATGAACATGTCCGCTTCGATGGCCTCCCAGATGTATAGAATCTTGCGTCCGTTGAACGGCCGAAAGTAATGACGTCCTTCGAGGAGGACTGAATCCTTCAGCCGTTCACGAATTGTTCTCGCGTCATACTTGATGCGTGCTGACAGCTCGTTAGTCGTGAGATACGTTTGTGTCATAGTGTTTCCTGATGCGCAGGGTATATGATCAAGTGCGACACAAATGTATCAACTAATGATACAAACGTCAATAATAAGATTCATATTCGGCGAGGGGAGCCGTCCGTGATTCGTATCCTTTTCAAACAACTCCTTGATCAGAAAGCGTTTACTGAGCGCCGGCGCATAACCATGAATGAGGTTTGCGCTGAGACAGGGCTATCCAGACCAACGTTGTCGCGCATCGCGAATACGCCGGGATACCGGACCAACACGGATACGATCGACACCCTGTGCAGGTACTTCGAGTGCCAGCCTGGAGAGTTACTCACGTGGGTCGATGAAGACGCCGACGGTCGAAATGGAGGCTGACTAACTTCGATCGAGCCAATGCTGGGCCATGGCTGGGCCATATTTGGGCCATGAGCCGGAGTGCTGCCCGTCGCTTTGCAGTGGTGGGAGTCCGGCTGAAGAGCCGGCGGTGCGCAGGCCGGGCCAATTGACCGGACGGAAAAGGCTCTATTTCAGTTATTTGCAGGTAGGTCTTGCGACGCACTCGGCAGACCATTACAATGCGCGCTCACCGGTTGCGGGGTGGAGCAGTCTGGCAGCTCGTCGCTCATAACCCTAATGACGTAGAATGTGGCAAGAGATGGCTAGCGGGCATAATTGGTGTAAAGCGTTGTAAATAAATCAAATAACAACGTTACGTAGAACAAAAATACAACCAAATTAGCCCTGATGCCGCCGATTAGCGAGTTGTTTTTGAGGCAATAGAAGTCTACTCTAATCTGACCGTCGGACTTCGGTCGAATGCCGTCAATAAGCTTGTCACCAGTCAGCTGAACGAAGCCGTCCCGCGCCTGTGTGATGCCAGAGGCCGGCGGATGGCATGCGGTCGACTACACGACCTTGCACTGGCCCCCACTGAGCCGATCACACTAGCCGGCGGTGTGCCGGCAGCGCTCAGACTTGGCGGGTTACTCCACCGACTCGCAAGTAGCGTCGCACAAGACCGTCATCTGGATCGGAATGGTCTGCCATCGGCCAAACGCTGGTCCCGCCGAATCGAACCCCGAGAGCACTCCCTGCCGGTATCTAGTCTTGTATGGGGGACCACGACCGTAGCGGATTGTCGCGAGCTACCTCAGACGCGGCGGCTCTTGCTGACAATCCCGCATGTGGCCTTGGGAGAACTGGAGAAATGGGCACCGCCGGTCGTCCTGCCGGGCGCTAACGCCAGCAAGGCGCTCGTGATCGGTAACGTGCTGACGGCGGTTCTATTCAGGCATATCGATCCGTCACGCCAGATCAAGGTGCGCCGACTGAAGCGCAACACCAGCCTCCGTCGCTCCCTGGACGAGATCTGCGTGCTTACGCTCGCGGCGTTAGATCCCCTGTATCGCCGTACTCGACAACTGCTTCCCGGTATCGCCAATTCGCTCGAAGAGGCGCAACTGCTTAGTGGCTACAGTCGAGCGCGTTGCGCGCAGCTGAGGCGGGTGTCATGACGTCGGCGCTGGATAGGCTGGATCATGCGCTAGGCGGTAGGTGCAGCCGGAAATCCCTTGTCAGCGCACTTTATGTTCTTCGGGCACCGAAAAATTTGACTGCGATTACCGTGGCCGCGGGAGAGTTCCTCAAACGAGCGGAAGAATATTCAGGATTGCAGGTTGCACGGGAACTCCCGGATTATCGGGCTCGGTTGCACACGCTGTCCGAGATCGCACGTCTGGAAACCGATGATGCGATCCTGAAAGGCACCGTCATCGAAGGCCGGCAGCTCCCGCTTCGCCCGTACACAGGTGATAGTGCGATCTGCGAGGCTCTGCTGATCGATTCCGCCGGAGATAGCCAGCAGATCCAGGAGTTTCGGCAGCTCGGCGCGTGGTTCATCTGGCAGGCACAGCGGATGCACTTCAGATTCGCCGATGAATTGGAATATGAGCGTTATCTGCTGGACGACACCACCAGGTTGAACACCCGCCAACACGGCGGTCGGCTGTACTCCGCACTACTGGCGTTCCGGCGACTCGGCGATCCGGCGAGCGGTGATGTGCTCAACCGCATCGTGCGCGAGCTCCCCATGGACCTCGACGATCGATCCAGCCTTTTGCTCACGGCGATAGTGCATCTCATCAAGTCGAAGCATCCTAACCGGCAGCGTGAAATCCGGGATTTCGCTTCGAGCAAGCTGGGCTGTGGCTCCGATGAGTTGGATCGGCTCATGCCGATTGTAGCGGCGGCATTGCCAGATGAAATCGGTCGTCTACTCCGAACAAACTGGAATACAGAGGTCGCAGTATCGGGTCGCCACTCTCGTGGTGGCAGTGTCCGGGGGCGGCGGATTGATCGACCCCGAGTTCAGTACACCCGCCGACTGACACAGCTTTTCAGCAGGGTGCAGGAGGACGAGATTCATGCCGGTAGCGCGATCGAAATATTTGCCGCCCCTGAGGAAGCGGAGCCCGAAACACCATGGGTCGAGGATGACGACCCCGACGACAAGGTGCTCGCGGAACCGGATATCACCCTGTTCCTCGCCGACAGCACGGATCTTTACCGGGGCTTTTATGCAGCCAAGGGGGCGCAACATGCCCAGGAGTACGCCCAAGCACAGCTGCGATGGGCACGCTGGACGCTGAGTGAAGAGGCGATCGCAAGAGTAATAGAGCGGATCGCCACGGATGACCCCGGCGGTGATCTCGCTCATGAACCCTGGGCGCGTCTAGCGGTAGGATTGTCCCTGCTGACCGGACGCGCGCTCAGCGAAACAGCGAATGTTCTGGTGACGCGTTCATCGACAGCCCCTACCGACAATCGGCCGATCGTGGTCGATCTCGCGGCGCAATCCATCAGTGTGCGGGCGGGAACGCCCAAGCTAAGTCAGTCACCCACGGGTCTGACCCTGTGCCATCCGCATGTGAGCGCTCTAACGCTGCGGCTACCGGCTTCCTGGAGCGCGTTGCTGGACCAGGTTCGTGTTGCCAACTACTCAGCCGAAGGCAAGCCGCAGAGTGGGGCGCTTGCGCGAGCAGCGAGGAGCCTCTTGCGAAGCCTTGAGCCGCACTTGCAGGTAACCGAAACCGGTCTGCGATTCGCGCTCGTGCGCGCATTGGCAGAAGAGACCCGAGGTGACCTTGGCGCGCTCGGGGTGATCACTGACGGCGGCGAAGCCAACAGCGACAATATCGTTCATTACGCATCTTATGACGCGCGATGGCTGGCACAGCAGTGGCATCGGGCAGCCTCTCGGCTGGTGGGCGAATTGCCGTCGCCAGAAGCGCTAGCAACGGCTGGCCGCGTCGGTGCCATCCATGCGTTCAATGTCGAAAAGCTCGCTGCCTATGTCGCCGACATCAGAGATCGGCAGCTACAAGCGCGTGAGAGGGGCGAGCCCATCCGGGCATTCAACCTGGCCACACTTTACCTGTCCCTGTGGCTGAACCTGGCCGTGGCCGGCCGCAAGTCGCGGTCCCCGGTGCCCACTCTGATTCTCGACGATGGCTGGGCATTGGTCACCGACAAGAGCCGGGCCGATGGCAGCACCGACCGGCTGGTGCCCCTCACTGACAGCCTGCGGGAGCAGCTTGAATCCTACCTGGCGCTGGCGTCCGAGCTGTCGCTGACCTGCCCGGAACTGGATCCGCTGGTCAGTACAGAATTTGGCATCGAGGTCCGGCTGCAATATGTAAGGGCAAACGGGGAGGTGGTCCCCTACCAGCCCAAGTTCCAGGAAGCGCACGAAGACCTGGACGCATTGCCGGCTAACTGGGGGCGTAAGCTCGTGCGGTCCGAATCGGGCCATCTGCCCGGACGTTACCGAGATGCCGGGCTTGGACATTGGGTTCGTGGACGACATCCGCTCGGTGAGATTTCCAGCCTTAATTGCCGGCAATTCCGTGGCGCATGGCTGGCGTTGCAGGCGGATCTCGAACACCGGCTCGGTTTTTCAGTAGTACCGTGCCTGGAGCCGCCGACCGTGCGTCGGCCGCGGCCAGTTCGGCCGGCCACGGCCACCGGTAGTCGGCGGCCGGCGCCTACCGCGCCAAAGGCGCCTTCGCTCTTGCCGGATCAGGAGGTGGAACGGCTGTTCCGCGAGGAAAGCGACGCCACTTTTCAAAGCCTGATGGACACGCAGTATGACTGTGATCCGGGTCGTGCGATGGAGTTGGTTCGGCGTGTGACCAACCGAGATCCGCGTCGTCCCCTCGAGGAACGATTGATACTGGCGGAATCGGCCTGCACGTACTTGCGCAAGAAACGAAAGGTGCCGTTATTCGCGATGCGGCCGCGGCGCATGTTCTCGTCGCGCACTGTGCTGGTGGCTGGCGCGATGCGCACCTATTTGTACTGTCGGCAAGTGGTACTACCGGCTCTGCACAAGGACCTCGCCTATCTGCCGCCGCGCGGACAGATCGGCGAGCGGCGCGGCCTCATGCGGCCGCAGGATATTCGGTCCGTCGATCTCGGCAGGCTTGTCATGATCGCCATCTGGCGACTGGGACTGGCGCAATGGCCGCTTATCGAGGCCTGGTTGATAGCACTGGCGACCGGGCAATCCATTCTGGGCACCGGGGCAGTCCGTTACATGATCCTTGACACCGTCTATCGTCCGACGCGTGAGCCCATGCGGCGGACAGTGTTTCTGGATGACTTCACGACGGCATTGCTGGTCGGCGAGCGGCCCTACATCGGAGAACTGGCTCTGGAGTGGAAACAGGGGCACGGCAAACAGCCACCCAATGCCCTGCAACGCCGGTCGAAGGCGCAAGCCGCCATGAATCGTTACCTGAAATTCGTTTGCGCCGATCAGGAAAAGATCCGCTTGACCGCAATGGCTCAGGCGGCGGTACAGCACATCATGCTGCATAGCTCGCCAGTAGTCGCTGGCTATGCTGCCGGCGACTTTTTCAGCCAGGACCTGGACGACAGCGAACTGCGACGGCTTGGTGGACTGGCGCCGTATCGAGCCAAGGCGGGTCAAGCGCGTGTGTTAGCCACTAGGGAAAACGACGTCGAGGACGGTGACGTACCGCCCGATGTAGCCAGACAAGGAGCCGACGTCATCAGCGCGATGGTCCGACATCGCGGCTCTCATGTGGAACAGTGGGAGCGCTGGATCCGGCAGCATGAGTCGAAGTCGCCGGCGGAAAGGCTGATTCAGGCCTTTGCCCACTGGTTGCTGCGGCGAACCACTGAGCGTGCCAGCGAGACGTCTCGTAAGACATCCGGCGGTCGATTCAACACGCGTGCCCAGCGCTACTACAAGAACCGGATCAAGGTGGTGAGCCATGCCATATTCGGATTTGCCGAGGACTCGCCAGAGTGGAGCTATATCGATGAGAGCACCCTGGAAGCACTGGCCGAATTGAGCCTGCCGCATTTTCCGGAGCGTCTACACCATGGTGCCTGGGTCCAGTTCCACCGTTACCTGAAGGACGAGTATGCGGACCATGCCGGATACGAGATCGGGGATCTTGGCCTGCCGCGTGACCGCGCGGTATCTGCAAAACTGATCAGTCCGGACAATCTGACGCGGCTGAAGGCACTTCTCCCCTCGGCGCGTTCCGGGTTGACCAATCCCGCCTGGCGTATCGCCGCCCAGCGACATGTCGACCTGATAGCAACGTACGGTCTGCGGCGCGCGGAAAGTGAGCATCTGCGAGCGAAGGATGTTCAGGGGGATCTGACCCGCGTCCAGCATTACGATGAACACCGACTGAAAACGGCCAATTCCAATCGTGTCCTGCCGCTGTGTTTTGCGCCAGAGAGAGTACAGGAATGGATTGCCGAGGCACACGCGTCCGGCCAAGGCCGCCTGATCGATCCAGGAACGGATGTGACGGTGGCGGGGCACAATTTCTTTGCAGCACTGAACGACTGCATCAAGGCGGCTTGTGATGGTGATGATTCCATGGGATCGCACCACTTCCGGCATACGCTGGCGAGCCGGTTGACGCTGACCCTGTTGCGAGATGCCGTCGATCTGCCGGCGCTTTACGGCGATATGCCGTGGCTGGAACCGATGCTCCTTGACGATAGACAGATCGAGCTTCTGATGGGGGCCGAGGGTGATTGCGGGCAGGGCATGCGTGCGGTGAGTGCGTTGCTCGGACATTCCCATCCCACAACGACCATTCGCCACTACGTGCATGTATTCGGCCTGCTGCTGCATGCTGCCATGCGATCCCATGACCCACTCGATATCACCCGCAGCTTCGAGCGCAGATTTGCCAGTCGGGCGACGGTCCAGCGGTGGGCGCAGAAAGCGAGGACAACCGGGGGGGAACCTAGCCGGACCATCCGTGACTGCGTCGAGTCCTGGGCGGACGGCGGCGTCGATCTTGACGAGAGGACGCTCGAGGCAACATCCGGACAATCACCGGCCGAGAGGTCGGCGTCCGGTGCCCGAACCATCGCATTCGATCTACTAGAGGCAGTCGATCAATCCCTTCGAGGCGGGGTCGAGCTGGTCGATTCCGACATTCTGAGCGCTGCACGCAAGGGACTCGAAGGATTGCGGGCCGTTCCCAGCGGGAAAAAGGGCAGTGACCTGCCGCGCCACAGTGTCCTGTCGCCGGCTGGTCCGGGCGCGACACCATTACCCCCGCCGCTGCGTGCGAGAACGGCATCGGCCGCGGCGGAAGAGGTTTGTCTCTGGCTGGCTTATCTACAGCGGCATCGGCCTGTTGATCTGAGCTGGATACTGGACAAATGGGCCTATGCGACCGATGCGAAGTTCGGCCACATGCGCCTGGACTCGCCGGAAGAAGAGGAGCGGGCGTCGGGTATTCCAGGTACTGATCGTCTGAGCATCGTGTTCGAAGAGGCCGGGAGTTCGAGAAGGAAAACGCTGGTGCGACGTACCCATAAACAGTTTGCCCGCATACGCGTGTCCAGTATCGTCAAGGGCCGACCGACCGAGCGCGGACGAACACGCGGTGCCATCCGCTGGGCGATGAGCCATGCAGTGGCACTCCGGGGTGAGTTCGGCGCCTGACTAGCTCGTCGAGCGAGACTGTTTGGCGCGGTGTCGTTCGGTGAGGGTGTTTGCCAGCGTCTTGACTTCCTCTTCGTCATCTTCCGGCACCCACAAAGAAATCCGCTTGAGACCCGATTCGATTTTCTTCTGGTCGCATCTCGCCGTTCGTTTGGCGCCGCCAGAACGGTTTTGCTTTTTCGTTCTGATTACACCGTTGAAGCGTTCGCTGGCGTCATCCGGCGTCCGGTGGAGCCAGCCATCGAGTTCATGTTCGATGACGTCTGCCGATGCAGCATGACCGCCCCCTTGAGAGTTCTTGCCCGTTCTGGCGTCAGCACTAACGTCAGCGCTAACGCTGTTGCCCCGTCTCACTTTCTCTTCGGCTGGTTGTGGTGCGTGTTCGGTGCCGTCGAAGAAGTCTGCGTGTGAATGCATACCGGATGTCCAATCTGAGCGACTTGTTTAGCCTGACTGGGCACCCACCGGACAAGTGGGGGTTATAGGAGTGGAGATCTGCTGATACGGGGCACCATGCGGACTTGCCAGCCCGTTCTGGCGGGAGCGCGTTCAAGGGAGACGTTACACCGCTAATCCCTCCGAAAATCAGGGCTGTTTCGACGTGGCAATTTCTCGTAATGTGAAACGCGCCGCGCCATCCGTGGATGGAACCAAACAGGCAATTGCAATACGCGAGTGAGCCATGCAAGCCGAGCACATCGTCCATTTCCGTTACGGTTGGCCCATCGGGATGAAGTTGCGAATTCGGCCGGTTGATTGCCTGCCCGCCGAGTATCAGCACCTCGGTGGCTGTCTGGTCATCGTGACTGGGCTCGCCAACCAGAAAGTTTCCGGTATCAGCAAACAGTTCGTCTATCTGCTGCAAGGCCGAGACGAACGTTTCTCCAGCGAACGGATTCGACCCGAGGATCTGGAACTGATACCGGACATCGACCCTGTCGCGTACGAAACCAATCAGGCGGTCGTGGCCGCATTACCGGACATGTGGTTTCGGAGAAGGTGGACCAGATGGTCGGGCCGATCGGGGGCTTGATCAAGGAGAGACCAATGGCGCTAACGACTCCTGAAATCTGCGAACGCTACGCTCGTCTCATCAACTGGGAAGCGGAATCGGTTGATGCGTTCGTTGCACTGCTGCATCCCGAGGTGGAATGGGTCACCAAGAGGCGGCGTTTCAGCGGCAAGCGGCGGGTCGAACTGCTGCTCCGGCAGGCCAGGCATGCCAGACGGCGGACCCAGGGGCTGCATTACGTTGCCCTGGTCAGCGGCCATCCCAGGGACGACGGCAGTCATACCGATTGTGTGGTTACCGTGCCGATCCGCCAGCCGGACAAGCACGATAGCCGGACCTATTTCGCAACCGATGGCTGGTTCATCATCCATATGTTCACCTACCACGAATGGATGGACCGGGCCTGGCCCTACCCGGAGCGTCTGAAGCGAAAGCTCGCCGAGTTGCATAGCAAGGGCATCCCCATTAATCCCGTGCATCTCAGGCCACAGCCGCAGAAGATGGTATGGCCGGATGATGGTCGCAATCTGGAAGATGCCGACACGGATCGCGGACAAGGCGGTCTGAGAGTTATTCGTGAGCACGTGGCCGAGGCATTGGGCGCAAACGCGGTCGGGGAGCTGATTCCCGCTCTTGGGTTGGAATGATCGAACGGGCGAGACAGTCGTCCACTAAATGCCGGGAACTTCAGGAAGGTTACTAAACCGGGTAAGGAAATGGGTTTATCAGTCGTTCACTATTGCAGGATCGCCACTACCCAGTTATGCCGCTGATGGCTGGCACCTCACGCAGTAGGCTTGCCCGCCGGCAGCCCAGTGAAACACAGTAGCTGGCATCGCAAGGATGCAACTGGAAAATCGCACGCCCTTACATAAGACCTAGTGCGAGCCGAAGGACACATAGGTGAAGCAGAAAGGAATAAAGAGTGGTTGAGTATTGTCGGGAAATTGCCGTGAACGCAATGAGATGGATCAAAAGGTCGTTTCGATTCGGATTTCTGTCAATATTTCTGGCTATTTTCGCCCAGGTCTCCTGCACCCACACGGTTATGGAACCATCCAGAGATAAAGGCAAGACAAAAAAAGCTGGAGAACCGCCGGCGGTTACCGAATCTCCCATAAATCAGCCGAGGCGGGATAGGAGCAGAAATAACGTTCGAGATGCCCTGGATAGTGCGTTAACACTGCGCGCATTTGACTCGAACCAGAATCAGGTTGGCCAAGGTAGTGGCTTTTACATAGGCGAAGGGCGAGTGATCACGAACGCGCACGTTATCGCAGATTCAGATTTCATAGAGTTCTATGACGGAGATGGCACGCGGGTTGGCAGTGCCCCCTATGCGTCATTTATCGATCGGGTTCGGTCCCGCTCACACGGACGGTTTGGAAAGGGCGTGAAACTGCTGATCGAGTTTATCGAGTCTACGTTGCATCCTTGGGTTGTGAAATCGCTCGATGTAGTCGAAGACGTCTGAGCGAGCCTGGGCTCGGGTCAGGTATTTCCGTCGGCGGACCCGCTCGCGCTTGAGCACGCCGAAAAAGCCCTCGCAGGCGGCGTTATCACCGCAGTGGCCGACCGCACTCATGCTGCTGACGAGATTCTGGTCTTTGAGAAAGCCCTGCACCTCGTGACTGGTGAATTGCGTGCCGCGATCCGAATGCAGGATCACCGGCTGGCCGGGGTCCTCACGACGTCCCAGCGCGGCGGTCACCGCATCCAGCACCAGCTGACGCTGCTGCGTCGCGCCCATCGACCAGCCGATCACGAGCTTGCTGTAAAGGTCGATCACCACGCACAGAAACAGCCAGCCTTCGGCGGTGCGGATCTGGGTGATATCGGTCACCCATTTGGTGTTGGGCTCGAGCGCGACGAAGTCGCGCTCGAGATGATTGGCGATGCCGATGGGTCGCAGCCCCGATGGCTTGTAGCGCCAGGCCCTGGCCACGGGGATACCGTAGATGCCGTGGCGGCGCATCAGGCGTGCGACCCGATTGAGACTGGCCTGTTCGCCTTCAAAGCCGAGTTCTTCGTGCATGCGCCGGCGTCCCATCACGCCGAGATGATCGGCATGGATCGCCCGAATGCGGCTCAGTAGCCTGCGATTGTCACGTACGCGAGCACTGGGCCGGCGTTTCTGCCAGTCGTAGAAACCGCTGTGCGAGACCCGCAAACAGCGACACATCAGCCGCACCGGATAGTCGCCGCGGCCAGCATCGATCGCCTGGTACTTCAACTCGATTCCCTGGCGAAGAATGTGGCCGCGTCTCGCAAAAAATCGCGTTCCTTTTTCAGGCGCGCGTTCTCCCGCTTGAGCCGGGCCACCTCCTCGTCGCGGGGCGTACCAGTGCCGCCGAAGGCGGTCCGGCCTTGCTCGTCGATCTCGCGGCGCCAGCGACTGAGCAGGTTGGCGGCAATGCCAATGTCGCGGGCGACCTGGGTTACGCTGACATCCGGATGGCGGGTCAATTCAACCGCTTCGCGCTTGAACTCGGTACTGAATCTTCTTCGCTTGGACATGGACACTCCTTTGGGCCATTGTGACGCCTTTCGTAAGTGTCCGTGCTAACGGGACCGAACCCGAGCTTCGACCTGGTAGTGGAGATCATGCTCTTCCATCTTGGTGCCTAGGACGTGGTACTCGGGAAGGTGAAGGATGTTGTCAGGCAAGCTAGTCATGCAAACTTTCCTTGTCGACATGGTCCATAGATGATCGCGACTCTTTGACCGCGTTGTTTTCAACGAACTGAAGGTGAGTTACTCCCTTGGGTCTTCTGCTTCTCTGAGCCCTTCATGCAATGACGCAATTAGCGGGCAAGTGATATTGCCTTGTTGTGCATGGCATCTGTCGACCATTTCGCTCAGCACCTTCTCAATTCTTTCAAGCCTGTCGATCTTCTCGCGAACGTCCCCTAACTTGTGCTCTGCGAGAGCACTGGCTTCTTGACAGTGGGCGCCATCTTCCAGCCGAAGTAGGTCACTGATCTCATCCAGACTAAAGCCCAGCTGCTGCGCCGTTTTCACGAACGTCAACCTGTCGATATCGGCGGCACTATAGCGTCGAATACCTCCGGGAGGGCGTTCGGGCTCCGATAATAGCCCTCGTCGCTGGTAATAGCGGATTGTCTCGACATTGACGCCGGCCGCCTTGGCCAGGCCGCCAATGGTCATGGTGTCCGCCACTTTATCTGCATGTCTCTTCATGATGCTTGACTCCGTACCAAGCTACGGAAGTAACCTTATCGTAGCTCCCCCCATCCCGAAAGGAGAATCGTCAATGCGGACATCTAAAACGGGGCGAGGGCCCCTGGCCGCCGGAGGAGTCGCGGCCCTCCTGGCCTCGGCGTGTTGCCTCGGCCCGCTGGTGCTGATCACGCTGGGCGTTTCCGGCGCCTGGATCAGCAATCTGGCGGCGTTGGAGCCCTATCGCCCGCTCTTTATCGGCGTCGCGCTGGTGGCGATGTTCTTCGCCTGGCGTCGCGTCTTTCGGCCAGTGGAAAAGTGCCAGCCGGGAGAGGTGTGTGCCGTGCCACGGGTCAGGACGGGCTACAAGGCGATCTTCTGGCTCGTATCGCTGCTGGTGCTAATCGCCCTGGTATTCCCCTACATCTTGCCCCTGTTCTATTAAAAGGAGATCTACCATGAAAGCTCGTTTCGCCTTCATCGCGCTACTCGCCCTGCTCAGCACGCCCGCCTTAGCGGCCCTGCAGACCGTGACGCTGTCGGTGCCGGGCATGACCTGTGCCGCCTGCCCGATCACCGTCAAGGCCGCCCTCAACAAGGTGGACGGCGTCTCGCAAGTCGACGTGAGCTACGCGGATCTCGAGGCCGTGGTCACCTTTGACGACGCCCGAACGTCGGTGGAGGCATTGACCGAGGCCACCATCAACGCTGGGTATCCATCAACCCCGACATCCTCGCAAGCGGATCGAGAGTGATCATGAAGAATCCCAAGCCCCTGCTGCGCGTGAGCGTGATCGGCACCGTCCTGGTGGCATTGTGCTGCTTTACGCCGATCCTGGTGATCCTGCTTGGCACGGTGGGCCTGGCGGGGCTGACGGGCTATCTCGACGTTGTGTTATTGCCGGCCCTGGCCTTCTTCATCGGCCTGACCATTTATGCGATTTGGCGTAAGAAGCAGTTCGACGCCTGTTGTGACAACGGCTCTATCAAATCAAGGAATACGCCCCCTGAGTGACATCAAGCAGCTGCACATCGCGGTCATCGGGTGAGTTGTTTACGAGCTTGCCCGCCACGGTGAAGGAATAAGCGTGAAAGATTCGCAGAAATTTTTAAGCGTCGTGCTTGGCACCGGGTTGATGGTGCTGTGTTGCGCCGCGCCAATCGCCCTGGTGCTATTCGGTACGGCGGGCCTGGCCGCGTTGGCAGGCTATCTCGATTACCTGCTGTTTGCCGCCCTGGCCATCGGCTTGCCTCTCTACGCGCGATACCACAAGCGGAAGCAGGATGCCGGCTTTACTAATGAAGACTCGGAGAAACGTGATGATTGAACTCAACGTGAGTGGCATGACCTGTGACCGCTGTGCGGATCATGTCAGGGAAGCCCTGGAGAAGCTGCCCGGCGTGCAGTCGGTGGAGGTATCCTATCCTCAGGGGACGGCATCGGTAGCCGTTGATCCGGAGACACCGGCCTCGGCGTTGACGTTTGCCGTGACCCGACTTGGCTACCAAGCTCGACTGGCCAACAGTGGGCCCACTTCCCCGGCAGGCGCATCGGTGTCCAAGGGCCGTGATGAAGACGCCCCGCACATCGCGGTGATCGGCAGCGGCGGCGCCGCCATGGCGGCGGCCCTGAAAGCCGCCGAGCGCGGCGCCCGGATCACCCTGATCGAACGCGGCACCGTCGGCGGTACCTGTGTCAATACAGGCTGTGTGCCTTCGAAGATCATGATTCGCGCGGCCCATATTGCCCACTTGCGTACGGAAAGTCCCTTCGATGCAGGCCTGAGCGCCCAGGCGCCGGTGGTGGATCGGGCCAAGCTGCTCGAGCAGCAGCAGCGACGTGTCGAGGAACTGCGTGACGCCAAGTACGAGGGGATTCTGCGCGACCACCCGGCCATCACGGTCCTGCACGGCGAGGCCCGGTTTATTGATGCCCATAGCCTGATGGTCAAGCTGAACGAGGGCGGCGAGCAGGTCGTCCACTTCGACCGCGCCTTAATCGGTACTGGCGCCCGACCGGCAGTACCGCCGATCCCGGGTCTTGCCGACACCCCCTACCTGACCTCTACCAGTGCGCTGGCCCTGGACACCCTTCCCGAGCGGCTGATTGTGATCGGCGCCTCGGTGGTGGCCCTGGAACTGGCCCAGGCCTTCGCCCGGCTGGGCAGCCGGGTCACGGTGCTGGCCCGCAGCCGCCTGCTCTCCCAGGAAGACCCGGCGGTAGGGGATGCGGTGGAGGCGGCGTTTCGCCGCGAGAGCATCGAGGTCCTCAAGCAGACCCAGGCGAGCCGCGTGGACTACACCGACAATGAATTCATTGTCGACACCAACGCCGGCACCTTGCGGGCGGATCAACTGCTGGTGGCCACCGGACGGACACCCAATACCGAGGCCCTGAACCTGGCGAGCCTCGGCGTGGAAACCGCACGTGGGGCGATTCTGGTCGATGAGCATCTGCACACCACGGTGCCGGGGCTCTATGCCGCCGGTGACTGCACCGATCAGCCGGAGTTCGTCTATGTCGCCGCCGCCGGGGGCAGCCGGGCTGCCGTCAACATGACCGGGGGCGAAGCCACCCTGGACCTGAGCGCCATGCCGGCGGTGATCTTCACCGACCCCCAGGTGGCCACCGTCGGCCTGACGGAAGCCGAGGCCATCGAGCAAGGCTTCAGCGTCGATACCCGCGAGCTGGACCTGGAAAACGTGCCGCGTGCGCTGGTGAATTTCGACACCGGTGGTTTCATCAAGCTGGTGGCCGAACGCGACTCGGGCCGGTTGCTGGGGGTGCAGGCGGTGGCGGGGGAAGCCGGTGAGCTGATCCAGACGGCGGTGATGGCGCTACGCGCACGCATGACCGTACACGACATCGCCAATGAGCTATTTCCCTACCTGACCATGGTGGAAGGGCTCAAGCTCTGTGCCCAGACTTTCACCAAGGATGTGACGCAGTTGTCCTGCTGTGCCGGGTGAACGATATGAGCGCGACCGTGGTGCCACTGGGCGGCGGCACCACGGGTTTTGGGCATGGACACCACAGGGAGCTCTGTCACGATGAACACGACACTACCCGATTGCGGGATGATGGGGGCGATGGGCTGGATAATGCCAGTGATCGGAATTGCCCTACTATTGCTGCTGGTCCTGGGCATCGCCTGTTTGGTGAAGTATCTGCTCTCTAGCAAGTGAGCGTACTGAGCGAGCCATCAACCAGCTAATCCGTTGTGGGTTGAGTTTGTCGGCCACCTTTCTCTCTCGCATACCAACCAGATAATCCGGATACCCAGAAATAATAAACGGGCGACACCCAACGGTCCCGAGTAGGCCACCGTTAATACCCATACCCATTGCATCAGTGTGGGCAGGTGGGCGTTGTTTTGGCGCAAGTCGCGGAGAGTCCAGAGCACGCAGGCGACGACTACCGTTATCCATATACCCAATACGACGGGGCTGCCAAGAAATTGCCTAATCATCTCTATCATGTGACTTAGCTCCCGATTTTTCCGATTAAAGTTCGGCGCGCCGCAAGCGCAGTGCGTTGGTGATGACCGATACCGAGGAAAAACTCATGGCGGCTGCGGCCAGCATGGGCGAGAGCAACATGCCAAAGATGGGATATAACACGCCGGCCGCCACGGGCACCCCGGCGCCGTTGTAGATGAACGCAAAGAACAGATTCTGACGGATGTTGCGCATGGACTGCTCGGATAGCCGGCGGGCCTTTGCGATACCGCGCAGATCGCCCTTGACCAGGGTGATGCGCGCGCTCTCCATGGCCACATCGGTACCGGTGCCCATGGCGATGCCGACCTCGGCCTGAGCCAGTGCCGGGGCGTCGTTGACGCCGTCGCCGGCCATCGCCACCTGGCGGCCCTCGCCCTGGAGTTTTTCCACCAGGGCGTGCTTGTCCTCGGGCAGGGCGTTGGCCTGGACCTCGTCGATGCCCAGTTGATCGGCGACCGCCTGCGCGGTTTTTTCGTTGTCGCCGGTGAGCATGATGATCCGCAAGCCGGCATTGTGGAGAATGCGCACGGCCTCGGCCGTGGTTTCCTTGATCGGATCAGCCACCGCGATCAGGCCGGCGATCTCGCCGTCCACGGCGGCGAGCATGACGGTCTCGCCCTCGCTTCGGCGTTTGTCCGCGGCATCGGCCAGGGGGCCCGGATCAATATCGTTGTCCTGCATCAGGCGGGTGTTGCCGATCAGCACCGCGCGGCCGTTAACCGTGCCGCGCACGCCCTTGCCGGTGATCGAGTCGAAGTCGTCGGCGTCGATCGGCTTGATACCGCGCTCGGCGGCGCCGTCCACGATGGCGCGGGCCAGCGGGTGCTCGCTGGCGTTCTCCAACGAGGCGACCCATTCCAGCAAGTCGGCCTCATCGACACCGCTCGCGGTTTCCACGCCGACCAGCTTGGGCTTGCCCTCGGTCAGGGTGCCGGTCTTGTCCACCAGTAGCACGTCGACCTGCTCCATCAGCTCCAGCGCCTCGGCATCGCGGATGAGCACGCCCTCGCGGGCGCCGCGGCCCACCCCGACCATGACGGACATCGGCGTGGCCAGGCCGAGCGCGCAGGGGCAGGCGATGATCAGCACTGACACCGCCGCTACCAGGGCATAGGACAGGGCCGGCGCGGGACCGACCCAGGCCCAGGCGACGAAGGCGAGGATGGCGACCACTACCACGGCGGGCACGAACACACTGGCGACCTTATCGGCCAGACCCTGGATGGGCGCGCGCGAACGCTGGGCTTGTGCCACCATGTCGACAATTCGGGCCAGCACGGTGTCCTCGCCCACGTTGCCCGCGCGCATCACGAAACCGCCGGTCTGGTTGACGGTGCCGCCGGTGACGGTATCCCCCACTTGTTTTTCCTGCGGAATCGGCTCGCCGGTAATCATGGATTCGTCCAGCGTCGAGCGGCCCTCGATAATCTCGCCGTCCACCGGCACTTTCTCGCCGGGTCGTACGCGCAGTCTGTCGCCGGCCTTTAGCGCATCCAGCGAGACTTCTTCTTCCTCGCCGTCGTCCTTGATTCGGTTGGCCGTGGGCGGCGCCAGGTCCAACAACGACTTGAGCGCCTGCGAGGTCTGCCCGCGGGCGCGCGCCTCCATCACCTGGCCGAGTAGGACCAGGGTGATAATGACCGCCGCGGCCTCGAAATAGATCGGCGCGTGGCCGGCCTCGCTCTTGAAGGCGGCGGGCAATAAATCGGGCAGCAGCAGCGCGAAGATGGAAAATCCGTAGGCCGCGCCCACACCCAGTGCAATCAGCGTCCACATGTTGGGGCTGACGTTGAGCATGGATTTCCAGCCCCGCTGAAAGGCGAAACCGCCGCACCACAGCACGACCGGGGTGGCCAGCGCGAACTGAATCCAGCCGAAGGCATTGCCGAAAAACTCGCGGATACCCAGACCCGGCACCATCTCGCCCATGGCCAGGACCAGCACCGCCGCGGACAGCGGCACGCTGACCCAGAAGCGCCGGCTCATGATCTTGAGTTCGCCGTCGTCCTCGTCGCTGGACACGGTCGTGGGCTCCAGCGCCATGCCGCACTTGGGGCAGTCACCGGGCTCTTCGCGCACGATTTCCGGGTGCATGGGACAGGTATATTGGGTGCGCCGCTTGGGCGGCGACGCGGGCTCCAGCGCCATACCGCATTTCGGGCAGTCGTCCGGCTGATCACTCTCGACGCCGGGGCACATCGGACAGACGTACTTGTCCGCCTTGGCTTCGGCGGTTGGCTGTGCCGACGCCTCCGGATTCAGGATCGTCTCGGGGTCCGCGGCGAACTTATTCCGACAATGCTCGCTGCAAAAATGATAGGTCTCGCCGGCGTGCTCGTGGCTAAGCGCCTGCTCGGGGTCCACAGTCATGCCGCAAACTGGATCCTTAGTGGTCATCTCGTTCATGCCTCGCTCCTGTCGCTCAAGGCTTCGATAATGGGGCAGCCGGGCACGGGACCATGACCGGAACACTGCTTTTCCAGTTCGGCCAGGGTCTTGCGCATGCGTCGCAGGTCGTCGATGCGGGCCTCGATCTGGGCCAGCTTGGCCTGGGCCACGGCTTTGACTTCGCTGCGGTCGCCGCCGTCCTGGAGGCGCAGCAACGTGCCGATCTCGTCCAGGGTGAAGCCCAGGCGCTTGGCGCGGCGAATGAACTGCAGGCGATCCGTGGCGTCGGCCGGGTAGCGGCGATAACCGCTGGGCGCGCGCGGCGGGTCAGGCATTAGACCGCGCCGCTCGTAAAAGCGGATGGTCTCCACGCCGGTATCGGTGGACTTGGCAAGTTGGCCAATGGATAGACTCATGACTGACTGCTCCAGTAGGTAACCTAAACCAGCCTATTCCCGTACCCGACTACAGAGTCAAGAGGCTGCTATCGGGACGACGGCACGCTGGTTACTCCAGATTGCGCGCGGGATAGCGATTGAAATCTCGGTTGCCCTCAGGGTCCAGTAGCCAGACCGTATAGGCCTGGCGCCGATCATCCACTTCCATACCGGGGGAACCCAAGGGCATGCCGGGCACGGCTAGACCTTCGGCATCCGGTTGCTCATGCAGCAGCCGCTTGATGTCGGCAGCCGGGACGTGGCCTTCAACGACATAGCCGCCGATTTCCGCCGTGTGACAGGAACGCATGTCGCGGGGGAGATTATGCCGATCCTTTACCAGGCTCATCTGCGCGGTATCACGCGTTTGCACGGCGAACCCATTGGCCCTGAGATGCGCCACCCATTTCTCGCAGCAGCCACAGGTGGGGCTCTTGTAGACGACGGCGGTGGGCAAGTCGGCTTGACCGGCGGGCGGCCCCTGGCTGTTGCAGGCGGCGAGACCGGCGGCCAACATCAGCAGCGCCACTCGCCGGCGGGCTTCGCGCATCAATACCATGCCCGGACACCGATCACGAAGTTGGTGGAAGAGGTTGCCTCGCCCGCGCGTTCGGCGATGTCCTCGGTCTCGCCGTACAGCGCCTCGTAGCGTACGCCGATGTAGGGCGCGAACTCGCGCCTGATCTCGTAGCGCAGGCGCAGGCCCATTTCGGTGTCGTTCAGGCCCTGGCCCAGACCGTACTCGGGCACGTCGTTGGCGCTGGCGTTGAGTTCCAGGCGCGGTTGCAGGATTAGGCGTTGGGTGAGCGGCAACTCGTACTCGAACTCGCCGCGGAAACTCACGTCACCGTCCTCGCTGACGAAAAACGCGGTATCGGACTCGAACCAGTAGGGCGCCAGACCCTGTATGCCAAGCACGCCGAAAGCGCGGTCGGCACCGGGATTGGTGTCATAGCGAATGCCTGCCTGGGCGCCGAAGAAGGGGCTGATCATGCGGTTATACAGCGCCTGGAACTCGGTGTCCTCCGGTCCGCCGCCGTGGGTGGGTCCCTCGCCCTCGGTTTTCCACCAGAACTTGTTGGTATCGCCGCCGAGCCAGCCCTGGGCGTCCCAGAGGTAATTGTTGGTGCCCTCGGGGTCGCCGTACTCCAGGCGGTCGATCAGGGCGAAGCCGAACAATTTCTGGTCCTTCGTTATCTTGGGCCATTCAGCAGGCGCACCGCTCTGGGGATTACGTTCACCCGGCGGATAGATGGCATCGGGATCGGCATTCTGGCCAGGCAATTCCCTTTCGTCGGCCGCCGGCGCCAAGCCGGGCAGCGCCAGAATGAACAGCACCAGGCCCGATAGAAGGGGCAGACGGGTGTTAAACATCGGTGTTCTCCTTTTTGCTGCCGGGGCCGACTCGCACGACGCGGGCCATGCCCATTTCCATGTGATAGAGAAAGTGACAATGGAAGAACCAGCGGCCCGGTTCGTTGGCGGTGACCAGCAGCGACACGCGCGAGCCGGGCAGCACGCTGATGGTGTCCTTGAACGGGAGATGCTCGCCCTGCTTGTTCTCCAACTCCATGAACATGCCGTGCAGGTGAATGGGGTGCTCCATCATGGTGTCGTTGATCATGATCAGCCGCACGCGCTCGTTGTAGGGGAAGTCGATCGGGCTGTCGGCGTCGCTGTACTTCACCCCGTCAAACGACCACATATAGCGATCCATGTTGCCGGTCAGGTGCAGCTCAATGGTCTTGGCCGGCTCGCGTTTGTCGGCCATTGGCTTGGTGTTGCGTAATTGGCTGTAGGTCAGCACCCGGTGCGGCACATCCTTGAGGCCGGTCCCGCGTTCGGCCAGGCGGTAGCGCTGGACGGTCGCTGTGGTGATATTGCCGGGACCGTGGCCATCAGGCCCGTGGCGAGCGATCACCGGCCCGGCCGGCTCCATCATGGCGATGCTATTGTCCGCGCCCATGCCGGATTTGGGACTATCGCCGCCGGGCATGGCATGGCCCGAGTGCGACATGCTCCCGCCGCCCATGTTCATCATGTCCATATCCATGCCCATGTCGACCATGGTGCGCGTTGGCTGGGCGCGCAGGGGCGGCACGGACGCATCCATGCCCGGCCGGGGGGCCAGTGTGCCGCGCGCGTAGCCGCTGCGGTCCATGGACTCGGCCATGAGGGTATAGGCTTGATCCGCTTTCGGCTCGACCACGACGTCGAAACGCTCGGCCACGCCGATCTGAAACTCGTCGGTTTTCACCGGCTCCACGTTCTGGCCGTCGGAGGCCACCACACTCATGGGCAGCCCCGGGATACGGACGTTGAAATAGCTCATGGCCGAGGCGTTGATCACTCGCAGGCGGATGCGCTCGCCGGGCTTGAACAACGCCGTCCAGTTGGCGCCTGGATGCATGCCGTTCATCAAATAGGTATAGGTGTAGCCGGTGACATCGGCGATGTCGCGCGGGCTCATGCGCATATTGCCCCAGGCCATGCGGTCCCGCAGGGTCGCGCCCCAGCCGGCCTTGGAGACGTCCTCGGCAAAGTCGGCGGCCGTGCGCTCGCTGAAGTTGTAGTAGTCGCTCATCTTCTTCAGCTTGGCCATCAGCCGGTGCGGGTCCTCGAAGGTCCAGTCGCTCAGGACCACGACGTATTCACGGTCGGCGTCGATATGGTCCTCGCGGCTCTGCGGATGGATGACCAGCGGCCCGTACTGGCCGAGCTGCTCCTGTAGCCCGGTATGGCTGTGGTACCAGTAAGTGCCGTACTGGCGCACCGGGAAATCCACCTCGAAGGTGTCGCCCGGATCGATGCCGGGAAATACCACGCCGGGCACGCCGTCCATCTGGAAGGGCAGCAGGATGCCGTGCCAGTGGATGGAGGTGGATTCGTCCAGGTGGTTATGCACCCGCAGGTGGGCGTTTTTTCCTTCCCAGAGCTCCACGATGGGGCCGGGCACCGAGTTATTGACGGTGATGGCGGAAGCGCGGCCGCCGGCGATGTCGATGGTCTCGCGCCGGATGTGCACGTCCATGGTCACGTCGCGGGCCGGGCCGCCCGGCACGCGCGCGGCGGTGGTGTCCAGATGCGGCCCGTGGGGCGCCGTACTGGCGCGTGCATAGGTCGGCAGTAGACTGTCGAACCCGGCCAGCAGGCCGGCGGAGGCCATCGCCTGTAACAGGCGGCGGCGGTCTTTGCTGTAATTTTCGTGTCGCATGGTTACCTCGTGACTTAATCGGTTGATCTGTGCGCAGGTTTTCGATTAATGCTGATGATCGTGGCCGTCGTCGGCCGACTCAGGCTGGGGTGCCGGCTGTTTGTCATGATGACCGGGCGCGCCGTGACTCGGGCTTGCGGATTCGGCGGCCGGCGGCGCGGTGTCCTCTTGCCCCATGTCCATGCCTTGCATATCGCTGCTTTGCCCGTGAGCCGGTTTGGTATCGTGATGGCCGGGTTCGCCGTGTCCGCCGGCATCGTGCGCGTTCTGGCCGGCGGATTCGGGTTCGTTGCCATGCCGATGGCCGTGGCCATCATCAGCCGGCGCGCTGCGCTTGGCCTGGGCTACCAGAGTGTTGTAAGCCTCGGGCGTGGCCTCTGACATTTGGTCGAGAAAGGCGACCAGCGCCCACAGCTCTTCGTCCTTGTGGGTGGGGCCAAAGGCCGGCATGCCGGTCATGCGCACACCGTTTTTGATAACCCAAAACGCTTCGGCCAGCGTGCGGTGCGGGATGACCTCCGCCAAATCCGGCGGCGGCGGATTAAGGCCGGTACTTACTGGGGTCTTCGACTTCCCGGGCGGTGTATGACAGCCGCTGCACATGGCCATAAAGTTGCGTGCGCCTTGCAGCACTCGCTCGCGGCCGCCCAAGTTCTCCGGCACTTGTATTTCATCGGCACGCACTGCGACCGAGTTGGCGTAGGTGCTGTGCAGCAGCCAAGCCACCGGCGCGGGATCCCGCCAGGTGGCGGCCACGTTGAACAGACCGGAATAAACCACCGTCGGCACTGCGATTACGGCACCGACGATTAGGACAACCAAGGTGATGATTACTGTTTTCATAGGGATTCTCCGTAAAGCTCGGTAACTGCCGGACTCATTTCGAGGCAGCCAGGGAGAATGGTCCGAACAACACTTGTCGCCGCTCGCTCGCGGGCGGGGTCAGGGAAATGATCACGCGGAAATCGCCCGCATCCGGCAATTGCGCCGGCGCCACCAGTTGTTGCTCGCTCGCGCGACGCAAGGTCAAAGCGCGTGTGCCCTGGTCCGTCCAGAGAAGGGCCTCGGCCCGCATATCTGCCAGCAAAACTGGGCGCCCCCGTTCGTCACGGGCATAGACCGAAAGCCTGTCCGGCTCAGCAACCAATTCCAGGAACAGATCGCCTGCACGGCGCACTTCACCGCCATAGCGAGGCTTGTCGGCATGGCTGGGGGCATGTGCCCCAGAAGCCTGAGCGAACAGGCCGAAGGTCAGTAGAATTAGTGCCTGGAATACCCGCCTATTCGACGAATACGCACTGCCCGATGGGCGAGTCTTTTGGGTAGACATGTATCACTCCGAAGTAAGAGAACAGGAACGGGCACGGCTGACCGTACCCCGCACTGCAGGGCGTTACTTCAGGTGATAGAGGGCGGCCGGTATAGGCGGTTTTTGTGGGCGTGCAACGAAGCGGCGGGTGATATGGACTGCAGACTATGCTGCCAATCATTCCGGGCGTCCGGAGTGGACGAGTTCAGGGTGCCGGCGGCGCTGGCCGAGCAGTGGCCGGCTACGTCGCAATGACAGGGACAATCGTCCTCCGCCTCCATTGAGCCTGCCTGCGCTTGAAGATGGTGATGGGGGCCATCCGCCGTGTTCGACTGCATGGTCTGCGATGCGCTTTGCGCATGCACGCAAAACGGCGCCGCGGTTACGGTATTAGCCGCAGCCACTTGCACGCAGAGTGCGATCAGAAGCAGGCGGATCATGCGTGCAGGTCTTGGCAATCGATCATGTTCACCGCTTGAGTATAAGTCTGGACCTTGGTACGGATGCAAGCGCCAGCCATGACCTTATAGGGCTTGCGTGGACCGGGCTCGCTTTCGCTGCCGAACGCTAGAAAGTTCGTGCCGGTAGCGTATTCAAGACCGGCGCACCGCCGAACTGCCCGTTATCGCGCAACCGGTTCATGCAGTCGGAATAGCCCATGGCCCAGTTGGCCCGGTAGCCCGGTTCGTTCTCGAAGCGGCCTGAATCCTGGTTGTATTGCCGCTCATCGCTGCCGGCGTCGGCGAAAGCCGAATCGCAGCCGGCCCGGTATTCGGGGGAAGGGTCTTGCACTTGCTGCGGCGACGTGGCGCAACCGCCCAAGGCCAGCGCTGCCACAGCCGCCGAGATAATGGAAGGTGATTTTAATAGTTGCATGGGTTCTCCTCGCTATTGGTAAATGCGCCACCGTCTAAAAGCCGGTGGCTAATGACTTGTTCCTGAATAGCTCCCTTCATGCTAGGTCATCGACTCGGCTGATGTAACTATTAGAAGCCCATCAATCAGAGGCTGCCTGCGAGTTGTTGAAAGAGCGACTCCCGCAGGAGCCGCTCTTGAATACACCAACATAGCAGCGGTCACCCCTGCCTACGCTGCCTGATTCGGGCAATACCGGTCAGGGCCGCCAGTAGCAACAGCGCCCACAAGGGATCGAAGCCCGGGGCAGCGCCCTGGCCATCCCACAGCGAGCAACCGCCATCGCCGCCGCCATTGAAGTCATTGCCGTTGTCGTCTGGACCATCGGCATCGCGATTTTGGTCGCCGTCTGGTTGCGGCAATTCGACGAGTTGGCCGCAAGCGGCGGGCAACGTGGCTTGATACGCCCCGTCAACCGTCATCCCATGCAGCACGATGTGCTTGCTGGGAAACGGCGTAACCGCGTCTTCACTGACGTCGCCGTTGGGACCGATGGTAAAGGTGTTGACATAGGTCACATCGCCCCGAGGCGGGGTAGCGGTCGAACCCGCTTCGTTATCCGGGTTGGACTGGCCTACCGGAAAGGGCATCAACTCCAATTGGA
This sequence comes from Spectribacter hydrogenoxidans, assembly GCF_031846275.1. Taxonomy (NCBI): domain Bacteria; kingdom Pseudomonadati; phylum Pseudomonadota; class Gammaproteobacteria; order Salinisphaerales; family Salinisphaeraceae; genus Spectribacter; species Spectribacter hydrogenoxidans. The sequence continues at coordinate 41,040 of NZ_JAVRIB010000015.1, forward strand.
TAGGGCCATAAGTATCCCGGCCCTCTGCCACTTGGACCAGATTGTCGCCATCGTCGTCCTGTTCCAGCGTGGGACAGGTGGCGTTGCGGTCGTCGTCGAAGCCGTGGATGTGCTGCGGGTGCGCCTGCCCTGTTTCGAGGCCCTCGGCGTAGATAATCACCGTGAGCTGGTCGCCCTCGCGCGAAACGATGGCTTCGCCGGAGGCGCTGGAGTTGTTCAGGCCGGTCAGCTGCGCGCGGTAGACTTCAACGTCCTCGGAGGATTGAGCCAGCGCCATGCTGGGTACGCCCATCACTAACATCGTCAGGGTCGCACCCCAGGTCAACGGCCGTTTTAGCAATTCAGGTAATCGCATGATTGCTCTCCGTTGTGATGGGGTTACTGGCCGTCCTGTTGCGGACGCGGGATCAACTGGCCACAGGTCACCGGGCGGGTGGCTATGTATTGACCGCCTACGGTCAAGCCGTGCAACACGATATGCCTATTTTCCAGCGGCTGGAGCTGCGCCACGCTGGGGGTGTCGCCCTCACCTAGCTGGAAGGTCTGACGATAGGTCACGTTGCCGTTGTTATCGGCGGTGGGAAACGGCTCCAAAGCGAGAATGATCGGCCCGTAGGTTTCGCGGCCCTCGGCGACGCTGATCTGGTTGTCGTTTTCATCTCCACTGTTGCTGTCCTGGGCTAACGTGGGGCAAGTGGCGTTCTCGCTGGCGTTATCATTACCGTGGATATGCTGTGGGTGCGTCTGATTGGCTTCCAGACCCTCGGCGGCGATGATGACCGTCAACTCATCGTTGCTCGAATCCAGAGCCACGAAAGCGCTGCCGGTGACGCCGGAATTATTCAGGCTATTCAGTCGAGCCTCGAAAGTATCTGGCGCGGCGCCTTGGGCGCCGGCGGCCGAGGCGGCGGCAAGCGCTACCAAGCCGATTACAGAGGTTACTACGTTGGGGAGGGACTCTAATCGCATAATAAACTCCAAGATGGGAGAACAAAGAGCAAAGCCCATGCCTTACTAAAGACTATAAATTTAAAATACGGCCTTAAATTGCTCATTAAGAGCTTATAAGCACAGAAACAATCGAATCAATAAGGGTATAACCTAGTTTTAATAGGGATAGCACGGACATGATATTCAAGCTAAGTCGGTTTCTTGGTACCCGATTCCTCAGGCCGCGTCCGCGCCGGTGTCGGAGGTGTACATGATCGAGATCAGGCCCATGAACAAGGCCAGGCCGGTCATCAGCATGGGCCGGATACGCTGGCCGGCGACCGCGATCATGCCCACGGCCACCGCCACCGCCACCGACAGCTTGTAGCCCAGAAACCACAGCAGCCAGATGCTGCCCACCAGCGAGAACGGGATGGTCAGCATCACGATCAGGGTTTCGGTGAACGAGGCCCGGTGCATGAACAGCATGAAGAAGATCAGGCCGAGGGTCAGCGGCACCAGTATTTGCAGCCGCGCCTTGGCCCGCTCGAAGCTCTTGAACTGGCCGGCCCAGGCGATGCGGTAGCCATCGGGCACATCCACACTGTCGGCCACCACTTGCTTGGCGCGTTCCACGTAGTCGGGTATGCCGAGCCCGTCGCCCACGTTCAGGCCATGTGGGCAGCGGCCCCGCGGTCGATATCGAAGTCCAGGAAATAGCCGCCGGTAGTGCGCTCGGCGAAAGTGCTGCGGGTAAACGGCACGGGCCTGTCGGCGTTCTCCCAGGACGATTTCGATGAGATCGCCTGGCTGCTTAATACCCGGCCGCGCAAATCGCCGAACTGGCGATGTCTGGCCGAATTGTTTACGCCCGATGAGACCGATTTCCAATGTCACTTTGAATGATTTATTGCACTTAGACCTTGAAGCCCGCCATTGCAGTATTTTTCAGAAGTGCAATTGCTTTGCCTATTTTGCGGTCTAATCAAGAGTATACGTGCACAGAGAAAGTTCCATGAATAGACGAGCGGTTCTTACAGGTTTGGCTGCCATCGCAACGGTGCCTGTCGCCGGATATTTCGCATTTAGCAAGCGTAACTTGGGCGATACCAAGCAGATTACAGGTTCGGGCGTGACCCGAATCAATAAAACTGAGGCCGAATGGCGGGACATACTTAACCCGCAGGAGTTCGCGGTGTTGCGCGAAGGGGCGACCGAACGACCCAACAGCAGCGAATTGAACGCGGAAAAACGGCCCGGCACATTCGTTTGCGCCGGTTGCGATTTGCCGTTATTTAAAAGCGAATGGAAGTTTGGCTCCGGCACCGGATGGCCGAGCTTTTACGACTATATCAAGGGCCATTTGGAAACCAGCGCCGACTATAAATTAGTCGTGCCGCGTACCGAGTATCACTGTGCCCGTTGCGGCGGCCACCAGGGCCATGTATTTGATGACGGGCCGCCACCGACCGGTGAACGCTGGCGTAACAATGGCGTGGCATTGAAGTTTGTGCTTGCCTGAGCAGGGATAGTATGCGAAATACAGTGGCCGGATTTGTCCGGGCCATTGCCCACCACGCGACCGATGCTGCGCAACTTAATCGGCAGCGCCGGCAGCACGTGAGGCGTGAAGTCGGCCAGCCAGGGTGCTAGTGCACCCTGGCTGGCCGGTTGCCGCCGAAGTTTAACGATTCGGCTGCTTGGTCACCCGCAGATAGGGCTTCAAGGTCTTCCAGCCGTCCGGGAAGTGCTCTTTGGCCTCTTCGTCGGACAGGGACGGGACGATGATCACATCCTCGCCGTCTTTCCAGTTCACCGGGGTGGCTACCTTGTAGCCATCGGTGAGCTGGATGGAATCGATGACCCGCAGGATTTCGTCGAAATTGCGGCCGGCGCTCTTGGGGTAGGTCAGCGTCATGCGAATCTTCTTGTTCGCATCAATCACAAATACCGAGCGCACCGTCGAGGTGTCGCCTTCGCCGGGATGCAACATGTCGTAGGTTTCCGATACATGCCTGTTGGTATCGCCGATAATCGGAAAGTTGACCGCGCAACCCTGGGTCTCGTCGATGTCGCCGACCCAGGCTTTGTGGTCCTCGACCGAGTCCACGGACACCGCAATCACCTTGCAGTTGCGCTTGGCGAACTGCTCTTTCAGCCTGGTGGTTTCGCCCAGCTCGGTGGTGCATACCGGCGTGAAGTCGGCCGGGTGCGAGAACAGCACGACCCAGCCGTCGCCGATCCAGTCGTGGAAGTTGATTGTGCCCTCGGTGGTTTCTGCTTCGAAATCCGGGGCGATATCGCCTAAACGTAAACTCATGGTTGTTTCCTGGTTACGTGGGTGGGTGTGTGAAATTCCAAACGAAAGTGAGTTATGGGCGGTTTATTCGTCCGCGCCGTCGCCTTTGCTCCCGCGCATACACATGGCAAACATCAGTAAGCAGCCAATCATGGCGAAGGCAAAGGTCAGCAAGTTGGCGGCGACCAGCCAATCCCAGCCCAGCGCGAGGCCGACGCCGATAAGCACGGCTACGACCAGCCAGACGCGATTGCGGCCTAGCCAGCTTTGAGATTGAGTATCGACTGAACGTTTTAGTTGGGTGTCATGTGGTTCGTTAGACATGGTTGGCACTCCTTCACTTGCGCAAATACTTGATCAAGGAAAAGATGGCCAGCACCAGCACGACGAGAATCAGCAGGCCGAAAAGCATGCAGACGAGCATCATCGGGCCGCTCATCATCATGCCGCCGCCGTCCATCATGCCGTTTTGCATCATCTCGGATTGACTCATTTTGCCGGAGTCCGAAGACTCGGCGGCCCAGGTGAGGCCCGCGAACAGGCTGAACAGGGTGAACGTTATATTTTCGATCCATTTCATGGTGTTACTCCGTTGGGGAATTGAATATTGACTGCCTAGCCCAGGTGTTTGGCCCGACGGATAAACCGCAGGCGGTCCGCGGCGTCCCGCGGGTAACGGCGGTAGCCGCTGGGTGCGCGCGGCGGCTCGGGCATGAGCCCGCGCCGCTCATAGAAGCGGATGGTTTCCACCCCCCGTGTCCGCATTTTTTGCCAGTTGTCCAATTGAATAGCTCATATCGCAACTCGGTGTATGTATTTCCGGAAAGTATAGAGTCTGTAGTGTGGTACGGAGTCAATAGCTGCCACAAACCGTCCGATCAGGGCCAGGATTCAATCTGCGGAGTGGACCGAAGTCGTTCATGTCCGGTTTCTCCGTTAAGGGATTGAATATTGACTATCGTGACGACTGTCAGGTGGCTCGACCGCCGTCAGTTAACGCCGCTGCGGTGTTTTTCCGGGCACGCCCTTGGGCCGGCTTTGTGCCGGTGAGGGCGAGCCTTGCCAGGTGGTCCGTGGCGATCCGTGTGACTGCTCTGCTCCTTTGTGATGCGTTGAAAAAGAGCGCGACATATTTCGGCGTCATTTCGGTCCCCAGAGCGCTTCCAGCCGGTCGGCCCGCCCGCAGGCGGTCTTATAAAAGTTGTAGCGCACCGGATTTTTTTGGTAATAGTTTTGGTGGTACTGCTCGGCCATGTAAAAGGGGCCGGCCTCGGTAATCTCGGTAACGATCGGTGACGGTGCGTCCGGGTCTTGTTGCAAGGCCTTTTTCGAAGCGGTGGCCTGTGCTTTCTGCGGGTCGTTCGTGTAGAAGATGCCGCTGCGGTACTGACTGCCGCGATCACAGAACTGGCCGCCGGCGTCGGTGGGGTCCACATTGCGCCAGAACACGGTAAGCAGTTCGTCGTAACTGGACTTTTCCGGGTCGTAGAGCACTTCCACGGCTTCGGTGTGCCCGGTGTCGCCGGCCACGACTTCCTTATAGGTCGGGTCGGCCAGTTGGCCGCCGATGAAACCGGAGGTGGTTTTCACCACCCCGGGCACCGGGTCGAAGGCTTCCTCCACGCACCAGAAGCAGCCGGCGGCGAACACGGCGGTGGCTAGGTCCTCCCGGTCCACGCCTGCCGGCAATTCTTCCGGACCCGAGCGGGTTTCGGTAGTGGCCGATTCGCCGCAGGCGGCCACCAGGGTCGTCAGCAGCAGGGCCACTGCCGCCAGCGCAGTGGTTTTTATCATTGGGTGTTTTGACATGGTTTACTCCTGTTAGTTAACCGACGGCTGCGGCTGTTCGGGTGGCCGGTTTGGCTTGTGTTGCTCTTGGGTTTCGGTGCTCAAGTCTCGGCCACGCCAGAAGGCAAAGATGGCTGGAAAGACAATCAGCACCATGAGCAGGGCCGTGCCCACGCCACCAAGCATGGGCGCCGCTACGCGCTTCATTACGTCCGCGCCGGTGCCGTGGGTGAGCATGATGGGCACCAGGCCCATGAACAGGGCCAAGCCAGTCATCAGTTTGGGTCGCAGGCGCTTGGCCGCGCCGTCGACGATCGCTTCGGTCAGGTCGCTGCGATTACGCATTCGGCCATCGGCACTGTATTGACGCCAGGCGATGTCGAGATACAGCATCATCAAGAGGCCCAGCTCCACCGCCAGGCCGGCGACGGCGATGATGCCGACCGCCACGGCTACGGACAATTTGTATTGCAGAAACCACAGCAGCCAGATCGCCCCGATCAGGGAAAACGGCAGGGCCAGCATGACGACCAGCGTTTCCACCAGCGATTTGCGGTGGAAATAGAGCATGAAGAAGATCAGGAATACCGTAAGCGGCACCAGGATGGATAATCTTTCCTTGGCGCGTTCGTAGCTCTCGAACTGGCCGGCCCAGGCGATGCGGTAGCCGTCCGGCACGTCTACCTTTTCGGCTACAACCTGCTTGGCCCGTTCTACATAATTCGGAATACCAAGACCGTCGCCGACGTCTACGAACACGAACCCGACTAATTGTCCGTCCTCATTTCGGATCATGGGTGGGCCGGTGCGAAAGTTCAGATCGGCCACCTGGGTGATGGGGATTTGTGCCCCGCTGGCCGAGGTAACAAACGTGCGCTCCAGCGCCTCCACGCTGCTGCGGTAGTCGCGGTTGTAGCGCACCAGGATGTCGTAGCGCTCGCGGCCCTCGACGGTTTGCGACACCGCCTTGCCGCCAATCGCGGCGACGATCACGTCCTGCACGTCGCCTACGTTCAGCCCGTGCCGGGCGGCCGCGGCGCGGTCGATATCGAAGTCCAGGAAATAGCCGCCGGTGGTGCGCTCGGCGAAGGCGCTGCGGGTGAAGCGCGCGGTGCGCGTATCCGCCTGCAGGGCCTGCTCGATATCCGTGGCGGTTGATTCGATGACCGACAGATCCGGGCCAAACACCTTGATGCCCAGCGACGAGCGGATGCCGGTGGCCAGCATCTGCGTGCGGGTCTGGATCGGCATCCACCAGATGTTGGGCATGCCGGGGAAGCGCATCTGCTCGTCCATCTCCGCGACCAGCTTGTCCCAGGTCATGCCCTCGCGCCACTGGCTTTTCGGCTTGAGCTGGACGTTGATTTCCATCATGGACAGCGGTGCGGGATCGGTGGCGCTGGTCGAGCGCCCGGCCTTGCCGAACACGCGCTCGACCTCCGGGAACTTCATCAGCTCGCGGTCCATGGTTTGCAGGGTCTGCTGGGCCTCGGCAATGGACATGCCGGGCAGGGCGGTGGGCATGTAGAGAATGCTGCCCTCGTTGAGCGGTGGCATGAATTCGCTGCCCAGGCGCTGGAAGGGAAACACAGTGGACACCAGCGCCAGTGCCGCTACGCCGACCACCGCCCAGCGCCAGCGCACGGTGAACCGGACGACCGGTGCGTAGCCGTCGACCAGTTTCCGGTTCAGCCAGCTTTTGTCGCCGCGGATTTTGCCGCGGATCATCAATACCGCCAGCGCCGGGACCAGTGTTACCGATAAAAGCGCGGCAAAGAACATGGCATAGGTCTTGGTGAAGGCCAGCGGTTTGAACAGCCGGCCCTCGCTGCCTTCCAGCGCGAATACGGGCAGAAAGGACACCGCGATGATCAGCAGGGCAAAGAAGATCGATGGCCCGACTTCCTGCATCGCGTCGATAATGACCGCCGTGCGCTTCGGTTTGGATTCGCGCTCGCTATTATCCGCCTCCCAGACGTTTAACCGCCTGTGCACGTTCTCAATAATTGCAATTGCCGCATCCACCATGGCGCCGATGGCCACCGCAATACCGCCCAGCGACATGATGTTGGCGGTCAGTCCCTGGTAGTACATGGGGATAAAGGCCAGCAGGATGGCGATGGGCAGGGTGATGATGGCCACCAGCGCCGAGCGCAAATGCAGCAGGAACACGATGATCACCAGCGAGACGATAATCATCTCCTCGGTGAGCGTGACTTTCAGCGTGTTTATGGCGCGCTCGATCAGCCCCGAGCGGTCATAGACCGGCACGATTTCCACACCGTCGGGCAGGCTGGCCTTGGCCTCGTCCAGCCGGCGCTTGACCCGCTTGATCACGTCCAGCGCGTTCTCGCCGTAACGCATGACGACAATGCCGCCCACGGTCAGGCCCTCTCCATTCAGCTCGGCGGCGCCGCGTTGTAAGGCCGGGCCGAGGCTGACGTTGGCCACATCCGATACGCGAATCGGCACGCCATTGTCATTGGTGCCTAGCACCACCTTTTCCAGATCCGCGGTGGATTTCACGTAGCCGCGCCCGCGGATGAACTGTTCGTGGCCGGAGACCTCCAGCACCCGGCCGCCGACGTCGTTGTTGGAGCGGCGGACCGACTCGATGACTTTTTGCAGCGGAATGTCGTAGGACGCCAGCCGATTGGGATCGACGTTGATCTGGTATTCCTTTTCATAGCCGCCGACCGAGGCGACCTCGGCCACACCGTCCACCGATTCCAGCGCGTATTTCAGGTTGAAATCCTGGATGCTGCGTAAATCGGCGAGGCTGTTGTTGCCTGATTTGTCGACCAGCGCGTACTGATAAACCCAGCCCACGCCGGTGGCGTCCGGTCCGAGGGTGGGCGACACGCCTTCGGGTAAATCCTGGGATGCGGAATTCAGGTACTCCAGCACCCGCGAGCGCGCCCAGTAGATATCCGTGTTGTCCTCGAAAATGACGTAAACGAAGGACAAGCCGAGGAAGGACTGACCGCGCACGTACTTCACCTTGGGCGCGGCCAGCAATGTGGTGGTCAGCGGGTAGGTGATCTGGTCTTCGACCAGGTCGGGGCTGCGCCCCGGCCAGTCGGTGAGGATGATGACCTGCACGTCCGACAGGTCGGGGATGGCGTCCAGCGGCGCATTCACCAGCGAGCGGTAGCCCCAGAAGCTGGCGACCGCCACCACCAGCAGCGTTAGCAGCCAGTTGCGGGCGGAAAAGGCGATCAGACCGGCCAACGGGCCGGTGCGATAGTCGCCGTGCTGATCTTCGGGTGGCGGGATCTTGTTGTGGTCTACCATTGTTCGATCCCCGTCTTCAGCTTGGCTTCGGCGGCGATCAGGAAGTTGCCCGAAGTAATGACGTCATCGCCCGGTTCGAGGCCCTGGTTGATTTCCACCCAGCCGTCCACGCGCTGGCCGGTCTTCACGCGCACCGGCTTGAGTTTTCCGTCCTCGCCCATGTCCTTGAACACCACCCGCGATTCTCCGGCCACCAGCACCGCGCCTTCCGGCACCATCAGGCGGCGGCCCAGGTTGGCCTGTAACTTCACCTCCGCATACATATCCGGTTTGAGCGCACCGTCAGGGTTGTCCAGCACCAGGCGGATGCGGGCGGTGCGGGTCTTGCCTTCCAGGTAGGGATAGATGTAGTCCACGTTGGCCCGATATTGCTGGTCCGGGCCGTAGGGCAGGCTGACCTCGGCGGTCATGCCCTTATCGATCAGCGGCAGGTCGGCCTCGTAGACTTCGGCATCGATCCAGACGGTGGACAGATCGGCGATGCGCAGCAGCATGTCGCCGGTCTTCATGTGGCTGCCATCAACGATCATCTTTTCGACCACGGTGCCGCTCTTGGGCGCGAAGATGGGCAGGTATTCAAAGGCCTCCCCGCGGCGCTCGATGGCGCGTACCTGGTTCGGGGAGATGTCCCACAGCATCAGGCGCTTGCGCGCCGCGCGCACCAGGCTGTCATCGGGGCCGCGGCTGGCCAGACGCTGGCGGGTCTCCAGATACTCCTGCTGCGCGGAGAGCAGTTCCGGGCTATAGACCGTGAACAGCACCTGGCCCTTTTCCACCCGCGTGCCGACGTAATCGGCCTTCAGTTCGCCGATCCAGGCGTCGAACTTGAGGCTGACGTTGCTGATGCGGCGCTCGTCGTAGTCGACTTGCCCGACCGCACGAATGGTCTTGGTGACTTCGCGCATCTCGGCCTGGCCGGTTTCCACGCCGATGAGCTGGCGACGCTTGGCATCCACCGTAACCACGCCGGATTGCACCTGTTCGTTGGTGACCGAGGTTAGGTCCATGCTGCAGATCGGGCATTGGCCGGGGCCGGCCTCCTTGACCGATGGATGCATGGAGCAGGTGTAATAGGCGATGCCTTCGGGGGTGGCGGTGGCCGCACGCAGACCGTATTCGCCGGTGGTGAAGGCCAGCACCAGATCGCCGTGGCCCTGTTCTTCGGTAGACACATCCACCGCCAGGACAAAATCGCCCTCGCCGGGCACATCCAACACCCCGCGATAGACGCCGTTCCCGCCGGCTTCCAGTTGTACGACCTCGGAGTTGCGTCTGCCCTGCATGCCCTTTCCGGACATGCCTTTGGACATCGCATCGTCTTGCATCATGGCGTCATCGGCGCGCATGCTGTCGCCGCCGTCCATCGCCATGCCGTCTTTTTCCATCCTGTCACCGCGGTCCGACATATTCGGCGACATGGACTCGCCTTGCTGCATGCTTTTCCCGTCGGACATCGCGTCGTCCTGCATCATGCGGTCGCCGCCTCGCTTGGACTCATCCCGCATCATCGAATCGCCATCGTTCATGGCATCGTCTTGCATCGAGCGGTTGCCGCCGGATGACGCTTCTTGGTCCATCATGGCGCCCTGGTCCTGCATTCCCTGGTTCAATTCGCGCTGGGCCGCGACGCGCACGGTGGCGCCGTTTACGGGCTGGTCGTTTTCATCCAGTACGGTGACCTGAAGCAAGTTCCGGCCGGCCATCATGGCCGTGCCCTTTTTCATGGCCTCCATGGCCTCGGGCGTTTCGCCCGACATGCCGTCGCCGCTGTCCATGGCCATGCCGTCTTCTTGCATCACGCCGCCGGTATCGGACATGGAATCGGACATGGCACCGCCACCATCCGCTGGCATCGAGTCGCCTTGGCGCATGCCTTTTCCGGACAGACCGTTGGACATCGCGTTGTCCTGCATCATGCGGTCGCCGCCGTCCTTGTCCATGCGGTCTTTTTTGATCTTGTCACCGCGGTCCGACATAGCCGGCGACATGGCGTCGCCTTGCTGCATGCTTTTTTCACCGGACATCGCGCCGTCCTGCATCATGCGGTCGCCGCCGGACATGCCCTGATCGGCCATCATGGTGTCCTCGCCGCGCATGCCGTCGTCTTGCATCATCGCGCCGTCCTTGGACATGGCGCCGGGCTCCATCTTGTCGCCCGACATGGCGTCGCCAGGCACCATGCTGCCGCTGCCCAGCACCTCGACCTTCACCTGGTACTTGCCCACGGTGTAAAAACCGCGGTCGTTTTTCTCCGGGGATTGGCCGGCGGCCATCTGGTCGCCGCGCATGCCGTCTTTTTGGCTCATGGAACCGGCCACCGGCGTGCCGCCGGAGGTAATGGACAGCCCCTCGCGGCCGGTGGCCATGTCGAAGCCCAGCCGGGTTTCACCGACGCCGTCCTTCTGGATGTAGAGGGACAGCGGCCATTCGCCGCGCATTTCCAGGTTCAGCGGCCCTGCGTACCGGCCGGGTTCGACCTCGTCCAGCTCGGCCGGTGCACGCATGGACGCCATCGCGCCCATGGCCGACATTTCGCCGTAGGCCTTGATGGAGGCGCCGGTCACCGGTTTGCCCTGAGCATCGGCAACCTTCACCGTGAACTGGTTGTCGCCGACCCTGGGCGCCTCGGGATTGATGTCCACCGTGACCCGGAAAGGGCCGGATTCATAGGTGGTAGCCGTGGCCATGTTCGCTGGGGCCGGACCGGCGCCGGTGAAATAGCGGAAGCCGAAAAAGCCGACGGCGCCGGCGATCAGAATCACCGGCAGGGCGATCAGCAGCGTGAACTTAAGGTTTTTCATTTTGCACCTGTAGGGGGTCTGCGCTCGCCGGGGCGGCATCGATCCGCGGCAGTTCGCCGCCGGTCCAGCGTTTCAATTCGGCCAGCGCGGCGAAGTAGTCCGCGCGGGCGCTTTCCAGTTCCAGCTCGGCTTCGAGCTTGAGTTGTTCGGCGGTGATCACGTCCAGGAAGGCGCCGCCGCCGGCGCCGTATTCCGAGCGCGCGGCGCTCAGGTTTTCCAGCGTTCGCGGGATCAGTTCGGTCTCGTAGAGCGCGATGGTCTCGGCCGCCTTGCGGGCGTTCGTGCTGGCCTGTCTCAGATCCGCCAGGAGGCGGGCCCGGGTGTCCTGCCGCTCGTAGCGCAGGCGCATGGAGTCCGCCCGGGCGGCATCCAGGGCCGCGCGGCGTTTGCTGCGATCCAGCGGCAGGTTGATGCTCAGGCCGAATTCGGAGCGCGTCTCGCTGGCGGGCCGATAATCGTTGTTGCGCACGATCAGGTTCAGATCCGGGTAGAAGGCTTTTTCCGCCAGGCCTTCGCGTGCCCGGTTCGCAGCCAGCAGTTCGTCCATGCGCGCCAGTTCCGGGTGGCGGCGCAGGGCCGCATCCCGCAGCGCGGCGTAGTCGGGCAAGGCGCGCGGGGCCGGCAGGCCCGCGGGCGGCGGCAGGCGCCGGTCGGCGTCTCGATTCAGCAGCGCATTGAGGCGCGCGCATACGGCGTCCTCCAGGCGGGCGAATACCAGGGCCTGTTTTTTCAGGCGCTGCAGTTCGACCTCTGCCTGGAGCACGTCCTGCTGGCTGGCCAGGCCGGCGGCGTAGCGGTTCTCGGCGATACGCCGCAGCTCGTCCACCAGATCCTGGTTGGCGGCGTTGATCTCCAGTGCCCGGTGCACGTAGGCCCACTGGGCGTAGTGCTCCAGGGTCCTGGCTTCCAGGCGCAGGCGCAGGGCTTCGACGCTGTCGCCGGCGGCGGCGGCCTCGCGCCGCGCCGCATCCGCGCGCAGGCCGAGGGTGCCGGGCCACGGCACTTCCTGGCTCAACTCGACAATGCCGCTGATGCCGCGATCCTCGCCCGCCGGCGTGGTAAAGCCGTCGAAGGTGCGCGGTGCCGTGGTCACCCGCAGGCGCGGGTCGGGCAGGGCGCCCGCGGGCTCGATGCGTGCCTCGGCGGCATCCACCGCCGAGCGCATGGCCGCCAAACCGGCGTTTGCGGACAGCACCTGCTCGACCAGCTTATCGGGATTCAGGCGATCTGCGCTGTCGCCATCCGAGGCAACGGCAACGCCCGTTGCCACCCCCAGCAACAAAAGCAGTGCAAAACGCACAGACGTCTCAGCCCGCGGTGCGCACGGCTTGTGGTCACGTTTTAATCTCGCAGCATGATGCTGCGCACGATACGAATGGGACATGCCCCATCTCCAAGCGGTTAAACACATCGGCGCGCGGAGGCACCGACAGGCAAACGTCTAGCTTTGGATCAGGGACGGGGGTCGGATGAGGTCTTCGGGGTGCGCCGGCAGGGCTCTGGTTCTTAACGTGGCGGCACGCGGACCCTGCAGCGGCGGTAGGGCAAAAGCAATGGGTGTATTGTTAAACGTCGCCGTGCCACCCGTGGCGCAGGGCGCGTCGCAGGCAGCGCAGTCATCGCATTGGCCGCAGCCGCACTCGTTCTGCTGCTCGGCGTCGCTTACATGCTCGTGGCTAGTAGCCGCTTCCGCCTCGGCCATTTCATCGGCCGACATTTCCATGCAGGGGGGCGCGCCAAACGCCGCCGCCATGGCCGGCAGCGGTATTGAAATCGCCAGGAAGGCGATCAGCATGGCGCGTAGCAGTCTCATTGCAGGTTTAGTTTAGGTTAAATCCCGATGGATTTGTAATGACCGTGGTGGATTAGACCCGACCCACGGCAAATCAATTGCAGCAAGTCTAAAGCCTTTACCTGGGTACGGAGTCAAGCGATGTCTGGACGGTCATGGGTAATTGGCTGTGCCGGCGCCGGTAGCCGCTTGCGCGACGGCTTTTCTTCCTTTGGCCCTAGTTTCAACCGTGGCACCCGCATCGATCAAACGCTCCAGATCGGCGGCAATATCTGTAACCGTCAATGACTGATTGAATAACAAGCGGGCATTACCCTGTCGGTCGAACACGAAAACAGCGCTGCTATGGGACACGGGGTAAAACCCGTTTTTGTCCTTTTCGCCATAGCCGTAGGTCACGCGGTAGCGTTTGGTCAGTTCGCGCAACTGCGCCTGGCTGCCGGTTAGGCCGATGAAACGCTCGCCGAAATTATCGGTGTAGCGGCGCAAGACCGCCGGAGGATCGCGTTCGGGGTCGACGCTGACGAACAGCACGCGGATGCGTTCGCGCTGCGCCGGTTCGAGCGTAGCGATGGCCGCCTTGAGCCGGCCCAGGGTGACCGGACAGATGTCCGGGCAATGGGTAAAGCCGAAAAACAGCAACCGGATATTGTCGGCGTAAGCGCCAGCGCTGACGGGCTCGCTATTTTCGTCGACAAGATTGTAGTCCAGCTCGGGCATGACGCCGGTGATGTCATGCCCTCGCCACGGCGGTTCGGACTCGCCACAGGCGGTGAGCCCGGCCACCAAAAAGAGTAACGAGATTAGACGCAAGGGTCGCGTGTTCATAGTGCCTCCGAGGCTGCTGGGTAAGGGGTCGGGCTGCGCCGGGCCCGCTCGTGGCGGAAGTGCAGGCGGAGCAAGACCAGCGTGGCGAGCACGCTCATCATGGCCGCGGGGATCCAGGTGAGCAGCCCGCCGAGCTGCTGGTCCACCATTGGCGAAATCGGCCAGGCCCGGCCGCAGACGGCGTAGACATCGAAGATGACATCGCGTGACAGTGCGATCCAGGCGCCCAGCAGGATCTGCGGCGGCATTACCGCGCACAGAACGGCGATACGCACCCCGATACCGCGGGTCACCGGCGTGGCGCCCGGCGGCCGCGGATCGAGCATGAGCCACCAGAACAGCAGCCCGTCGATCGCCATGCTCAGGTTCATCAGCCAGTAGTAGCGGGCGCTGAGCATGGCGTCGAAATGCACCGACGGAATCAGCCAGAAGTAGATCAGCCCGACGAACAACAACCCGGCGATCACCGGCTGTTGCACGACCCGGTAGATGGCGCGCACCGGCAGGCTGCCGGCCAGTCGTTGCCACGCAGCGCGCAGCCAATTCGGCGACCCCGCGGCCAGCACCGCCGAGGGTGCGCTCAAGGCAATCAGGAACGGGCCCAGATGGTGCAACACCAAGTGCTGGCCGCGATGCACGAAGAACATGTACTGCGCCAGATAATCCAGATGCGTCTGCATCACCGCGTACATCATCGCCAGCCCGGTCAGAAAGCCGAGCGCGCCCGGCATGTCGCTAAGCTGAGAACGCCGGCCCAGGCCGCGCACATAAATCGCAAGCACTAGCATGAAGGTCGCGATCAGCGGCCACAGCGGCTCCCACGGCAGTAGCAACCGCAACCACGACAGGAGACCCTCGTCCACCATGGCCGGGTTAACCGTCCCCACTTGCCGGCGGCGAATCTCCACTTGCGGGCTGACGTTCCAGGAGCAGTACGAATGCCAGCGCGCCCATGACGATGAATATATCGGCCAGATTGAAGGTGGGCCAGCGCAGGCTCTGTACGCCAACGTCGATGAAGTCGGTGACCCGGCCGTCGACTAATCGGTCCAGCAGGTTGGCGATGCCGCCGCCCAAAAACAGGCCGGCGCACAAGCCGGCGCTAGGGAGCTGCTGAAATAGCCGTTAAAGTTTCCGCGGATTTCGCGGCGAAAAGCGTTTCAGCGGGCTTTTTGGTCATTTTTTGCTCGATTCGGCTGTGAAAACCGCTCAAATCCCATATTTCGCGGACACCAATCCCACGGCAGGCGCTCATGCCGCCTCCAGCGCCACCATGCGCACCAGGTTGTAACCGGTATACACCAGTAACGCCTGGGCGCCGACCCGCTTGAGCCCACGTAGCATGGTGCGCTTCAACGACCGATTGAATTTGCCCCAGCCAAAGGGGGTTTCCACCCGGTGGCGGGCGTGGATGGACTTGGCGTAACCCGCATGCCGGGTCGTGCGCCCATCAATGCACGAGGATCGTCGTCGGGTGTTCTGCGCGACATGGGGTGTGACCCGCGCCGCGCGAGCACCGTCGATAAAGCGTTGCTGATCGTAGAGCCGGTCGGCGCCGACCGTCAGTCGGGATTGGCCCGCTCGACGATTGAGCATGTCCAGGGCCGCATCGACTTCGGCCGTGCCCCGCGCCTGGGTGAGCTGGGCATCCACCACCAGCGCGTGCCGGTTATCGGTGAGCGCATGCGTGATGTAGCACAAGCGCGCGGGCTGGCCGTCACCCTTGCGATAAAGCCGGGCGTCGGGATCGGTCTTGCATTCATGTGTATCCGAGCGGCGGGACTCACCTCGAAAATCCGGTGGACCCGCGGGCGGGTCCGAATCGTCGTCCTTGCGCCGGTAACTGCCCATCGACGCCCAGGCTTCCACCAAGCTGCCATCGACACTGAAGTGCTCCTCGGATAACAGCTTGCGGCGGCGGGCCACCGAGACGACCTGTTCGAGCAACTGGCCGGTTACGCGATGATCGACAAAGCGCTCGCGGTTCTTGGAAAACGTGGAGGCATCCCATACCGCATCGTCCAAGGACAGCCCCACGAACCAGCGGTAGAGCATGTTGTAGCGAATCTGCTCGACCAACTGGCGCTCGCTGCGAATCGAGTACAGCACTTGCAGTAGCAGCGCCCGAATAATGCGCTCCGGCGCCACCGAGGGGCGCCCGGTGTGCGAGTAGCTGACCAGCAAGGTCCCGCGCATGCCGTCCAGGGCCTCATCAACCAAAGCGCGTATCCGCCGCAACGGATGATGGGCCGGCACAAAATCGCTGACCGCCGAGTAACTGAATAGCGAGTCCTGCTGGTTATCCGTTCCCCGCATCGCGGCGACTCTCCCTTGATCTAGCAATCGCTGTATTGTGGCGAAAATGTGTGGGGTTTTTCAGCAGCCCCCTAGGCCCCAGGGATTGCCGCCGCAATAACAGCCCGAGCCAGACGCAAAACCCGGACAGCACCGCCAGATTCAGCAGGGGCACGAAAAGCCCGCCACCGGCAAACAGGCTGAAGGCGACGCCGGTGTTAAAGCCCAGGTGCAGCCGCAGGGTCTCGCCGAGTAGCGGGAGCGGCGGCTGACCCGCCAGCATGGCCTGCGCCCAGCTTTTGGTCGCGAGGTCGGTGCCGGCGGCCAGCAAGGCCGCGGCGAGCAGCAATGGGAGGGTTCGACGCATGGGCCGGTTGTTGGGTGTCTCCGTCATGGCGCGTCGGCCTGCGCGCGGACGGTATCCGGCGTCAGGCAGCGTCCGCTGTCGTGGCACGCCTGTACCTGTACTGCAACGCTCAGAGGCTCGGTTGCACTTGCTTCGGGCAAGGTGGCGGTGATGACGCTGCCGTCGTCGTATACACGCCACGGCGCGTCACCGAGCCCGCTGTCGATGTCGCGGCCGGCGGGGTAGTCGACCGTCAACGGTACGGCCGCCCCGGCGTCCGTGTCGGCGGAAAGCACCGTGGGGATCAGAAAGTCCAGTGAGGCCGGGTTGGCGTTGACATGCCAATCCCCGGCGATATCCAGCGTGACGCGCAGGGTGCGCGCATCCGTTCTCACGGCACGGATAGCGACCAGATCGGCGGTGGTCTTGGCTGCCTTATCGTCCAGCCCAGACTGGGCAACACCCTCGCCGGCGTCAGGCGCCGGCCATTGCCATGCCAGCAGGACGCCCGCCACCGCTAAGGCGGCCAGACCGGGGATGACCCAGCCGAGAACCACTGACTTATTCATGGTTTGTCTCCCGCAGCGCGCAGCGCCGCTGCCAGGGTGTCCGCGGTGAACAGATCGGGCAGGCGCTTGTGGATACGTCCCTGACGGTCCAGCACCACCGCGAATGGCAGCCCGGCGCCGCCGAATTCACGCAAGTACGCTTGCAGGCGTTCGTCCGGCTGGCTCAGGTCGGCGCGCAAGGTTGCCGCCCGCGCGAGCCGGGCGGCTTCGATCACCTTGGCACTCCGGTACACGGTTTGTTCCAGCACCTTGCAGTTGATGCACCAGTCGGCGGTGAATTCGATTAACACCGGGCGCCTGGCCGCCCGGGCGTCCTGCAAGCTCTGTTCGGTAAGCGGTTGCCACGCCAGGGCGGCATCGGCGTCGGCGCCGGGTTGCGGCCAGGCCGCGAACGCGCTCACCACGGTGCCCGCCAACACCAGCCCCGGCACCAATCGCGCGCCCAGGTCGGGTCCGACAATTAGCGCGCGCAGCAGCCAGAATGTCACTATGCCGGCCCAGCCACTCCACAAAAACGCCGCCGCATGACCGGGCAAAACGGTGGCGGCGAAAAATACCGCCCCGGCGAGCAGGATCAAGCCGAGAAACTGGTGAATGCGCACCAGCCAGGCACCGCCGCGCGGCATTTTCGCGATCAGTCCCGGTCGCGCCAGCAGCACCAGATAAGGCAAGGCCAGGCCCAGCCCAACGGCCAGGAAAATGGCAACGATGGCGGCGGGCGACTGAGTCAACGCGAAGGCCAGTACCCCACCCAGAAACGGTCCGGTACACGGCGCCGAAAGCACCGCGGCCAGCAGGCCGGCCAGATAGGGTTCGGCGTAGCCCGTGCCCTGGACCCGGTAGGCCCACTGCGGCGGCTGAAGGCCGCGCCCGGCCAGGCTCCATACGCCGAGGCCGCCCAACACCAGCGCCAATGCGATTCGGAAGCTGGGCGACTGGAAAATCGTGCCCCAGGTCCAGTTGAGCCAGGCGGTAGCAATCGCCAGACCCCCAAAGAATGTCAGCGTGCCGGCCAGCAGCGCAGCGCCCGCCAGCAGCCGCCTGCCGGGACCGTCGCCCACCACGCGGCCGATGCTGCGCAGCTTGATCGGCAGCGCCGGCAGCACGCACGGAGTGAGATTCAGCAGGACGCCGGCGGCAGTGGCCAGGAGCAGGTATTGCCACAGGGTCATAAAGGGTGCACTTGGTGTTTTGCCTCAATAAATATGTTTATTTTTCTGCTTTGGACTTTGAAAGGGCTATTCCGGGATTCGAGTTCATAGCGGCAATCAAAAATTTCCAGCCTCATTAGTCAAGGCTGCCCGAGACGATCATAAACAGCGCGAAGCCGGCGATTAGCGATGCCGCTGACCAACGGCTGTCCCCCGCGCTATCGTGGGCTTCGCGCAGCATGTCCTCGACTGCGGCCAGCGTGAACAAGCCGCCGACGAATACCAGCGCCGCCATCTTTACCACTTCGCCTTGCCCGCGCAGCACGAAGTAGGCCAGCAGGGCCGCGCCAATCACCGGTAACGCGAACGAAGCCGAAATCAGCATGCGTTTGACGCGGCCGAAGCCCTTGTCTCGGAAGTTCGCGACTACGGCAAAACCTTCCGGCCCATCCGCCAGCAACTGACCGAGTGCCAGCACCAATGCCAGTTCTCCGGACACGGCGGAACCGGCGCCAATCAGTAAGCCGTCACCGATCAGGTCGGTGGCCACCGCCACGTACACCATCCACGCGCCAGTGCCGGCGCCGCCCGGTTTGCTGCGCTGCCAGCGATCGACGCCGGCTTCCATCGCCAGGTAGGCCGCGCCGCCGCCGATGAACGCCAGCGCCAGTAGCCAGGCGGGCGCCACCGGCAACGCTTGCGGCATCACCTCAACAGCGATCACGGCCAGGATGATGCCGGCCGAGGCATGCAAAGCCAGGTTCAGGGTGTGCTTGGACGGCCGTAGCCAGTCGGCCAGCAGCCCGCCGGCGAAATTGCCGAGTGCGGGCAAGGCGGCCAGGCCGAGTACCAACCAGATTCCAACTTCCATCAATTTGTCTCCTTACCAACAGAGGCTCGGCTTTCCGCGCGCCTCTGCATGACTTTATATAGCAGCGCACCGGTCAGTGGCGGATATAGCCACAGGGTTATGGCGGGCACTCGGTATTCAAGGTTGTTCGTTCAAGAAAATGAGTTTCCAAAGCCAGTTTGCAAAAATCATTCGTAGTCGCCCAGCCAGGGCGTTAGTGCACCCTGGCTGGACGGGTGGGGTAGATGCCGAAGTTTAACGATTCGGCTGCTTGGTCACCCGCAGGTAGGGCTTCAAGGTCTTCCAGCCGTCCGGGAAGTGCTCTTTGGCCTCTTCGTCGGACAGGGACGGGACGATGATGACGTCCTCGCCGTCCTTCCAGTTCACCGGGGTGGCCACCTTGTAGCCGTCGGTGAGCTGGATGGAGTCGATGACCCGCAGGATCTCGTCGAAGTTGCGGCCGGCGCTCTTGGGGTAGGTGAGCGTCATGCGAATCTTCTTGTTCGCATCAATCACAAATACCGAACGCACGGTCGAGGTATCACCTTCGCCGGGATGCAACATGTCGTAGGTTTCCGATACATGCCGGTCGGTGTCGCCAATAATCGGAAAGTTGACCGCGCAGCCCTGGGTCTCGTCGATGTCGCCGACCCAGGCCTTGTGGTCCTCGACCGAGTCCACGGATACCGCAATCACCTTGCAGTTGCGCTTGGCGAACTGTTCCTTGAGCTTGGCGGTCTCGCCCAACTCGGTGGTGCACACCGGCGTGAAGTCGGCCGGGTGCGAGAACAGCACGGCCCAGCCGTCGCCGATCCAGTCGTGGAAGTTAATCGTGCCCTCGGTGGTTTCTGCTTCGAAATCCGGGGCGGTATCTCCTAAACGTAAACTCATAATGGTCTCCTTGAGAAACAATGATAAACACGTCGTTCAGTTACTTTCTTCACATGGCTACCTCCTCGGACGGGCTGAGTCCGCGCCCGTTGTCGGGACAGGGCTTCATCCCTCGATAGGTGTCGCGGATTCGATATTGCTGACATAAATCCAGCCGCTTTCAGGTTGGCCGGTTCGGGCCTGTTCGCGGATAATTTCCACCGCCGCTGGGACACGTTCGTCCTGCATGCACACGATCTCCAGCTTGACTTCGGTAATGACCGCCGCCCCGATTTCCACCGAATAACGTTGTTCCTCACTGCTCAGGGCGTGTAATAGCCCCTGCACATCAATGACGGAGAGCTTTTCGTAACCGGCGGTGTGCAGCGCGTGCACCACATCCGCTATCCGGTTGCGGTGAATGAAGGCTTTGATTTCTTTCATGCTTTGTCCTCCTTGTCGGTTTCCATCCACTCGTAGATCACGGGCAACAGGACCAGCGTCAACAGGGTTGAGGTAATCAGTCCGCCGACCACGACCGCGGCCAGCGGGCGCTGGGTTTCCGCGCCGACGCCGCTGGAGAGCAGCATCGGGATCAGGCCCAAAATGGCGACACTGGCGGTCATCATGACCGGCCGCAGGCGCAGCTCCGCGCCGCGCCGCACGGCTTCGGCCACCGGCAGGCCTTTTTCGCGCAATTCATTGATAAAGCTCACCAGCACAATGCCGTTGAGCATGGCGACGCCGAACACCGCGATGAAACCGATGGCCGAGGGCACCGACAGGTATTGACCGCTGATGAACAGCGCGACCAGACCGCCGATGGTGGCGAACGGCACATTGGCGATGATCAGGGTGGCGTACTTCACCGAATTGAACGCGGTATAAAGCAGCACGAAAATAAAGAAGATGGTCAAAGGTACGATCAGCGCCAGGCGCGAGAGCGCCCGCTGCTGGTTCTCGAACGCACCGCCCCATTCGATCCAGTAGCCCGGCGGCAGGTCCACCTTTTGTTCGATGGCGGCGTTGGCGTCCTGCACAAAACCATCCACATCCCGGCCACGCACATCCATTTGAATCACCGCGTAGCGCTGCAACTGCTCGCGGCGGACAAAGGAATAGCCCTCGGCGGTGCTGACCTCGGCCACCCGCGACAGTGGCACGATGGCGCCGCTGGCAGTGCGCAGCGGGATATCATTGATGGCTGCCACCGACGCCTTGGAAGCGTCCTGAATCCGGGCGGTGATGTCGAAACGCTTGACGCCGTCGATCAGCGTCGAAACCGGCTGGTTACCGATGCCCGTGCGGACCACGGTCAGCACGTCGTCGGCGTTCATGCCGTAGCGGGCCAGGGCCTCGCGGTCGACCTTGATCTGAATCTGCGGCTTGCCGATGTTGGCCTCCAGCGAGAGGTCGGCCACACCGGGGACGTTGTCAATCGCGTTCTTGATCTGGGCGCTCAAACGGTCGAGCTCGGCCAGGTCCTCGCCGTATAGCTTGGCCGCCAGCGTGGCGCGCACGCCCGAGATCAACTCCTCCACGCGCATCTGGATCGGCTGGGTAAAGGCGATGACCGAGGTCGGCACGGTTTCTTCGAGCGCCTCGCGCATGGCGTCAGCCAACTCGCCAATGGAGCGGTCCCACTCGCTTTTGGGCGTGAGGCCGGTATAGATTTCCATGTAATTGACATCCGCCGTCTCGCCTTTTTCGGCGCGCCCGATCATGGCGATGGTGGTTTGCACCTCCGGAAACTGGCCCAGCGCGCGTTGAATATCCTTGGAAATCTCGATGGATTGTTCCAGCGAGGTCGAGGGGATTGAGGTGACCCGCCACATGATCGAGCCCTCCTGCAATTGCGGCATGAATTCCTTGCCCAGCAAGGGAAACAACGCCAAGCTCGCGAGCAGCGCGGCGCCGGCGCCGGCCACAATGGTTTTCTTGTGCGCCAGCGACCAGGCAAGGCTGGGCAGGTAGACGCGTTTGATGCCGCGCACCAGCCAGGTGTCGCGTTCGGCCTTGGGCTTGAGGATAAGCGCCGCCAGCACCGGGATGATGGTCAGCGTCAGCAGCAGGGAACCGGCCATGGCGAAGCTGATGTTGAATGCCATGGGCTTGAACAGCTTGCCCTCCAGCCCCTGCAAGCTGAACAGGGGCAGAAACACCACGATGATGATGAGAATGGCGAAGGCGATGGGTTTGGCCACCTCGCGCGCCGCCAGCAACACCGCCGCGCTGCGGTCGACCTCTTCGCCTTTTTCGCGCCACTCGGCCATGATGCGGAAGGCGTTCTCGGTCATCACGACCGCGCCGTCCACCATCATCCCGATCCCGATCGCCAGACCCGCCAGTGACATCAGATTGGCCGACAGGCCGGCCTGCTCCATGCAAATGAAAGCGATCAGCATGGCCAGCGGCAGGGCCGAGATCACCACAATGGCGGAGCGAAGTTCGCCGAGGAACAGGAACAGCACGAGCGCGACCAGCAGGGAGCCTTCGATCAGCGCACGCTCCGCGGTAGAAACGGCTTCTTCCACCAGTTCCGTGCGCTCATAGACCGGGTTGATGGCGACCCCGTCGGGTAGCGCCGATTTGACGATATCGACCTTCTCCTTAACGGCGGAGACCACGTCGTCGGCGTTGGTGCCGATACGTGCCAGCGCCATGCCCAGTACCACTTCCTTGCCATCGCGCGTGACCGCGCCAAAGCGCAGGGCCGGGGCCTGCTTGACGGTGGCTACGTCGCGCAGATACACGGGGGTGCCGGCGACGGTTTTCAGCATGATATTGCCGATATCCTGCTCATCGGCCACCAGGCCCAGGCCGCGTACCAGATACTGCTCGGGACCAAGATTGACGTACTGCCCGCCCACCTGGCGGTTGTTCGACTCGATGACCTCCATGACATCCTTGTAGCCGAGGTCGTACTTGATCAGCTTCAACGGGTCGATCACGACCTGGAACTGGCGCTCTTGTCCGCCCCAGGACATCACATCGTCCACCCCCGGCGCGGTGCGCAGGATCAGCCGCACCGTCCAGTCCTGGATAGTGCGCAGGTCCATGTCCGAAATCTCTTGCTCCAATTGCTCGTCGGCGCGTTCGACGGTGTACCAGAACACTTGCCCCAGGCCGGAACTATTGGGCCCCATCTCGGGCTGGCCGTACTCGGACGGCATACGGTTTGACACTTCCTGGAGACGTTCGAGCACCAGCCGGCGCGCGAAGTAAATATCTACGTCGTCCTCGAAGTAAACGGAAACATAAGACAGCCCAAACAGGCTGACCGAGCGGATGTCGGTTACCCCGGGCAGACCTGCCATTCCGGATTCCACCGGAAAGGTCAGTAGCTGCTCGACGTCTTCGGCGGCCAGGCCGGGGGATTCGGTATAGATGTTGACCTGTACCGGGGTGACATCCGGAAAGGCGTCGATGGGGATGTTGTTGACCGCGCGCACCCCGAGGTACCCGAGGACCAGAAACGCGATAATCACCAGAAATTTGTAATGCAGCGACGCTTCGACCAGTTTATTCAGCATGGGGATGATTCTCTGTCTATTAGTCGCTGTCGCCAATCTGCGATTTCAGCGCCATTGATTTGAGTAGGAACGCACCTTGGGTGACGATTTGGTCCTGCCGGGTGAGGCCGCTTTTGATCTCGGTCCAGCCGCCACGGGTCGCGCCGGTGACGACCGGCCGCGGCTCGAATTCGTCGCCGTTGAGCGTGAACACCGTTTGCGCGCCATTCATCAACACCAGCGCGTCCGTGGGCACGGCCAGCGCGGCGTCCTCGCCTGCGGTTTGCAGTTCCACGTCCACATATTCGCCGGCGGCGAAGGTGGTGGCGCCGGGTTCAAATTCGATACGCACGGCGCGGGTGCGGGTGTCGGTGTCCAGGCTGTAATGCAGTTGTACGATGCGGCCGTCGATCCACTCACGGCCGTCGCGGCTCACCCGTGCCGGCGCGCCCACCGCCAGTCTGGCGACCACCGCGGGGTCGAGCTGCGCCTGCACCCAGGGCGCACTGGTGTCCGTGACCTCGAACAGTACATGGCCGGGCTCTACATACTCGCCGCGCACAAAATCATCGCGAATAACCCGCCCGTCCTGGGGCGAGAACAGCTCGAATTCGCCGGTGGCGCGCGAGGCATCCGCGCCTTGCAGCAGCGCGTTGATCTGTGTCTTGTTCATACCGTAGGCCCGCAGTGCGGCATACGCGCGCTGGCGCGCCACCTGGGCCTCGACATATCGCCGGTCGGACACCACCTGCTTGCCGAGTTGTTTCACCCTCTGCCACTCGCGGTCGGTTTCGATCAGGTCGGCCTGGGCGACCCCGACCTCTACGCTGGTCAGGGTGACCAGGGGCTGCCCCTGCTTGACCTCATCCCCCAGGCGCGCGTGCCGGGCCGCGACCTGCGCGCTGACGCGCGGGGTGATTTGCGCCGACTGATACGCATTGATGCGCACTTCGCCCGGCGCGGTAATGCTTCCGGTGAGCGCGCGCCGGCCTACCGCTGCCGTTTCAATGCCCTGTTCCTGCCGCTGCGCGGGGCTCATGCGCAAGGGCTGTTCCTCCACATGCTCCGCGTCCGATTCGCTATCCGCGAATACGCTGCTAATGGGCAGCAACAATGCGCCGGCCCATGCCGCTATGATCCATTTGTTCATGTACTTTGACTCCATAGTAATTGGTAAGGGATGCGCGCTAGGGTTTGCGGGTCAGCCAGTCATCGACCTCGCCGCTGGCCACCAGCCAGTCGGCCCAGGCGTCCCACAGCCGGTTCTGGATTTTCAGCGCGACGGCCCGTGTTTCCAGCGTCTGGTTAAGCTGCACCAGGTAATCGGCGGTGCTCATCTCGCCGTATTTCCAGATGCGATCGAGCTGCGAAACCTGGCTGCTCAGACTCGGCCGGCCGCTGCGCTGCCAGGCCTGCCATGCCGCATGGCTCAGCCGGTAGCGCTCGGCGGCCGAGAGCAGGCGCGCCCTGGCGCGGCGAAACGCCTCATGTTTGGTTTGTTCGGCCTCGGCCAATTCCGCGCTCGCGGTATCCACTTCGGCGGCAAAACTGTTGCGCACGAACAGGGGAACACTCAGGTTCAGGCCGACCACGCCGAAGCTGCCGTCTTCGCCGTTGCGAAACGTGCGTTCCTGACCCACGGTAGCGCCCACGGTGGGGTCCGGACGGCGCTCACGCCGGCGCAATTCCACCCGCGCCCGGGCGGCAGCACTGCGCGCCTGAAGTGCACGTATTTGCGGCAGCGCGGTAAGCAGGGCTTGCGCGTTAAAATCAACGGGCGCGGGGATGTCCGCCGGCAACTCAGGCCAGTCCTGAACCGCCTGACCGGTCACCGCCGCCAGATTTTGGCCGGCCTGCGCCAGATCGGTGGCCGCCAACGACAATTCCAGGTCCGCCTGGGTGCGGGCGAGACTCGCGAGGTCCAGTTCGATCTGGCTCAGATCGCCGGCGCGGCGGCGCTTTTGGCTGAGATCGGAGAAATCCGTCATCAGGCGCGCGCGCTCCTGCGCGAGGGCCTGCGCCGCCTCGGCGGTGTGGTAGTCAGCCAAGCCGCTAAGCAGTTCACCGGTGAGCTCCTGACGTCTGACGATATATTCAGCGCGCGCAACCTGTAGCTCGGCGCTGGCAATGTTGGTGTTGGCACCGCGTTTGTCAGACCAATCCAGGGCCTGTTCCAGGCCCACGGTTCCCAATCGGGATTCCGACTGTTCCGCTTCAATTTGCAGTTGCGGGTTGTAGATCGGCCGATCCGCGGCGGCAACCCGACCCCCGGCGGCCTCAATCTCGGCGCGCGCGGCAAGAATACCGGGGTTGGTTTCCAGGGTTGTTTGAATAAACCCTCGTAAAACCGGGCTCGTGGCTTCGGTTTTCGGCGAGGTCTGGGCAAGCGCGAGGTTTACCGACGCAGCGGCAATAGCCGCCGCCAGGAAGACACGCGACACGCGCCGCAAAAAAATGGTTGACATGAAAATTCAGTCTCCAGGCAAGGATCAAAGAAACAACAGCCCACGGCGCGCAGGCTGCATCGTCAGATCACAGCTGGAGACTAAATATTAGGGGGGAAGGGGGGTGCGTCGGCCGCGCGTGTGCGGAAAACGGTGGCCGCGGCGATGTTGAACGCGACGGTGGGCGTCGGCGCCAGGTTTTGGATATGGGGGGTCAAGGCCGAGCAGCAGGTGCTGCCGTGGCAGCATAGGTCGTAGCAAAAATTGGTTTGTTCGGGGACGGCCGATTCCTGCGTGTCGCACACTAAAGCTCGTGGACTCGTTGTATGCGCTGCGGAGGTCTGCTGGCTTGTCGAGGTAGCGAAGCCTTGGTCAATATCAGCCGCCCACGCCAAATTGCCGGTGATTACCAGCAGGGTGAGTATTTGGCAGATCAGGGTACGCATCGGAGCGCTAGGGTAGAAGATATGCAATTCGCGGACAAGTTAGTGCACTACGCCCACCGCGGTTCTCCCGGCCGATTGGAAGCGAGACCGTCGCCATTCATCGCGGCAAGAATCCGGCAGTCCGCGGCGCTTCCCCCGGAACAAGCGCCCACCAACTGCTTCAGTGCGGCTTGAAGCGATCTGAGTTCGCGCATACGTTTTTCTGTCTCGCGGAGCTGGGCACAGGCCAAGGCGCGCACCTGCTCGCAGTCGGCGCCCGGCGCGTCGCTGAGCGTCAGCATCTCGCCGATGCCCGGCAGGCCGAAGCCCATGGCTCGCGCCGCGCGGATGAAGTGCGCACGTTGCAGGCCGGCCGCGTCGTACAGGCGTTGGCCGCCCGCCGTATGGTCGGCGGGCTGCAACAGTCCAAGCGCTTGATAATGCCGCAGCGATTGTACGGAGCAGCCGCAGCGGCGGGCGGTTTCGCCAATAGTTAAATACATGATGATTGCCGGTTGAACCTATAACGATTGTAGCGATTAAGCTATTGGTTTTCATGCGCGGAGCCAACATGGCTGACAACAAATCAGATCTCCGGATCAGCGAATTTTCCGTGCCCAAGATGGATTGCCCCTCCGAAGAGGGCATGATCCGCATGGCCCTGGATGGTGTTACCGGCGTGCATGGCCTGGTATTCGATCTGGGCGAGCGGCAGGTCCAGGTGCTACACGATCAGGATGTGGACGAGATCACGCCTAAGCTCGAATCCCTGGGGCTGGGGGCGCGCTTGCTGGGCACCCGCGATGCGGACGACGACGATTTGCAAGCGCTGCAACAAAGCCGCGAGGCGGACGCGCAGGAGTCCGGCACGCTGAAAATACTGCTGGCCATCAACGGCTTCATGTTCTTCGCCGAATTCACGCTGGGCTGGCTGGCGCAATCCACCGGCCTGCTGGCCGATTCGCTGGACATGTTTGCCGATGCCGCGGTGTACGGTGTCGCTCTATACGCGGTGGGCCGCAGCATGCAACTGAAAACCCGCGCCGCGCACCTGGCCGGCTGGCTGCAATTGTTGATGGCTTTGGGCGTGCTCATGGAAGTCGGACGGCGCTTTATATTCGGCAGCGAACCCGTGTCAATGCTGATGATCACCGTGGGTTCGGTCGCACTGGCCGCAAACGTCACCTGTCTGTTTCTCATCTATCGTCACCGCCACGGCGGCTCGCACATGAAGGCGAGCTGGATATTCTCGGCCAACGACGTGATTGCCAATATCGGGTTAATCCTGGCCGCAGTGCTCGTAGCATGGACCGGCTCGCGGTACCCAGATTTGATTATCGGCACCATTATCGGCTTCGTGGTGCTCGACGGCGCCCGGCGTATACTCAAATTGCGGAACTGACCGCCGATGGCCAAGGCCCTGTTGCATCTCGGCCGATCCAGGCCGGGTTCGCTCGCGCCGTGGCTGAGCACTACGGCGGCCGGCGCGGTCCTGCCGCTGGCCTTCGCGCCCTGGTCCTGGTGGTGGCTGGCGCCGTTCTGCGTCGCGGTGCTGTTTCACAACGCCTGGACCGCGTCACCGGGCCGGGCCTTTGCCCTGGGCTACTTGTTCGGTCTGGGTCTGTTCGGGGTCGGGGTATCCTGGATACACGTCAGCATGACGCAGTATGGCGGCGGCGGGCCGGTGACCAGCTTTATCGCCACCGGCGGCCTGATCGCCCTCCTGGCCTTGTTTCCGGCCCTGGCCCTGTGTCTGGCGCGCGGGTTACGGCCGCAAGCCGATGCCTGGGCATTATGGGCATCGCTGCCCGCGGCCTGGCTGGCACTGGAATGGCTGCGCACCTGGCTATTCACCGGTTTTCCCTGGCTGCTGCTCGGCTACAGTCAAACCGATGCGCCACTGGCGGCGGCCCTGGCGCCGGTGACGGGCGTGCTCGGCCTGAGCGCCGTGGTTACCCTGCTGGCCGCAGCCCTGGTCTGGTGCGCCGCCGGACGCGGCTGGCGACGCTGGGCCGTGACCGCCATTGCCGTCGCGGCCCTTGGCGCCGCAACCCATGCCGGGCTGACACGCGACTGGACCCGGCCGGCCGGGCCACCGCTGGAAGTCGCGCTCGTGCAGGGTAATTTCGACCAGGCCGAGAAATGGCGGCCGGAAAATCGCAGCAAAACGCTTGCGCGCTACGCCACGCTGAGCGAGCCGCTGGAACAGGCCGATCTGATCGTCTGGCCGGAGACCGCCATGCCGCTGCTTTATGCAAACCTGCCGACGGCCTACCTGGACAAGCTCACCCGGCGCCTGGATGCGGCCGAGGCCACGTTGATCCTGGGCGCCCCAACCCGCGGCGAGAGCGGACGCATTTTCAATAGCGCCGTCGCCGTAGGCACGTCCGCCGCTTATGCCAAGCGACACCTGGTGCCATTCGGGGAGTATGTGCCCCTGCGCGGGTTGTTCGGCGACCTGCTCGACGTGTTGGGTGCCCCGGAATCCGACTTCGCCCCCGGCGCGCAAGCCACCCTACTGCCGGTCGCGAGGTACCGCGCCGCCATCGCGATTTGCTACGAAATCATCTTCCCCAGCGAGGTCGCCAGTCTGGCAGCCGGCTCGAACTTTATCGTCAACATGAGCAACGACGCCTGGTTCGGCGACACCATCGGCCCCTGGCAGCACTTGCAGATTGCGCGCATGCGGGCCATGGAAACCCAACGCTATGTGTTGCGGGCCACCAATACCGGCGTGACCGCGGTTATCGATGACCGTGGCCGGGTGCGCGCCCAGGCACCGCAATTCGAGGCGGTAAAGCTGGTATCGAGCCTGGTGCCGCGCACGGGGCTTACGCCTTACATGCGATGGCGGGACGGCCCCCTATTGATCATAGTGACTGTTTTACTACTCGCCTTGGTAATCCGACGCAGTGTGGGTTCCGCCGCCTAATTGGCACTCATTCATAAACTCCAGGATACGATTGGTCTAGTGCTGCTGGTATTGGACGGTGCTATCAGGCAAGGCCCATTCGATCAAGTCTTGCATTTCGTCGATGTTCTTCTTGCCGGGTACGACTTCGCCGTTGATAAGAAATGTCGGTGTCCCCAGGACACCGTGTTCCCGGCTCGCGCGGCGCTGTTCCCGGGTTATGGCGCGCTTGTGCCGAGGCGCATCCAGACAAGCACCAAACGATTTCTGATTCAGTCCGATCGCTGCGGCTTGCTGCACGAGGGCAGAATCGACATCGTCCTGCCGAGCCCAGTCGCGCACAGACGCGTAGAGCGCATCCAGCATCTGATAATACTGGTCGCCGGCGCAGCGGGCGGCGACCGCGCCGCGAAGTGCCGCAGCACTGGTCGGAAAATTGCGGTAGACAAAGCGCAGCCGCCCGGTGTCGATGTAACGCGATTTGATGTCGGGCAGAACTTCTCTGTGAAAGCGCACACAGTGATCACATGTCAGCGAGCCGTATTCGACCAGGGTCACCGGTGCATCGGCGCTACCGAGTGCGGTCTCGGCATGCGCGGCTGAAGCAAACAGGCACATCGGAGTGACTATGGCGACGCCGCTATGCCGCGCAAGGCGCGTAACTGTAACCTGCACAGTCCGCATCAAGCGCATAGGAATACCGATCTTCAGGCGACCCGAGCCGGGCTTTGGCGGGCGTCCTCCATCAGACACCAGCCTTGATCCAGCAGATTGATAACGCAGGGATCATGGATCCGGTAGTAAATGCTGTTGCCTTCTCGCCGTGACGCCAGAATGCCCACATCGAGCAGACGTTGCAGCTGGTTGGAGACGGCCTGGGCTTTCATGCCAACGGCTTGGGCGAGATCGCTTACGCGGATTTCCTGTTCGATGGCGATGGCGTGCAGCAGCCGCAAGCGCGTGTCGTTCGCCAAGACCTTGAACAGGTCCGCCAGTTCGCGGGCCTGGATTGACGATAGCAATGGCCGCGCGCGTAAGGCCGGCTTGGGCGGGCAATCCTTGCAATGATCGGTCATGCGATTTCCAGCCAGGGCAATCAGGTTACCGAACAGGCTTGGCTGCACTGCCGGCAGGCTTGCGCGCAGGCCTTGCAGCATTCGTCGTCGAATCTCTCGCACTCCTCGGCGCAGGCGCGGCAGGCCTTTTCGCAGATCGAACACAGCTCGGAAGCCAGCGGGGATTGCCGGCTCGTCAGCGAGGCACATAGCCAGCCGATAGCGGCGCAATCCATGCACACGCGAACACAATCCAATTTTTGCGCATCGCCGCTGCAAACAGCCGCGCAATTATCGGCGGCCTTGGCCGCTTCTATGCACGCGTCGATACAGGCTTGTTTGTCAGTCATGGTGGTCTCCTTAAGCAGGTCGCATCGCTTCAATTACATTATTACACTATTAAATGTAATAAAATATTTCAACCCTACGATTGAAGGGTTTTGGCCGACAATCAGTTCGTTTGTGGGTGGCTCAATCGGGCCGGGGTTAACACGAAAATAAGCCTATGCTAAGTTACTTAGTATGTACTTAACTTGTGTTGGCATCACGTGAAGCAATCGAGCGGGTGGCTGCCCGGATTTTCCCGGCGCAATTTTCTGCGTCTGGGTCTGACCGGATCGATGGGTTCTCTGTTCGGCCTATCGGCGGCGCATGGCCGTGGTGATCACGCCCTGCATACGGGCGGCATGACCACCGTCGGCGAGGTCGATCACCGGCGCAACGGCTTCGACCCGCATGCACTGCTTACCGACTGGGACGGTGGCCAGGTATCTTGGCTGCCGGACGGGCGGCGCCTGCGCGAATACGAGATCGTGGCGGTGGATCGCGAGATCGAGATCGCGCCGGGGCTGTTCTTTCCGGCCTGGACCTATGCGGGCCGTGTGCCGGGGCCGACCCTACGGGCCACCGAGGGCGATGTAGTGCGCATCGTCTTCCGCAATCAAGGCAGCCATCCCCACACCATTCATTTTCACGGCATCCATCCGGCCCGCATGGACGGCGTGCCCGGCGCTGGCGAGGTTTACCCCGGCGGCCAATTCACTTACGAGTTCGAGGCCCTGCCGTTCGGTTGCCATCTTTACCACTGCCATTCCGTGCCCTTGAAGCGGCATATCCACAAAGGGCTGTACGGGGCCTTCATCGTGGACCCGGACCCGGCGCGGCATCCGGAGCATGCCGAGGCCGCGCGCTCGCGGTTGCTGGGGACCCCGCAAAACGCCCGCTGGCAGGAAATGGTGATGGTGATGAACGGCTTCGACACCAATTTCGACGAGGAAAACGAGGTCTACGCGGTCAATACGGTGGCCCATGCCTATAACCAGCGCCCGATCCGGATCGAGCGGGCCCGGCCGATTCGCGTGTATCTGATCAACGTGACCGAGTTCGACCCGATCAACTCCTTCCACGTGCACGCCAATTTCTTCGACTATTACGACCACGGCACCACGCTGACGCCCACTCTGCGCACGGTGGATACCGTCATGCAGTGCCAGGCCCAGCGTGGGATTCTGGAGTTCAGCTTCGCCGAGCATGAGCCGGGGCTATACATGTTCCATGCCCACCAGAGCGAGTTCGTGGAGCTCGGCTGGATGGCGCACTTCGAGGTGGTATGAGCACTTGGCGCTATTGGGCGCATTGGTTCGTGCCGCCGGCCTTGCTGGCGGTGACCATCTTTGCGCTGTTCAAAGGCGATTGGCTCGTGGAGCTGGGTGGCGCGCCGGCGCCGTTCGAGGACGTCGTGGTCGAGCGGGTGGTGCTCGACGAACAGGGCATCGCCCTGAAATACCGGGTCGACAGCCCCGACCCGGTCACCATCGCCCAGGTCCAGGTGGACGGCGCCTATTGGCAATTCACGCAGCAACCGGAGGGCCCGCTGTCCCGCGGCGAGGCCGCCTGGATCCGGATTCCCTACATGTGGGTCGCCGGCGACGCCCATCACCTGACCCTGGTGAGCTCGACCGGCGCGACCTTCGAGCACAGCATCGACGTGGCCCAGGCCACGCCCCAGCCGACCCTGGCGAAGTTCGGCGCGTGGACCTGGGTCGGTCTATACGTGGGGCTGTTTCCGGTGGCGCTCGGCATGTTGTGTTATCCGGCGTTGCGCCGCTCGGCCCGTGGGGTTATCGATTTCGCGCTCGCCGTTACCCTGGGTCTGCTCGCTTTCCTGTTCGTGGATACGCTGCTGGAGGCGCTGGAGCAAGCGGAGCGTGCGGCCAGCCTGTTTCAAGGGCCGATGCTGGTGCTGCTCGGCGCTGCCGCGGCTTTCTTCGGTCTGCGCGCGGTTTCTCGTGGCGGCGCGGACGGCGTGTCACTGGCCTGGCGCATTGCCCTGGGCATCGGCCTGCACAACCTGGGCGAGGGCCTGGCCATCGGCAGCGCCGTGGCCGCCGGGGAGATCGCCCTGGGCACCTTCCTGGTGCTCGGCTTCACCTTGCACAATGTCACCGAAGGCATCGGCATCGCCGCGCCACTGACCGAATCGCAGCCAAGATTACCAACTTGGGCAGGTTTGGCGGCCCTGGCCGGGCTACCGGCGGTGGCGGGTTGCTGGATCGGCGCCTACGCTTTTTCGCCGCAGTTTGCGGCCCTATGCCTGGCGCTGGGCGCCGGCGCCATCCTGCAAGTGCTGATCGACGTCGGCCTGTATTTGCACGGTCGCACGGCCTCGGCGCAGGGCCTGACCGGCCAGCCGCTGCTGGCGGGCGGCCTGCTGACT
This sequence comes from Spectribacter hydrogenoxidans, assembly GCF_031846275.1. NCBI lineage: Bacteria > Pseudomonadati > Pseudomonadota > Gammaproteobacteria > Salinisphaerales > Salinisphaeraceae > Spectribacter > Spectribacter hydrogenoxidans. The sequence continues at coordinate 73,916 of NZ_JAVRIB010000015.1, forward strand.
GGGATGGCCCTTATGTTCGCGACCGCGCTGCTAGTATCCGGGTAGTTTGTATGGGCAAGCAAGCTGCACGGCCACCCACTGGAAACCTTGTCTTGGCATCACATCAGTTCATGGCTAATCCGTGCCGGTATTTGTGAACTCTTACCGGTTTGCGTAGTCTGTTCGTGCAATGCGTCAGTTCATGCGCCAATTCCCCCGACAGGCGAACGCCGTCCACTGGCTGGTGGCAATCATGCTGGGCGTGAGCACCCTCGCCTGGGCCTGGCATGTGGATATGCCGGTTGCGGCCGATGAAACTGTGCAGGTGGCCGACAGCCATGCGCATAGCGATGGCGGTGACTTGGTAGATCGTTGCGATCATTGCTGCCACGCCGGTGCCCATCTGGTGGCTCTGACTTCCACTAACATTAGCCCGGCTTTTGATTCGAC
>NZ_JAVRIB010000016.1:0-71917 GCF_031846275.1 Spectribacter hydrogenoxidans
GACTCTTCGATGACCTGCTCGAGTGGATTGACGGCTAAGCGCATTGCAGCGGGCGAACATGTCAATATATACGAAACAAAACCGCTAACTACAAAGATAACGTCCTCGTCGATATCCCCATCGGCAATGGCTGCAACTGCCGCATTGTACTTCGGTTCGATGTGCTTAAGAAATTCCTCAATTGCCCGTTCTTCCGTTACATACGGGTTTGTGCTGCCGTTCTCAATCCGACAAATTGCCTTTGCGTCTGGAGTGAATGTTTTTAAATCTGACTTCCTGATCGCATACAGGCGGTTGCCCAAATTTGGAGAGTAGAAGTTCCTCAGGTGAACTTGCGACACGTAGTGATCTAGTGGCATAAGCAGTACTGCCTCCTCTCCCCCTGGCACCTAAGCTTAACTATACGACTTGATGTAGGTATAGCACCTAGGGTATTTGTCGCATAGCATAACTCGTGCATCACGCATTAACTGTGAATACCATGATTCTGTGTGGCTATACGACAACGATGCGGGCACATAATGCCTCATCGTGATTCAAGGCCGCCCAAGCTGCTTGATCAGGTGCGGGCGCGATGCCGGGTGAAGCATTACAGCCTCCGAACGGAACGGAGTTATGCGGCCTGGATTCGACGTTACATTCTTTATCACGGCAAGCGCCACCCGCGGGATATGGGCAAGAAGGAGGTCGAGGCGTTCCTGAGTCATCTTGCCGTTGATCGGTCGGTAGCGGCCTCGACGCAGAATCAGGCGCTGGGGGCCATTCTTTTCCTTTATCGCGATGTTCTCGGTATCGAGTTGCCGTGGCTGGATGACGTGGTTCGGGCGAAGCGGCCGGCGCGGATTCCGGAGGTGTTGAGCCGGCAGGAGGTGGGTGCGCTTTTTGCACATCTGGAAGGGCAGAACTGGCTGCTGGCCGGGCTGCTCTACGGGTCGGGGCTGCGGCTGATGGAGGCGGTTCGGTTGCGCATCAAGGATGTGGACTTTGATTACCGGCAGATCGTGGTTCGTGACGGGAAGGGCGGCCGCGAGCGGGTGGTGCCGGTTCCGGCCCGTCTGGTTGAACCGTTACAGGCGCAGATCGACTCGGTGGCCACGATCCATGCCGGTGACCGCGACGCGGGGTACGGGCGTGTTTACATGCCGTTCGCCCTGGCGCAGAAGTATCCGAATGCGGCGGGGGAACCGGCCTGGCAGTACGTGTTTCCCTCGAAGCGATTGTCCCGGGACCCGCGCTCGGGGGAAACCGGACGCCATCATGTCAATGAGAAGGGGTTGCAGCGGGCCGTGAAGGCAGCGCTGGGAAAGGCGGGCATTCGGAAGAAGGCCAGTTGTCACACGCTGCGGCATTCGTTTGCCACGCATCTGCTCGAGGGTGGTAGCGATATTAGAACGGTGCAGGAGTTACTGGGCCATCAGCATGTGCAGACGACGATGATCTACACGCATGTGCTGCAGCGGGGCGGGCAGGGGGTGGTCAGTCCGCTGGATTGGTTGTGAGGGTGGGCTGGCGCCGGTACTGGTGCCTGGAGCTTGTTCAGGCCTTGGTGCCTCGGGCGGGGTTCCCTCTCCCTGGCCCTCTCCCGCGGGCGGGAGAGGGGATGGCTTCGCGGGGCGTTTGGCGGTTAGTGCCTTATTACGGCTGCTCGAACAGGGGGCGGTAGGCCCAGGCTTCGTCGTCCTCGAACTCGATGCGGATCCAGTCGTCGCCGTTATCTTCCAGCACGGTCACGGTCTGGCCGGCGTCGAGCTGGCCGACCTGCTCGTTGTCGGTGCCGGGGCCGCTGCGCACGTTGATGACATCGGTGGCCACCAGTTGCTCGCGGGCTGCCGGTTCCGCGTCGGGTTCGGGGGCTTCGTCGTCTTCGGTAGCGTCGTCGGCGATGGGGTCGAGTGCCTCCATGGCTTCATTGTCGACGCTGTCCGCGGCGGCGGCGTCCGCTTTTTCCTGGGCGGCCAGCTCGGCCTCGAGCTCTTCATCCTCGGCGCGGGCATCCTTCATCGCCTGGATGTGCGACCGGTCGTAGCCGCGCATTTCCAGCAGGCCGTCCAGTGGCAGGTAGAGCAGCACGCCGACCAGGAAGATGGCGTTGAGCAGGATGACGAAGATGGCGCGTCCGATCATGGGTTTGTCTTGTTGATGTCGCTAAAGGCGGGAATATAACAGGCTCGCGCCGCTCTCGGCAGGGTGCGGGCAGGCGGGCAGACGGTCGTGGTGAATGAATTCCGGGACAGGTATGCGAAGGCTCTGATCTCGATGGTTAACCCTGCCTTTGTTGGATCGCTGAAAGTGGCGGACTGAAGTCCGCCCTACACTCGATGGTTGACCCTGCCTTTGTCGGGTCGCTGAAATGGCGGACTGAAGTCCGCCCTACAGGCACGGGTGCCGGATTCAGCGGTCTGCCCCATCACCAACGAAAAGGCCCCGCCGAAGCGGGGCCAGTTTCGCGGGTCGGCCGGTGCTTACGCGGCCTTGGCCAGCTGGCGGAGCACGTAGTGCAGGATGCCGCCGTTCTGGTAGTAGTCCCATTCCTTGGGCGTGTCGATGCGCACGCGGGCTTCGAACTCGGTGGTGTTGCCGTCGTTGCTGGTGGCCTTGACCGTCACGGTCCTGGCGCCGGCGGTGAGGCCTTCGATGTCGAAGGTTTCCGTGCCGGCCAGGCCCAGGGATTCGGCGTTGTCGCCGTCCTTGAACTGCAGCGGCAGCACGCCGAAGCCCACCAGGTTGGAACGGTGGATGCGCTCATAGCTCTGCGCGATGACCGCTTCCACGCCCAGCAGCTTGGTGCCCTTGGCGGCCCAGTCACGCGAGGAGCCCGTGCCGTACTCCTTGCCGGCCAGGATCACCAGGGGCGTGCCCTTTTCCTGGTACTTCATGGCGGCGTCGTAGATGTACATCTGCTCGCCATCCGGCTGGAACGTGGTCCAGCCGCCCTCGGTGCCGGGGGCCAGCTGGTTGCGCAGCCGCACGTTGGCGAAGGTGCCACGCATCATCACCTGGTGATTGCCGCGCCGCGAGCCGTAGGAGTTGAAGTCCGCCGGCTTGACGCCCTGTTCCATCAGGTACTGGCCGGCCGGGGTCTCGGCCTTGATGGCGCCGGCGGGGGAGATGTGATCGGTGGTGATCGAATCCCCCAGCAGGGCCAGGCAGCGGGCGCCGGTAATGCCGGGAATGTCGGCCACGTCCACGCTCATGCCTTCGAAGTAGGGCGGGTTCTGAACGTAGGTGGAGCTCTCGTCCCACTTGTAGATCTCGCCTTCCGGCACGTCCAGCTTCTGCCAGCGGTCGTCGCCGGCGAACACGTCGCCGTAGCTGTCGGTGAACATCTGCGAGTTCAGCGAGGTGCCGATGGTGTCGTACACCTCCTTCTGGCTTGGCCAGACGTCCTTGAGGAAGACGTCGTTGCCGTCCTTGTCCTGTCCGATGGGGTCGTTGGACAGGTCGATGTCCACGGTGCCGGCCAGGGCGTAGGCCACCACCAGCGGCGGGGAGGCCAGGAAGTTCATGCGCACGTCGCCGTGCACGCGGCCTTCGAAGTTGCGGTTGCCGGACAGCACGGACGCCACGTTCAGGTGGTGTTCGTTGACCGCGGCGCTGATCGGTTCCGGCAGCGGGCCGGAGTTGCCGATGCAGGTGGTGCAACCGTAGCCCACCAGGTGGAAGCCCAGGCCTTCCAGGTCATCGTCCAGCCCGGCCTTGGCCAGGTAGTCGGTCACCACCTTGGAGCCGGGGGCCAGGGAGGTCTTCACCCACGGCTTGACGTCCAGGCCCTTGTTGATGGCGTTGCGCGCCAGCAGGCCGGCACCGATCATCACCGCCGGGTTGGAGGTGTTGGTGCAGGAGGTGATCGCGGCAATCACCACCGCGCCGTCCTTCAACTGGAAGTCCGTATCCTTGTAACTGACGTTGGCCACGCCGTCCTCGGTGCCGCTGGGCAGGCCGGCTTCGCCTTCCATGCGGGCCTCGGCCTCGCTCTTCTTGTCGCTGCGCTGATCGACGAACGGCTGGACCTCGCGGCGGTAGGTTTCCTGCATGTCCTTGAGCAGCACGCGGTCCTGCGGGCGCTTGGGGCCGGCCAGCGAGGGCTGCACGGTGCCCAGGTCCAGTTCCAGCACGTCGGTGTAGTTGGCGTCCGGGGCGCCGTCCTCGCGCCACATGCCCTGGGCCCTGGCGTAGGACTCGACCAGGTCGCGCTGTTCCTGTGGCCGGCCGGTGAGTTCCATGTAACGCAGGGTTTCGCCGTCCACCGGGAAGATGCCGCAGGTGGCGCCGTATTCCGGGGCCATGTTGGCGATGGTGGCGCGGTCGGCCAGGGGCAGATCGGCCAGGCCGTCGCCGAAGAACTCGACGAACTTGCCCACCACGCCCTTTTCGCGAAGCATTTCGGTGACCGTCAGCACCAGGTCGGTGGCGGTCGTGCCTTCGGCCAGCTTGCCGGTCAGACGGAAGCCGATCACCTGCGGGATCAGCATGGAAATCGGCTGGCCCAGCATGGCGGCCTCGGCCTCGATGCCACCGACACCCCAGCCGAGCACGCCCACGCCGTTGATCATGGTGGTGTGCGAATCGGTGCCCACCAGCGTGTCCGGATAGGCGAGGTTATTGTCGTCGTTGCCGAATACCACGCGGGCGAGGTATTCCAGGTTGACCTGATGGACAATGCCGGTATCCGGCGGCACCACCTTGAAGTTGTCGAACGCGCCCTGGCCCCAGCGCAGGAACGCATAGCGCTCCTTGTTGCGATTGAATTCCAGCTTGGCGTTCAGGTCGAAGGCCTGGTCGCTGCCGTATTCATCCACCATCACGGAGTGGTCGATGACCAGTTCGGCCGGGGACAGCGGGTTGATCTTTTCCGGGTTGCCGCCCAGCTTGGCCATGGCGTCGCGCATGGCGGCCAGGTCGACGATCGCCGGCACGCCGGTGAAGTCCTGCAGGACCACGCGGGCCGGGGTGAAGGAAATCTCCTTGGAGGGTTCGGCCTTGGAATCCCATTTAGCCAGTGCTTCGATGTCATCCCTGGTGACATCCTCGCCATCCTCGTGCCGGAGCAGGTTCTCCAGCAGGATCTTGTGCGAATAGGGCAGCGTCGCCGCCTCGGGGAACGTCTTTTCCAGCGTTTTCAGGCTGAAGTAGTCGTATTGTTTGGCGCCCGCATCAAGCTGGGCACGAACATTGAAACTGTCCGTCATCGCGTCCTCTCCAAGACGAGTGTTCGGTAACCGGGAGTCGCCGCCAGGACAACTGCCGGACCGGGGCGACATGCGAGGCCGCATTGTAACGGATCGGACGCCGCGGCTGTAGCGGCACGCCCGCCATCCGATCGGACCAGGCGGTTCTCAGGCCGGTCCGACCGCCCCGGGCAGCCCGTCCAGCGCCGCCAGCAGGCGCTTGCGGAACACCACCAGCCGCCATAGCCGGCCGCCGCAATGGCGCCAGAGCACGGCGCAGCGCACCGCCGCCATCAGCAGCACGCGCACATGCTCGGTCACCTCGGTGTTCTGCAGATGTTCGGGATTGCCGCGGACCATGATGCGGGGCCCGATGGGGCTGAGGATGTCGCGGTAGGCCTGATCCAGAATGCCGGGAATCTGGCGGTCGTCGTCGGCGAACTTTGCCCGGCCGATGGCGCCGCCGAGCTGGGTCATTGCCTCGCTTCGCCCCAGCAGGCGCTTGGCCAGACGCACGATCAGGCCGATGGTGCGGGCGGTGGGGGCGTCATCGCTGCGCCCCTCCCGGCGGCCCAGCTGGCGGCGCAGGAAGATCGCGCCGTCGGCGATGGTCGCCGGGTCGCCGATCACGTCGTCGGCGTGGTCCGGATTGGTGGCGAAGATCACGCGCAGGGCGGCGGCCAGCGGCACGCGGTCCAGCCGGCCGGAATCGGCCAGCCGGTGGGCGTTCAGCACGAACTGGGCAATGCCGGCCAGTGCTAGCGCCTGTTCCCGTGTTGCGGTGTCGATATCGGTCATGCGGCCTCGGTGGCCTGCGCCGGCAGGGTGTCGATTTCGGCACAGCCCAGGCAGATGTCGTCGTCGTAGAACACGGCGTACTGACCGGGCGCGGCGGCGAATGGCGGTGTGTCGAAGGTCAGACGCAGCCCGTCGCTCCGGGCGGTTACCACGCAGGGCTGGTCGGTCTGGCGGTAGCGCACCTGCACCCGGCAGGTCAGCGGCAGGCGCGGGGCCGGGCCGATCCACTGCGGCGCGGCGGTGTCGACCAGCCGCGGGCGCAGGGCGGGATGGTCGGCATTCTGGCTGACCCACAGCACCGAATCGGTCATGTTCTTGTCGACCACGAACCAGGGCGCGTCCGGCGCGCCGCGCACGCCGCCGATGCCCAGCCCGCGGCGCTGGCCGATGGTATGGAACGCCAGCCCGCGATGGCGGCCGATGTCGGTGCCGGCCAGCGGGCCGTCCGCCACCCGGATGGGGCCGGGCTCGGTGTCCACGTAACCGGCCAGGAAGCCGTCGAAATCCCGTTCGCCGATGAAGCAGACGCCGGTGCTGTCGCGCCGGGCGTGGTTGGGCAGGCCGGCGGCCCGGGCCAGCTCACGCACGTCATGCTTGTACAGGTCGCCCAGCGGGAACAGCGTTCGGCCCAGCGCGGCCTGCGGTACGGCGGCCAGGAAGTAGGACTGATCCTTGCCGGGGTCGACGCCGCGGCGCAGCCGCCAGCCCGGGCCGTCGACCTCGACGCGGGCGTAGTGACCGGTGGCGATGCAGTCCGCACCCAGCCGGCGGGCGTGATTCAGGAACGGATCGAACTTCACCTCGCGATTGCACAGGACATCCGGGTTGGGGGTGCGTCCGGCGGCATAGCCGTCCACGAACGGCTGGAATACCCGCTGGCGATACTCGGCCGAGAAATCGGCCCGGTGCAGGGGAATGCCCAGGACGTCGGCCACTTCGCGGGCGGCCTCGAAATCCTCCGCGGCCTGGCAGCGGCCGGCCTCGTCCTCGGCCCAGTTGAACATGAACAGGCCTTCCACCCGGTCGCCGGCCTCGATCAGGCGCAGGGCGGCCACAGCCGAATCCACGCCGCCGGACAGGCCCACGATGACGTGGCGGCTCATCGCGGGGCTCCGGTGTAGTCGAAGCAGCGCACGGTATCCAGCGGCAGGCGCCGGCCGGCCAGGTAGTCGTCGAGTCCATGCAGCACCAGCGGCGTGCGCAGCCGGTCCTCCGCGGCCTGCAGGGCCTGATAGTCCATCCAGTGGGTGGCGATGATGCCGTCGTCCAGCTCGCTGTCGCTGTCGTGGTCGGCAACGTCGCCGGTAAAGAGTATGCGCATCACGTGTCGGGTCGCGCTGGGTATCCGCCAGAGATAGGCCCCGACCACCGCGGTCGGGGTGAAGCTCCAGGCCGTTTCCTCGCGGGTTTCACGGACCACCGCGTCAATCGCGGTTTCGCCGTATTCCATGTGGCCGGCCGGCTGATTGAGCACGGTCTGCTCGCGGACCACCTCCTCGACCATGAGAAAGCGGCCATTGCGTTCGACCAGGGCGGCGACGGTCAGTTCGGGCGTGATCACGGCGCGCTCCGTCGCGGATGGGTTCGATGGGTAGGATATCGACGATTCAATAATAACAAACACCGCCCATTCATCGAACGTGGTCAACGGCGGAAGGGGTGCGTATGATTGGCGCCGGTTTTGGACTCCAGGGTGCCTGATGGCCCGTTTCGCAATGCTTTTCCCCGGTCAGGGGTCGCAGTCCGTCGGCATGTTGTCGGCGCTGTCGGAACAGTATCCCGAGGTGGGAAAGACCCTGCGTGAGGCCGGTGAGGTGCTCGGTTACGATCTGGCCACGCTGGTTCGGGAAGGTCCGGCCGAGGCGCTGGACAGCACCGAGAAGACGCAACCGGCCCTGCTGGCCGCCGGCCTTGCCGTGTGGCGTATCTGGGAGGCCCGTGGCGGCGCCGTGCCGGCCGCGATGGCCGGTCACAGCCTGGGCGAGTACACCGCACTGGTGGCTGCCGGCGCGCTGGAATTCAGCGACGGCCTGCGGCTGACGGAGCTGCGCGGCCAGGCGATGCAGAATGCGGTGCCGCCCGGCGAGGGCGCCATGGCCGCCGTGATCGGCCTGGATGACGACGCCATTGCCGAGGTCTGCCGGCAGGCGGCCGGCGAGGGCGACGTGGTGGCGCCGGCCAACTTCAATTCGCCCGGCCAGGTGGTGATTGCCGGCGAGACCGCCGCGGTGGAGCGTGCCATGGCGCTGGCGAAGGAACAGGGCGCCAAGCTGGTGAAGCGGCTGCCGGTGAGCGTGCCGTCGCACTGTGATCTGATGCGGCCGGCCGGCGAACGGCTGCGCTCGCACCTGGCCGAGATTCCATTGCGCACCCCGTCGATCCCGGTGCTGCACAATGTGGACGCGCAGCAGCGCGAGGATGTCGACGGCATCCGCAAGGCGCTGGTATCCCAGCTGGAACGGCCGGTACTCTGGACCGAAACCATCCGGGCATTGCATGGCGCGGGCATCGGGGTGATGCTTGAGTGTGGGCCCGGCAAGGTGCTGACCGGCTTGAACAAGCGAATCGACCGTGACATCGACGCGACGGCGCTGCAGGACCCGGACGGCCTGACAGCGGGACTGGCCGCCGCGGCCGCCTGAGACAGACGACGGGGGACTCCCTTGAACGAGCAGATTGCACTGGTCACCGGTGCCTCGCGAGGCATTGGGGCAGCGATAGCCCGAACCCTGGGTGAAGCGGGCGCCACGGTGATCGGCACCGCGACCTCGGAAAAGGGCGCGGCCGCCATCGACAAGGCGCTGGCCGAGGCCGGCATCCAGGGCGGCGGCCGGGTGCTGGACGTGGCCGACCCGGACCATCCGGCGCAACTGGTGAAGGCGGTGACCGGGGACTTCGGCACCCCGACCATCCTGATCAACAACGCCGCGATCACCCGCGACAATCTCGTCATGCGCATGAAGGACGAGGAATGGGACGCGGTGATCGACACCAATCTCGCCGGCGTCTACCGCTGCTGCAAGGCGGTGCTGCGCGGGATGATGAAGGCCCGCGGCGGCCGCATCGTCAGCATCACGTCGGTGGTCGGCCAGATGGGCAACGCCGGGCAGGTGAACTATTCGGCCGCCAAGGCGGGTGTCATCGGCCTGACCCGCTCGCTGGCCCGTGAAGTGGCCTCCAGGGGCATTACCGTCAACGCGGTGGCGCCCGGATTCATCGATACCGACATGACCCGCGACCTGCCCGAGGCACAGCGCGAGGCGCTGCTGGGCCAGGTGCCGCTGGGACGACTGGGCGCGGTCGACGACGTGGCCGCGGCCGTGCGCTTTCTCGCATCCGAGTCCGCCGGTTACATCACCGGCGAAACCATCAACGTCAACGGTGGCCTCCACATGGGGTGAAGCCGGTCTGGCGTTTGTAGCCTGGACCGGGGTTTTTGCCTAAAATGGCGCGCCATTGCCGGAAAGACCCCGCAACAACTCAAGGGCGAATCAGCCCGATACCGCAGGAGCATAAGCATGAGCAGTGTGCAGGAACGAGTTAAGAAGATCATCGCCGAGCAGCTGAGCGTGGGTGAGGACCAGGTCACCAGCGAAGCATCATTCGTCGACGACCTGGGTGCCGACTCCCTCGATACGGTCGAGCTGGTCATGGCGCTGGAAGAAGAGTTCGAGATCGACATTCCCGACGAGGAAGCCGAAAAGATCGTGTGCGTGCAGGACGCGGTCGATTACATCAAGTCGCACGCCGAGAGCTGATCGCCCGGCGGTTTCGTTCGCGGTTCCATCGGCAGGTCAGGGGGCAACTTGGGCAAGCGTCGCGTCGTCGTCACCGGAATGGGGTTGGTGTCCCCGGTCGGGCTGTCGGTCCGGGAGAGCTGGGACAGCATTCTCGCGGGCCGTAGTGGCATCGGACCGGTCGATACGTTCGACATCTCCGGCTATCCCACCCGCTTCGGTGGGCCGATCCGTGATTTCAACGTCGCGGATTACATGAACCCCAAGGATGCCCGCAAGTACGATGCCTTCGTGCATTACGGCGTGGCGGCCGCCGGCCAGGCGGTGCAGGATTCGGGGCTGGACCTCGAGGCCGAGGATCTCACCCGCATCGGGGTGTCGATCGGCTCCGGTATCGGCGGCATCGGCACCATCGAAGAGACCTGCGAGAAGTTCTACGCCAACGACTACAACACCAAGAAAGTCTCGCCGTTCTTCATCCCCAGCAGCATCATCAACATGGTCTCGGGCCAGGTGTCCATCCAGTTCGGCCTGCAGGGCCCGAACGTGGCCACGGTCACCGCCTGTACCACCGGCACCCACAACATCGGTAACGCCGGGCGCATGATTGCGTACGGCGACGCCGACGTGATCCTCGCCGGTGGCACCGAGATGGCCTGCAACCCCATCGGCATGGCGGGATTCTGCGCCGCGCGGGCGCTTTCCACCCGCAACGACGACCCGGAAGCGGCCAGCCGTCCCTGGGACGTCGACCGTGACGGGTTCGTGTTGTCCGATGGCGCCGGGGTACTGGTGATGGAGGAATACGAACGCGCCAGGGCGCGCGGCGCCACCATCTACGGCGAACTGGTCGGGTTCGGCATGAGCGGCGATGCCTACCACATCACCCTGCCGGCCGAAGGCGGGGGCGGCGCGGTGCGCTGCATGAACGCGGCCCTGCAGGATGCCGGACTGAATCCGGATGCCATCGGCTACGTCAATGCCCACGGCACCTCCACGCGGGCCGGGGATGTCGAGGAAACCCGGGCCGTTCGGGCGGTGTTCGGGGATCATGCCGACTCGCTGCCGGTGTCCTCGACCAAGTCGATGACCGGCCATATGCTCGGGGCTGCGGGGGCCGCGGAAGCGGTATTCACGCTGCTCGCCCTGCGCGATCAGGTGCTGCCGCCGACCATCAATCTGCATAACCCCGACGAAGGCTGCGATCTCGACTACGTGCCCGGCGAGGCCCGCGACCACACCATGACCGTGGCGCTGAGCAACTCCTTCGGCTTCGGGGGCACCAACGGCACCCTCGTTTTCCGCACCCTGTAATCCATTCGTGATGAACACGGCAATCTCGGCTCCGGCCGGTTGCCGGGTGCGCGCGTTGCCGCTGCCGGCGGCCGGATTCGACGCTCTGGCCCTGCACCGGCACAACCCCGAGCGCTATCCGTTCCTGCTGGAATCCAGTGCCGGGGCGGTGGCCCAGGGGCGTTACGACATCGTCTTCGCCTTTCCCGGCGAGGCGCTCTGCCTGGACGGCCGTCACCTTGACGGCCCGGGCGCCGCCGGGGCCGGCGGCGACTTTCTTACTGCCCTGGATCACTGGCGGACGCAGGTTCCGCCATTGCCGCCCGGCGAGCTGCCGTTTACCGGTGGCTGGTTCGTCTATCTGGGCTATGAACTGGCCGGCCAGGTGGAACCGCACCTGCCGTGGGCGGCCGACCCGGTTCTGCCACGGGCGCTGGCGGTCCGCTGTCCGGCCGCACTGATCCACGACCGTCGCGAGCAGGCGCTGTTCGCGGTAGCGGAACCCGAAGCCGAGGCCTGCCTCGACGACCTGGCGGCGGATCTGGCCGCCTGTGGGCGTACACCGGACCGGGCGGTCACGGTGCGCGACTGGGACGAGGACGAGCCCGAACGCTATCTGGATCATGTCAGCCGCATCCGCGAGTACATCCGGGCCGGCGACGTGTTCCAGGTGAACCTGTCGCGGGCCTGGCGGGCGCGGCTGGCGCCGGAAACCGGGCCGGCCGACCTCTACTCGGCGCTGCGGCGGGCCAATCCGGCGCCGTTTTCCGGGCTGATGACCTGGGACGGGGCGTCGGTGATCAGTTCCTCCCCGGAGCGTCTGCTGCGTCTGGCCGGCGACCGGGCCGATACCCGTCCCATTGCCGGCACCCGGCCGCGGCGCGGCGACGATGCCGCGATGACCCGGGAACTCATGGCCCATCCCAAGGAACGGGCCGAACACGTGATGCTCATCGACCTGGAACGCAACGACCTGGGCCGGGTCTGCCGCTATGGCAGCGTGACCGTGGACGAGCTGATGACGGTGGAGTCCTACGCTCACGTGCACCACATCGTGTCGAACGTGTCCGGCCGCCTGCGGCCCGGGGTGGGGCCGGGGGCGGCGCTGCGGGCGGTGTTTCCGGGCGGCACCATTACGGGGTGTCCCAAGGTGCGCTGCATGGAGATCATCGCCGAGCTGGAAGCGGACCCGCGAGGCGCCTATACCGGCGCCTTCGGGTATCTGGGGCGTGACGGCCGCCTGGATACCAACATCCTGATTCGCAGCCTGGCCCAGCGCGGCGACTCGCTCAGCCTGCGCGCCGGCGCCGGCATCGTGGCCGACTCCGATCCGCGCCAGGAACTGGCGGAAACCCGGGCCAAGGCGCGCGGGATGCTGCTGGCGCTGGGGCTGACGGCATGAGCGCACCGGTGATGCGGGTTCACGGTGGAACGCCCGAGGCGGTCGATCCCATGGACCGGGGTCTGCATTACGGCGACGGCATATTCCGCACGCTGCGCATGGTGGGCGGCCTGCCGGTCGCCTGGCCGTTTCACGTGGCCCGGCTGACGCATGATTGTGGCCGGATCGGCCTGCCGCCACCCGATCCGGACGCGCTGGCCGCCGATGTCGCGGCGCTGTTCGCCGACGGCAGCGATGGCATCCTCAAGATTCTGATCACCCGCGGCGTGGGTGGACGCGGTTACACCCCGCCGTCGACCGCCGAGGCCTGCTGCCGCCTGTACCGGTTCGCGCCGGCTGCCCATCCGCCCGAGCATGCCGACACCGGGATTATCCTCGGTCATTCCGGGATGGCGCTCGGCTGTCAGCCGGCGCTGGCCGGCATCAAGCACTGCAACCGGCTGGAGCAGGTGCTGGCGCGCCGGGAATGCGCGGATCATGGCTGGCCGGAAGCGCTGATGGGCACGGCGGACGGGCGGCTGGTCTGTGGCACCATGAGCAACCTGTTCGCGGTCGTCGACGACGCGGTGGTGACCCCGGCGATTGTCGATGCCGGCGTGATCGGCGCCACCCGGCAGCGCCTGATCGAGGCCTGCCGCGCGGCAGGCAGATCGGTCATGGAAACGGATATTCATCCGGCGGCGCTCGCGCGGGCCGAGGAAATATTTGTCTGTAACAGTGCAATGGAGATCTGGCCGGTGCGGCAGTGGGCGGAACAGCATTACCCGGTGGGGCCGTTCACGCGGTGGTGTCAGGCGCAACTGGCGGCGGCATGCGCGGGTTTCTGATCAGCCTGCTGCTGTTTGCGGTGCTGGCCGGCGCCGCACTGGCGGCCGATGTCTGGCGCTTTCTGGATTCCACGGTACCAACGGCGGAGACTGCCACGGTGCAGATTCCGTCCGGCGCCGGCTTCCGGCAGGTGGTGGCGCGACTGGATCAGGCCGGTCTGTTCCGCCATGCCCGTGACCGTTACTACCTGATCGGCTACGCCCGGCTGCGGGGGGTGACCGGGCAGGTGAAAAGCGGCGAATACGCCCTGGAGCCGGGCCTGCGCCCGCCGGCGGTGCTGAACGCGCTGGTGCGCGGGCGGACGGTGCAACACCGGCTGACGGTGGTGGAGGGGTGGACGTTCCGGGAACTGCGGTCCGCGGTCGAGGCCCATCCGGCGATCCGAACCACGATGGCGGAGGCGGATGGCGCCGAGATCATGGCGGCCATCGGCGCGCCCGACCTGCATCCCGAGGGCCGGTTCCTGCCAGACACCTACCTGTTTCCCCGCGATACCACCGATGTCGAGTTCCTGCGGCGGGCGTTCGAGTCGATGGAAGCCACGCTGGCTGATATCTGGGCCGATCGCCGGGCGGATCTGCCGCTGGAATCACCCGAGGAGGCCCTGATTCTGGCCTCGATCATCGAAAAGGAGACCGGCCGGGCCGGCGAGCGTGACCGCATTGCCGGCGTATTCATCCGGCGGCTGGAAAAGGGCATGCTGTTACAGACCGACCCCACGGTGATCTACGGCATTGAGGAATTCGACGGCAATCTGCGGCGGCGCGATCTCGAGGCCGACGGGCCCTACAACACCTACAAGCGACCGGGACTGCCCCCCACGCCGATCGCGCTGCCGGGCCGGGCCGCGCTGGAAGCGGCGGTGCAGCCGGCCGAGGGGGATGCGCTGTATTTCGTCTCCCGCGGTGACGGCACGCACGTGTTCTCCCGCACCTATGAAGCGCATCGGCGGGCGGTGCGCGAATACCAGCTGAACCAATGAGCGGATGTTTCATCACCCTCGAGGGCACGGAAGGGGCCGGCAAGAGCAGTGCCGTGCCGATCATCCGCAACTTGCTGGAGCAGGCAGGCCAGCGCGTGGTGGTGACCCGCGAACCGGGCGGTACGCCGCTGGCCGAGGCCATCCGCGGGGTGCTACTGGCCGACCATGGCGAACCGATGCCGGCCATGAGCGAGCTGCTGCTGATGTTCGCCGCCCGGGCCTCGCATCTGCGCGACTGCATCGAGCCGGCGCTGGCCGCCGGAGCCTGGGTGATCTGCGACCGTTTCACCGACGCCAGCTATGCCTATCAGGGGGCGGCCCGCGGGCTCGGCTCCGACGCGGTGGCCACGCTGGAACAGCTGGTGCAGGGCGAACGCCGGCCGGATCGGGTGCTGTGGTTCGATCTGCCGGTGGAAGTCGGCATCGAGCGGGTCAACGGCCGTGGCGCGTCGAACCGTTTCGACCGGGAACTGCAGGCATTCCACGAACAGGTCCGTCAGGCCTATGCCGCGCGGGCCGAGGCCGATCCCGATCGTTATCGGCGGGTGGATGCCGCCGCCCCGAGTGAGGCGGTCGCCGACCAGATCCGGCGCCTGATCGGGGCGCTGTTATGAGCGAACCGGGCGGCCATGAGCTCTATCCCTGGCAGCAGGAGGTCTGGGCCCGTTTTGCCCCGGTTCTGCGCGGTGAGCGCGCCGGCCATGCCCTGCTGCTGACCGGGGCACCGGGCATCGGCAAGCGCCATCTGGCCGGGGTGATTCTGCGCGCTCTGCTCTGTGAACAACCGGATACGGCGCGGCTGCCCTGCGGCCAGTGTCGGGCCTGCGCCCAGGTGGCGGCGGGTTCGCACCCGGATCATTCCCGGCTGGAGCCGCCGGAACCCGGCAAGACCATCGGCATCGACGCGGTACGCGAGTTCTGTCGACGGCTCTACACCACATCCCAGTTCGCCGGCGGCCGGGTGGGGCTGATCGATCCGGCGGACCGGCTCACGGTGCAGGCGGCGAACAGCCTGCTCAAGGCGCTGGAAGAGCCTCCGGCGGGGTCGCGCATCCTGCTGCTGACGGACCGGCGCGACCGCGTGCTGCCCACCATTCGCAGTCGCTGCCAGATCTGGCGCGTGGACCGACCGGATCCGGCCGGGGTGGCCAGCTGGCTGGCCACCATGCCGGCCGCGGTTGCCGACGCCATGCCGCTGGCTCGCCATGCCCCGTTACAGGCCCTGACCCTGGCCGAATCCCCCGTGGTCACCGAGCAGGGAGCGCTGTTCGAGGGGCTGGCGAACCTGCTGGCCGCACGGCGCGATCCGGTCAGCCTCGTGGCCGACTGGCAGAAAGCCGAGCCGGGCTGGGTGGTCGACTGGCTTTATCGGGTGGTGGCCGACCTGCTCAAGCTGACCTCGGGGGCGTCCGAAGACACGCTTGTTTTCCGGGATCGTGCGCGGGAACTGCGGCGCATGGCAGAATTGCTGGACGGGCAGGCGTTGCGCCGGTTGCCGCCGACGCTGACACGCACCCGCCGATTACTCGACGCCAGCGTCGATCGCCAGCTCACGCTGGAATCGCTGGCCATTGCCTTTCTGGACTGCCGCCGCCGGGAGAAACGAGCCGCATGAGTGCCGACACCGCCGCGCAGCCGGGGATCATCACCCTGGAACTGGCCGACAAGCAGGCGCTTTATGCCGCCTACATGCCGTTTCTGAGTAACGGCGGCCTGTTCGTGCCCCGCAGCCAGCTGCGCGGGCAGCAACTCGAGATGGGCGACGAGGTGTTCCTGCTGGTCAACCTGGTCGAGCACAGCGAGCGCCTGCCGGTGGCCGGCCGGGTGGTCTGGATCACGCCGCGCGGCGCGCAGGGTCAGCGTCAGCCGGGCATCGGGGTGCAGTTCTCGTCGCAGGATGGTGGCTCCACCCAGCAGAAACTGGAATCGCTGCTGGCGGGCTCGCTGGAGTCCGCGCGGCCGACAAATACGCTTTAGCCTGCTTACCGGGCAGTTTAGCGGCGAGCAGACCGGCCGCATGAATGCGGCCCTACCGCGAATCGGGTCGGCCCAACAGCGATGCCGGCCGTAGGGCGCCATTCATGGCGCCTGCCCGAATCAACGGGCCGCCCAACGTTGCAAAAACGTCATTGCGAGGCCCCGACAGGGGCCGCGGCAATCTCGCACCCTCCCGGCAATTCAGCGTTTCCAGAGCTTCAAGACAGAAGAAGATTCCGTTCCGCCCCGAACGGGATTCGGGAGCGGGATGCCCTGTGGCATGTGTTGGCAGCTGCAGGGCCAACCCGTTGCCCGGGTTCACTTCATGCCCGGAGCCACTCGGATAAGATGGCCGCGGCGCTACGCGCCTCGCCATGACAGATGCCCCGTCATTGCGAGGCCCCGACAGGGGCCGCGGCAACCTCATAGCCTGACTTCCGGCAGCTGGCCTTCGAAGACCGCGTCGGCGCTAGCGCGCCTGGCAATGACAGCGTTCAGGGCTGGACGCTGTCAGGAAGCCCGAGCCCGCGGTGCTGCCTCCTCGGTAGCCCGTTCCCGGCTCATTGCCACCCAGATCATGTCGAACAGCACCGGGGCCTTCTCGGTCAGCGGTTCACTCTGGCCGCGCACCAGCCACATGGAAATCTTGCGGGTGGCCACGCCCAGGAAGAGGTCGAGCAGGTCCTTCTCGTCCACGTCCTCGCGGAATATGCCCTGCTGGCGGCCCTCGCCGAGCACCTTCATGAAGATGGACATCAGTTCCGGCTGGCGGAAGGTGTCGTCGCGCCGCCAGGTGTTGAGGTACACCGAACTCATGATGATCTGGGCCACCCGGGGATTGTTCTCGAAGTAGTCGAGCATCACCCAGAACACCTTGCGCAGCCGGTCCTTGTAATTCTCGATACCGCTCAGGTGATCGATCATCCGCTTTGCCAGCTCGCTCAGCCAGGAGTCAAGACTGGAAAAAAGTAGGGTTTCCTTGCTGCCATAATATTTGTAAATGGTCTGCAGGCTCACGCGGCCCATGGTGGCCACGTCGATGAGCTTGACGCGGTGGTACTCCTGCTCCGAGAAAAGCGCCAGCACGGCCGCTTCGATACGTTCGCGGGTCTTGATATCCATGTCCGCGATCGACAGGAGGCGCGGGTCTACTTGATCCATTTTCACACCTTTTCAACAACAGATATTACCGGGCGCCATCCCGGGGTGGCCCATGATAACCGCGATGACAGAAGCGTGAAAAGCGGCCGACGATCGGTCGATCAGGCGAGTTGATTTTTGCCGGCTTTTTGATTAGGTTTCTTTCCGGTATCTGGCGCGGCTGCTCTGCCGGCGCACACGTAACACTTATTACAGGAAATCAAGCGATGTCCGAAGCGCTAATTTTCGACGCTGTCCGTACGCCCCGCGGCAAGGGCAAGAAGGACGGCTCCCTGCACGAGGTCAGCCCCGTTCATCTGCTGAAGAATCTGTTCGATGCGGTCCAGACCCGCAACGAACTGGACACCAGTCAGGTGGACGACGTGGTGCTGGGCTGCGTCACTCCGGTGGGCGAGCAGGGCGCGGACATCGCGCGCACGGCGGTGATCTACTCCGGCTGGGACGAGCGCGTGGCGGGTGTCACCCAGAGTCGTTTCTGCGCCTCGGGGCTGGAGTCGGTGAACCTGGCGGCGCAGAAAGTTCGCTCCGGCTGGGAAGACCTGGTGGTCGCCGGCGGGGTGGAGTCGATGTCACGCTGGCCGATGGGTTCTGACGGTGGCGCCATGGCCATGGACCCGCGTGTCAACGATGCCATGGGCTTCGCGCCTCAGGGCATCGGCGCCGACCTGATTGCCTCGATCGAGGGCTTTTCCCGCGACGACGTGGATGCCTTCGCGGTGCGTTCCCACCAGCGGGCTGCTGCCGCGCGTGACGACAACCGTTTCAGCAACTCCCTGGTGCCGGTGCGCGACGTCAACGGGCTGGTCGTGCTTGATCATGATGAAACCATTCGCCCCGACAGCAACGTCGAGGCGCTTGGTGGTCTCAAGCCCTCCTTCGAGCAGATGGGGCAGATGGGTTTTGACGACACCGCGCTGGCCAAGTATCCGACGGTGGAATCGATCAACCACGTCCATCACGCCGGCAATTCCTCCGGCATCGTCGATGGCGCGGCGCTGGTGCTGATCGGCAGTGAGGACAAGGGCAAGGCCCTGGGGCTCAAGCCGCGCGGCCGCATCGTGTCGACCGCGGTCACCGGCACCGACCCCACCATCATGCTGGTCGGCCCGGGCCCGTCTTCGAAGAAGGCGTTGGACAAGGCCGGCATGAAGGCCTCGGACATCGATCTGTTCGAAATCAACGAGGCCTTCGCGGCAGTGGTGCTCCGCGCCGTGCGCGATCTGGATATCGACATCGACAAGGTCAACGTCAACGGCGGCTCCATCGCGATGGGTCATCCGCTGGGCGCCACCGGCGCGATTCTGATGAACACGGTGCTCGACGAGCTCGAACGACAGGACAAGCAGACCGCGCTGATCACCCTCTGCGTGGGCGGCGGCATGGGCATTGCCACCGTCATCGAGCGCGTCTGAAACACTGAAACACAGCCCCGGCAAACGACCGGGCCGGACGGCAGGCGATGATCATCGCTGCCGCCCAGCCATCATCAGGAGACCTGCAGTCATGGCAGCCAACATGAAAGAGCACACGGACCTCGGCGGCGACGCCATCCGCGTTGAACAGGACGACAGGGGCATTCTCACCCTCACGCTGGACATGCCGGGCCGCTCGGCCAATGTCCTGAATGACCAGTTCTCGGTGCCATTCGCGGCACTTATCGAGCGCATCGAAAGTGACGACTCGGTCACCGGCGTGATCATCACCTCCGGCAAGAAGAACTTCATGGTGGGGGCCGACATCGACGGCCTGTTCGCCGTGACCGATCCGGCGGTGGCATTGCAGATGGCCGGCGATTTCAAGGCCATGCTGCGGCGGCTGGAATGCTGCGGCAAGCCGGTGGTGGCGGCGCTCAACGGATCGGCCCTGGGCGGCGGTCTGGAACTGGCCCTGGCCTGTCATCGGCGCATTGCCATCAACGACCCGAAGGCCAAGATGGCCCTCCCCGAAGTCAAGCTGGGCGTGCTGCCCGGTGGTGGCGGCACCCAGCGCCTGCCGCGCCTGATCGGCATCCAGGCCGCGTTGCCGCTGCTGACCGAAGGCAAGGAGCTGGCCCCCGAGAAGGCCGCCAAGCAGGGGTTCATCGATGAACTGGCGGATGACGCCGACGACATGCTGCGTCGGGCCCGCAAGTACATCGAAGGGGTGATCGAATCCGGTCAGCCGGCCACCCAGCCCTGGGACCAGAAGGGCTTCAAGTTTCCCGGCGGCGATTCCAAGCATCCCTCGCAGGGCCACATGTGGCCCATCGCCCCGGCGATGATGAATCAGAAGACGCGGGGCAATTACCCCGCGCCGCGTAACATCATGTCGGCCGTGTACGAAGGCGGGCTGGTGGATTTCGACACCGCCCTCAAGATCGAGGGCCGCTACTTCGCGGAGCTGGTGGTCAGCCAGGAATCCAAGAACATGATCGGTACCCTCTGGTACCAGCTCAACAAGATCAACAAGGGTGAATCGCGGCCGCAGGGCGTCGAACCCGGCCAGGTGAAGAAGCTCGGCGTGCTGGGCGCGGGCATGATGGGCGCGGGCATTGCCTATGTGTCGGCCAAGGCCGGTATCGAGGTGGTGCTCAAGGACGTCGAGCAGGCCGGCGCGGAAAAGGGCAGGGCCTATTCGGAAGGACTGGAAGACAAGGCAATCCAGCGTGGCCGCAGCACGCCGGACAGAAAGAAGGCAATTCTCGATCGGATCAAGCCGACGGCTGATGTCGCTGACCTCGATGGTTGCGACCTCATCATCGAAGCGGTGTTCGAGGACCGGGAGTTGAAGGGCAAGGTGACGGAGGAGACGGAGGCGGTGATGGACCCGAAGGGTGTCTTCGGGTCCAACACTTCCACGCTCCCGATCACCGGCCTGGCCAGCCGCAGCAGCCGGCCCGACCAGTTCATCGGCATCCATTTCTTCTCGCCGGTCGAGAAGATGCCGCTGGTGGAAATCATCGTCGGCGAAAAGACCAGCGACGAGACCCTGGCGCGTGCGTTCGACTACGTCCAGCAGATTCGCAAGACGCCGATCGTGGTCAACGATTCGCGCGGCTTCTATACCTCGCGCTGTTTCGCCACTTACGTGATGGAAGGCATCGCGATGCTGGCCGAGGGGCAGCACCCGCGGGCGATCGAGCAGGCAGGCCTGAAAGCCGGCATGCCGGTGGGTCCGCTGGCGTTGGAGGACGAGGTGTCGCTGTCGCTGTCCTTGCACGTGATGGACCAGACCCGCAAGGACTTCGAGGCCGAGGGCAAGCCCTACGCCCCGCACCCGGCCGAACCCACCGTCCGCAAAATGGTCGAGGAACTGGATCGTCCCGGCAAGAAGGCCGGCAAGGGGTTCTACGATTACCCCGAGGGCGGCAAGAAGCGCCTGTGGCCGGGTCTGGCCGAGCACTTCCCGCTGGCCGACGAGCAGCTCTCGCAGCAGGAAATGGTCGACCGTCTGCTCTATGCGCAGGCCAACGAAACCGCCCGCTGTTTCGAGGAAGGGGTGGTCACCACCGCGGCCGACGCCAACATCGGCAGCATCTTCGGCTGGGGGTTCGCGCCGTTCCACGGCGGCACCCTGCAGTTCACCAACAGCGTGGGTGGCCCGGCCGCCTTCGTGTCCCGTGCCCGGGAACTGGCCGAACGCTACGGTGACCGCTTTGCCCCGGCCGCCATCCTGGGAAAGATGGCCGAATCCGGCGACCGGTTCGACGCGAGCTAATACGGTATTCTGGTCCACAACCGCCATGCGCATTGCGCAAGGCACCCAGCCAGTCGTCAGCGAGGATCTGAACAATGTTTGCCAAGCTGCTGAAAACGATCAAGGATGCCAGGCTTCTCCCGCAGATTTCGGATACCGAGCGGGCAGCCCTGGAGGCGGGCACGGTGTGGGTCGACGGGGAATTCTTCTCCGGTAACCCCGATTTCACCTCGATGCTGGCCGAGGCCTATCCGAAGTTGCCGCCAGAGGAGCAGGCGTTCCTCGACGGTCCAGTGGAAGAGCTCTGGCGCATGGTCGACACCTGGAAGATCCAGGAGACCCGTGAAGTCCCGGCGGACGTCTGGGAATTCATGCGCGACAAGGGCTTCTTCGGCTTGATCATTCCCAAGGAATACGGCGGCTTCGGCATGTCGACGCTGGGCCGTGCCGCGGTGATGATGAAGACCAGCGGCCTGGGCGCGGTGGGCAGCCTGGTGGTGATCCCGAACACCCTGGGCGCCGCGGAACTGTTGATGGAATACGGCACCGAGGCCCAGAAGACCGAGTACCTGCCCAGGCTGGCGAGCGGCGAGTACGTGCCGTGCTTCGGCCTGACCGAGCCCACGGCGGGCTCCGACGCGGCGTCGATCAAGGCCGAGGGCGTGGTGTTCAAGGACGATGACGGCGAAGTCAAGATACGCCTCAACTTCGCCAAGCGCTACATCACCCTGGCCCCGGTGGCCAATCTGGTCAGCGTTGCCGCCGGCATTGCCGACCCGGACAATCTGCTGGGCAAGGGCGAGTATCCCGGCATTTCGGTGGTGCTGGTGCACAAGGGCACCCCCGGGCTGGAACTGGGTGACCACCATCTGCCGATTTCCGCGTTCGACAACGGCCCGATCATCGGCAAGGACGTGGTGGTGTCGGCCGAGAACGTCATCGGCGGGCCCGGCAATGTGGGCGAGGGCTGGCGCATGCTCATGGAGCAGCTCTCCGGTGGCCGCGCCGTATCGCTGCCGGCCGGGGGCATTGCCAGTTGCAAGCTGGCTGCCGCGGCGGCCGGGCCGTACAGCATGGTTCGCCAGCAGTTCAATATTCCGATCGGCTACATGGAAGGCCCGGAAGCCAAGATCGCCAAGATCGCGGCCATGGCCTACGCCATGGAATCCTCGCGTGTATACGTTTGCGCGGGTGTGGACAACGGTCACCAGCCGCCGGTGGCCTCGGCCATTCTCAAGCAGCACACCACCGAGATGGGTCAGCGTCTGGTGATCGACGGCCTCGACGTGATGGCCGGGGCCGGGGTGATGCAGGGGCCGAACAACATTCTCGGCGGCGCCTACATCGGCGCACCGGTGGGCGTGACGGTGGAAGGGGCCAATATCCTGACCCGCACGCTGATCATCTTCGGACAGGGGGCGGTGCGCTGCCATCCCTATGCGCTCAAGACCCTGCGATCGCTGGAAGATGATGACGTGCCGGCGTTCAAGTCGGCGGTGCTCGGCTGGATGGGCAGTTTCGCCATGAACGGCCTGCGCACGCTGGTTCGCGGGCTCACCCGCGGCTGGAGTTTCCGTAGCCCGGTGAAGGGCCCGACCGCCCGCTACTACCGCAAGCTGGGCTGGGCATCGGCCCGCTTTGCCTTCCTTACCGATCTGGCGTTGTTCCTGGTCGGTGCCAAGCTCAAGCAGAAGGGCAAGCTGTCGGGTCGTTTCGCGGATGCGCTTTCCTGGCAGCTGTTTGCGTTCACGACCTTGCGTCGTTTCGAGGCGGAGGGCCGGCAGGCGGAAGACCTGCCGGTGGTGCAGTGGGCGCTGGAATACAGCCTCAAGCAGATCCAAGACGCGTTCGAGGGCATTTACGCCAACTTCGATGCCCCGGTCGTGGGCTGGCTGCTGCGCTATCCCGGCCGTCTGTTGCTGCGGGCCAATACGCTGTCCACCGGCCCGTCCGACAAGCTCGACCGCCCCGTGGCCAATGCCATCCAGGTGCCGGGGGCGCAGTACGACCGCATCGTCGACGGTCTGGCCATGCCCGACGAGAATCAGCCCGGCATGGGCCGGCTGCTCAAGGCCTGGCGTCTGATCAGCGAGGCCCGTCCGGCCCAGGGCAAGATCATGAAGGCGATCAAGCAGGGCGAGATCACCGCCCGGGAACCGGCTGCGGCGCTGGCCGAAGCGCTGGAAAAGGGCGTGGTCACGGCGGCCGAGGCCGACACCATCCGCAGTGCCGAAGCGGCGCGGATGGAGGCGATTCAGGTCGATGTGTTTCCCAAGGATGAGTACTACCGCAATCGTCAGAGCGGCGGCGATGCGGTCACCATGGCCCGGGCCGCCAACGCCTGACGCGGACGCCGGGCAGCCTGTCGCAGGGCCGGTTTCAACCGGCCCTGCGCGGTGCCTGCCAGTACGGTGACCGTTCATGAAGGAAGGGCCGGCACTACTCGATAGAGTGGTACCAACCAGCCATCGTCCGCATTAGGCTGATTGTCATACAATCAGCGCCATAGAAGCCGGCGCAGCCAGCAATCTCGGGAGGAGCATGCCAAAGACCGTGCGCATCGGTGGGGGTGCCGCGATGTGGGGT
The DNA here is from genome assembly GCF_031846275.1 of Spectribacter hydrogenoxidans. Lineage (NCBI taxonomy): Bacteria > Pseudomonadati > Pseudomonadota > Gammaproteobacteria > Salinisphaerales > Salinisphaeraceae > Spectribacter > Spectribacter hydrogenoxidans. The sequence continues at coordinate 23,608 of NZ_JAVRIB010000016.1, forward strand.
GATACTCGCACCGGACCGGCCCAGCTGGTGGCCGGCGGACAGCTCGATTACCTGATGATCGAGTATCTGGCCGAGGTCACCATGTCGATTCTCACCGGCCAGCGCATGCGCGATCCCGAGGCCGGCTGGGGTCGCGATCTGGTACCGGTGCTGGCACCGCTGCTGCCCGAGATCAAGCGTCAGGGCATTCGAGTCATCACCAACGCCGGCGGTGTGAATCCCGCCGGGGCCCGGGACGCGCTTCACGCGGCTGCCCGCGAGGCCGGGGTGGAGTTGCGCATCGCCGTGGTGACCGGGGATGATCTCAGCGGCTGGGCAACCGGGGAGGCGGTCGGCCGGCTGCAGCCGATGGACCCGGATCAACCCCGCCCGGATCGATTCCTGAGCATGAACGCCTATCTCGGGGCGTTGCCGATTGCCGCGGCCCTGGATGACGGGGCGGATGTGGTGATTACCGGGCGGTGTGTCGACAGCGCGCTCGCCCTGGGCCCGCTGATGCATGAATTCGGCTGGTCGCCCGAGGCCCATGATGAACTCTCCGCGGGCAGTCTGGTGGGTCACCTGCTGGAATGCGGGGTGCAGAGTACCGGCGGCCTCTACACCGACTGGGAGTCCGTACCGGGTTACGACAACATGGGTTTTCCCATCGCCGAATGTCATGCGGACGGCAGTTTCGAGCTGACGAAGCCACCCGGTACCGGCGGGCTGGTCAGCGTGGGAACCGCCGCCGAGCAGTTGTTGTACGAGATCGGCGATCCCAAGGCCTATCTGCTACCGGACGTGACCTGTGACTGGACCCGGGTAACAATCGAGTCGACGGGCACGGATCGTGTCCGCATTTCCGGCGCCCGCGGCCTGCCACCGACCGGCAGTTACAAGGTGTCGGCCACCTATGCCGATGGCTACCGGCTGACTGCCACCTTCGTGATCGGCGGCATCGACGCGGTGGCCAAGGCCGAGCGGGTGGGGCAGGCGCTGATCGCCAAGAACCGCCGCCTGCTGCGGGAGGCCGGGTTCGACGATTTCATCCGTACCAGCGTTCAGGTGATCGGCGGTGAATCCATGTACGGGCCGCATGGTCGCGCACGGGCGGCCCGTGAGGTCCTGGTGTGGCTGGCGCTGACGCATGAATCCGATCAGGCATTGAAGCTGTTCGGGACCGAAATCGCCCAGGCCGCCGTGTCCATGTCGCCCGGCATCACCGGTTACGCCGGCGGGCGCCCGCGACCGAGCCCGGTGATTCGTCTGTATTCCGCGCTGGCGGACAAGCAGGCCCTGCCGGTGAGCATCGATGTCGACGGCAGTGCCCGCGAGATCACCATTCCCGCCGGTACCGGCCAGCCCCCGGCGCTGGCTTCCGATCCGCCGGGCGACATCGCCAGTGCTGGCGACGATGCCGTCAGCGTCCCCCTGATTCGACTGGCCATTGCCCGCAGCGGTGACAAGGGCGACAACGCGAATATCGGTATCATGTCGCGCAAGCGTGACTATCTGCCCTACATTCGTGCGGCGCTGACCGAGGCCGCCGTGGCCGACTATTTCCGGCATTACCTCGATGGCGAGGTATTCCGGTTCGAATTACCGGGCATCGGCGGGCTGAACTTCCTGCTGACCCGGGTGCTCGGCGGCGGCGGCATCGCCAGCCTGCGGGTCGACCCGCAGGGCAAGTGCTACGGGCAGATGTTACTGGATCATCCGATCCCGGTCCCCCGGGCATTGGCGGAGCGTTTATGAGTGACCAGAACGAGGAAATCGAGCGCGATGTCATGGAATACGACATCGTCATCGTGGGCGCCGGCCCGGCCGGCCTGTCGGCGGCGATACGCGCCAAGCAGATGTCGGCGGAAGCCGGCCGCGAGATCGACGTGTGCGTGGTGGAGAAGGGCTCCGAGGTCGGCGCCCACATCATGTCCGGCGCGGTGTTCGAGCCGCGGGCGCTGAATGAACTGATCCCGGACTGGCAGGACAAGGGCGCGCCGCTGAATAGCCCGGTCACCCGCGACGACGTCTACTTCTTTACCAGCGAGTCGAAAGCCGTGAAGACGCCGGGCCCCTTCGTGCCGCGGCCGATGCACAACCACGGCAACTACATCATCAGCCTGGGCAAGCTAACCCGCTGGCTGGGTGAACAGGCCGAAGAACTGGGGGTGGAAATCTACCCCGGTTTCGCCGCCGCTGACGCCATCATCGAGGATGGCGTGATCAAGGGCATTCTCACCGGCGATATGGGCGTCGACCGTCAGGGTCAGCCCAAGGATGGCATGCACACCCCCGGCATCGAACTGCGCGCCCGCTATACGCTGTTCGGTGAAGGCTGCCGCGGCCACATCGGCAAGCGCCTGATTCGCGAGTACGGGCTGGATGAAGAAGCCGACCCCCAGCACTACGCCATCGGCCTGAAGGAACTCTGGGAAATCGATCCGGCGAAATTCGAGTCCGGCCTGGTGGTTCACGGCGCCGGCTGGCCGCTGGACAATGCCAACCCCGGCGGTTCGTTTCTCTACCACTTCGATGACAACCTGGTCGCCGTGGGCCTGATCGTGGATCTGTCCTACGAAAACCCCTGGCTGAGCCCGTTTCACGAATTCCAGCGTTTCAAGCATCACCCGAAGATCGCGCAGTATCTGGAGGGTGGAAAACGGCTTTCCTACGGGGCGCGTGCCATCTGCAAGGGCGGCCTGAATTCCCTGCCGAAGATGGTCATGCCCGGCGGGGCGTTGATTGGCTGCAATGCGGGCACGCTGAACTTTGCCAAGATCAAGGGCAATCACACCGCGATGAAGTCCGGCATGCTGGCGGCCGAGGCGGCATTCGAGGCAGTGGCTGCGGACCGCGCCCACGATGCGCTGGACGGCTACACCACGGCGTTCGAAAATAGCTGGCTGCACGAGGAACTGCATGCCAGCCGCAACTTCGGACCCGCCATCCACAAGTACGGCGCGCTGCGGGGCGGGGCGATCAACTACATCGAGCAGAACTGGTTCCGGGGCAAGGCACCGTGGCATCTGCACGACCGCACCCCGGATCACGCCACCCTCAAGCCGGCCGATCAGGCGGAGAAGATCGAGTATCCGAAGCATGACAACCGCTTGAGCTTCGACAAGCTGTCCTCGGTGCATATTTCCAGCACCAATCACGAGGAAGATCAGCCGGTGCACCTGCAGCTCAAGGACCCGTCCATCCCCATCGAGCAGAACCTGCCGAAATATGCCGAGCCGGCCCAGCGCTACTGCCCGGCCGGGGTGTACGAGGTGGTGGATGGCGACGACGGCCAACCGCAGTTCCAGATCAACGCCCAGAACTGCGTGCACTGCAAGACCTGCGACATCAAGGACCCGGCCCAGAACATCGTCTGGGTGGCCCCCGAGGGCGGCGGCGGGCCCAACTATTCGAATATGTGAACGGCGAAAGAAAGAGAATCCGCAGATTACGCAGATTTCGCAGATGAAAAAGGGAAGACAGTTGTCTGGCTGTCGGTAGCCTGACTCAAGTTGCCCGGATGAGGCCGTAGGTCACCGGACCCGACTCGACCAAATCTGCGTCATCTGCGTAATCTGCGGATAAACATCTTAGATCAACGACAAGAGACGGAATGGCATGAAAGTACTGGTAGCGGTGAAGCGTGCGATTGACTACAACGTGCGCATCCAGATCAAGTCGGACGGTTCCGGCGTGGTCACCGACGGGGTCAAGCACAGCATGAACCCCTTCGACGAGATTGCCGTCGAGCAGGCGATCCGCTGGAAGGAAGCTGGCGTGGCCGACGAAGTGGTGGCCGTGACTATCGGCCCCAAGGCCAGTCAGGAAACCCTGCGCACGGCGCTGGCGTTTGGCTGCGACCGCGCTATTCACGTCGCCAGCGACGAGGAAATCCAGCCGCTGACCGCCGCCCGGGTATTCAAGGCGCTGGCCGAGAAGGAAGAGCCCGGCGTCTTCCTGATGGGCAAGCAGGCCATTGACGACGACAACAACCAGACCGGGCAGATGACCGCCGCGCTACTGGAGTGGCCGCAGGCCACGTTCGCCTCGGAAATCGACATGGGCGACGGCAACGCCAGGGTGACCCGCGAAATCGATGCCGGCCTGGAAGTCATCGACGTCGACCTGCCGGCCGTGATCACCGCCGACCTGCGCCTCAACGAGCCGCGCTACCTCAAGCTGCCGGACATCATGAAGGCCAAGAAGAAGCCCCTGGATGAAACCGATCTCGGTCAACTCGGGGTTGAAGCCGCCGCCGCGATCACCGTCACCAAGACCGCGCCGCCACCCGAGCGCGAGCCCGGCGTGATGGTCGAGTCGGTCGACGACCTGGTCGGCAAGCTCAAGGACAAGGGATTGCTTTGATCCCAGGACAGCAACCGCAGATTTCGCAGATTCCACAGATTGAAGGAAGGCGAAGAGGGTGGCTTGCAGGAATCTGCGCCCATCTGCGTAATCTGCGGTTAACCGCTTTCAAGGCGAAACGCCGAACTTTCCCGGAGATTTCATCCCCATGAGCAAGATTCTGATTGTGGCCGATCATCTCGACGGCCAGCTCAACAGCTCCACCGCCCGGACCGTGGCCTGTGCCGCGGAGATCGGCGGTGATATCGACATTCTGGTGCTGGCTGACAGCGCCGGCCCCATCGCCGAGGCGGCGGCCGGTCTGGATGGCGTCAGCCGAGTGCTCACCGTCGAGCGGGCCGAGAACGCCCACCCGCTGGCGGCGATCTATGCGCCGCAGATCGCCGCCGCGGCCGAACAGGGCGACTACAGCCACGTGCTGGGCCCCAACACCACCTTCGGCAAGGACCTCATGCCCCGCGTGGCGGCCAAGCTGGGCGTGGCCATGGTGACCGACATTGCGGCCGTTCACGGCCCGCACGAATTCGAACGGCCGATCTACGCCGGCAACGCGGTGAACACTGTCACCGCCCCGGATGGCCAGACGCTGGTGGGTTCGGTGCGCTGTGCCTCCTATGGCGCGGTGGGTGCGGGTGGCAGTGCCGCGGTGGAAGCCCTGAGTCTCGACGCCGAGCTCCCCGGGCACACCCGCTTTGTTGAACTCCAGGCCAGCAGCTCCGACCGGCCCGATCTGCAGACCGCCGGCAAGGTGGTCTCCGGTGGCCGTGGCGTGGGCAGCGAGGAGAACTTCAAGGTCATTTACGACTTCGCCGACAAGATCGGCGCCGCGGTGGGCGCGTCACGCGCGGCGGTGGACGCCGGTTACGTGCCCAACGACATGCAGGTGGGTCAGACCGGCAAGATCATCAGCCCCGAGCTTTACATGTGCTTCGGTATTTCCGGCGCCATCCAGCATCTGGCGGGCATCAAGGATGCCGGCACCATCGTCGCCATCAACAAGGACGAGGAAGCCCCGATCTTCGAGGTGGCGGATTTCGGCCTGGTGGGCGACCTGTTCAAGGTGCTGCCGGAGCTGGAACAGGCGGTTGCTAAGTAAAACGCTAAACGCAAAGGACGCGAAAGACGCAAAGGGATGAAGAGGGTCAGACCGGACCTGACGGAAACCTTGTTCACTTTGCGTCTTTTGCGTCCTTTGCGGTTCATTAAACGGTAGATACGTGTTGCTCTACGATTCCATTTTCAAGCCTGATCTGTTCGCCGGCCAGCGGATTCTGGTCACCGGCGGGGGTAGTGGTATCGGCCGCTGCGTCGCCCACGAGCTGACCAGTCTCGGTGCGAGCGTGGCGCTGGTCGGCAGGCGCGCCGAAAAGCTCGCCGAAGTGGCGGCCGAGATCGCCGAGGACGGCGGCCGGGCCACCTGCCACACCCTGGATATCCGGCAGGAGGACGACGTCAAGCGGGTGGTGGGCGAGATACTTGCCGAGCACGGCCGGCTGGACGGCCTGATCAACAACGCCGGTGGCCAGTTTCCGTCACCACTGGCCGGGATCAACCAGAAAGGGTTCGAGACGGTGGTGCGTACCAATCTCACCGGGGGCTTCCTGGTCGCCCGGGAGGTGTTCAATCAGCACATGAACCGGAACGGCGGCGCCATCGTGAACATCATCGCCGACATGTGGGGCGGCATGCCCGGCATGGGACATTCGGGCGCCGCCCGGGCCGGCATGCTGAACCTCACCGAGACCTGTGCGGTGGAGTGGGGCGGTGCCGGCGTGCGGGTGAATGCGGTGGCCCCGGGCTGGGTGGCTTCCAGCGGGCTGGATACCTACGAGGATCCGGCCATCAAGGCCATGATCCCGAAGCTCAAGGAAAGTGTGCCGCTCCAGCGCCTGGCCACGGAATCCGAAATCAGCTCGGCGATCTGCTTTCTGCTGAGTCCCGGCGCCGCGTTCATTTCCGGTGCCTGCATCCGGGTTGACGGGGGCGCCCCCTGCAACAGCCGGACCTATCCGTTGACCGACAACGGCCGATCCCGCCCCTACCAGGGCTTTCACCGCTATCAGGCGCCGGCCGCGCTGGTCGGCGGGGAGTAAGCCATGCGCCGAGTTCTGATTCTGCTGCTGATGCTGACGGCGACGACCGCGGGCGCCGACTGGCGCAAGACCGCGGATACCGACGAGAAAGTCGAGACGCTGGTCGACATCCTGCCCGGCACGTCGCACTGGATGCTCGACGTGGCCGAGCGCTACCGCAATCTCTACTGGGCGGCGAAGTTGGAGCAGTGGCAGTTCGCCGCCTATCAGGCGGACAAGCTGCACGGCCTGCTGGACGAGACCGTGCCCCTGGCCCGTGACAAGCGGGCGGAGACAGCGGCGCGGTTCGTCGACCGCGTGTATCCCGAACTGACCGAGGCGGTGGAAAGCCGCGACTGGGATCGCTTCGAAGCCGCCTTCGAGAGCATGCGCGGGGAATGTATTGCCTGTCATGCCGCCAACGACTACGGCTTCATCATTCCCGCGAAGGTGCCGCGTCGCGGTGAAAGCCCGGCCCTGCATTTCGACGACACGCCCTGACCCGGGCACGACTGTGATCCACCCGCGAGATTCCCATGCCGTTGATTGAATCGACCGTTGACCGTAACGGCGAGACGTTTGTCCGCAATCGCGAGGAAATGCTGGCCTGCATCCAGCGTTTCCGCGACGTGGAGGACAAGGTCCGGGCCAGCGAGGAAGCCCGGCGCGGCCGTTACGACGAGCGCGGCCAGATCCTGCCGCGTGAACGGGTGAGCCTGCTGCTGGATCGCGGCTCCCCGTTTCTGGAAATTTCCACCCTCTGCGGCTACGGCCATCACGACGATACCGACGGTTCCCTGGCTGGCGGCAATACCATCATCGGTATCGGCTACGTTACCGGCGTGCGCTGCCTGATCGTGGCCTCCAACAGCGCGATCAAGGGCGGCACCATGACCCCCTGGGGCGTGCAGAAGACGCTGCGCTGCCAGGAAATCGCCATGGAGAACAAGCTGCCGGTGGTATCGCTGATCGAATCCGGCGGGGCGAATCTTCTCTATCAGGCGGAGCTATTCATTCCGGGCGGCAAGACGTTCGCCAACCAGGCGCGTCTGTCCGCCATGGGCATCCCGCAGGTCACCGTGGTGCACGGCTCCAGCACCGCGGGCGGCGCCTACATGCCGGGGCTGTCCGATCACGTCGTGATGGTACGGGGCAATTCCAAGGTATTCCTGGCCGGCCCGCCGCTGCTCAAGTCCGCCACCGGCGAGGTCGCCACCGACGAGGAGCTGGGCGGCGCCGACATGCATGGCACCCAGGCTGGCACCACCGAGTATCTGGCCGAAAACGACGTCGACGGCATCCGCCTGGCGCGGGAGATCGTGGCCGGGCTGGGCTGGAACGAGCGGCAGACGCCGACGCGGACGTCGGCCTTCACGCCGCCCCGGCACGACATCGACGAACTCTGCGGCATCGTGCCCGCGGATTACCGCAAGCCGTTCGACTGTCGGGAGGTCATTGCCCGGGTGGTCGACGGCTCGGAATTCATGGAGTTCAAGGCCGACCTGGATCAACAGACGATCTGTGGCCGCGGCCGCATTGAGGGCCACACCGTGGGGTTCATCGGCAACAACGGGCCGATCACCACCAAGGGGGCCAACAAGGCTGGCCAGTTCATCCAGCTGTGCTGTCAGTCGAACACCCCGATCGTCTACCTGATGAACACCACCGGTTACATGGTAGGCACGGAGTCCGAGCAGAACGGCATGGTCAAGCACGGGTCCAAGATGATCCAGGCAGTGGCCAACGCCAGCGTGCCGCAGATCACCATCGTCATGGGCGGTTCGTTCGGCGCCGGCAATTACGGCATGTGCGGTCGCGGATTCGGCCCGCGCTTCATCTTCGCCTGGCCGAACTCGCGCACCAGCGTGATGGGTGGGGAACAGGCTGCGGGTGTGATGGCCATCATCACCGAGGAAAAGATGGTCAAGGCCGGCCAGCCGGTGGATCAGGACAAGCTGACCGCGATGAAACAGAAGATCATCGACCAGTTCGACGCCGAGTCCGACGCCCTGGCCGCTACCGCCCGGCTGTTCGATGACGGCCTGATCGATCCTCGCGACACCCGCCGGGTGCTGGCCTTCACGTTGTCCATCTGCCGCGATGCCGAGATACGCGACCTGCATCCCAACAGTTTCGGCGTGGCGCGGTTCTAACCAAGGCTGGAACCGCAAAGGGCGCAAAGATCCGCAAAGTCAGAGCGATCCTGACGGTGTTTCTTAGCGTCTTTTGCGGTCTTTGCGGTTAACGTTTAGAGGCAAGTAATGCACATAAGCCACGAACATCAGCAGATATTCGATACCACCCGGAAGTTCGTCGAGGAGACGATCAATCCGCATGTGGATGATTGGGAAGCCTCCGGCATCTGGCCGGCCCACGACATTCTGGGGAAGATGGGGAATCTGGGCCTGCTCGGGATCGCCAAGCCTGAAGCCGTCGGCGGACTGGGGCTGGATTACTCCTATCAGATCCAGTTCGCCGAGGCCCTCGGCCATTGCCGGGTGGGGGGCGTGCCCATGGCCATCGGCGTACAAACCGACATGGCCACCCCGGCGCTGGCACGTTACGGCTCGGACGAGCTCAAGCGCGATTTCCTGATGCCGGCCATTGCCGGCCAGCAGGTGGCCTGTATCGGCGTTTCCGAACCGGGCGCCGGATCGGATGTGGCCAGCATCAAGACCACCGCCCGCCGTGACGGCGACGACTACGTCATCAACGGCCAGAAGATGTGGATTACCAACGGCGTCCAGGGTGACTGGATATGTCTGCTGGTGAACACCGGCGAGTCCGGCGATGGCAACCGGCACGGCAACAAGTCGCTGATCGTGGTGCCACTCGATACCCCGGGCATCGACCGCAAGACCAAGCTCGACAAGCTGGGACAGCGCTCGTCCGACACCGCCATCATCTTCTTCGAGGACGTGCGGGTGCCCGCGCGTTATCTGATCGGTGAGGAGGGCAAGGGTTTCGTCTATCAGATGCAACAGTTCCAGGAGGAACGCCTGTTCCTGTCCGCCAGCATCCTGGCGGCCATGGATCGCTGCATCGCGGAAACTGCCGAGTACGCCGGTCAGCGCAAGGCCTTCGGCGGCACGGTGCTCAACCAGCAGTACGTGCAGTACCGCCTGTCCGAACTGGCCACCGAGGTGGAGGCCACCCGGGCGCTGGTCTATCAGGCCACGGAAAAGCTGCTTGCCGGCGAGGACGTCACGCTGCTGGCCTCGATGGCCAAGCTCAAGAGCGCGCGGGTTGCGCGCGACGTGGCCGACGACTGCCTGCAGTTCTGGGGCGGGCAGGGCTTCATGTGGGACAACCAGGTGGCCCAGTTCTACCGCGACCTGCGGCTGCATTCCATCGGTGGCGGCGCCGACGAGGTGATGCTGTCGATCATCAGCAAGCGCCTGGGCATGGCCGGTGGCAAGCGCTAGCGCCATGCAACTGCCGGACTACGAAACACTGACACTGGCCGCCGATAACGGCGTGCTGCACGCCACGCTCAATTGTCCCGAGGCCCGCAACGCGATGAACGTGGCGATGGTGCGGGAACTCACCGAACTCGCCGGATTCGCCAACGATCAGGCGGCAGTGCGGGCGCTGGTAATCCGGGGTGCGGCGGGCAACTTCTGCGCCGGCGGCGACATCAAGGACATGGCCCGCATCCGCCAGGCGGACGGGAGCGGGGATCCGGCGGCCGACTACAACCGCGGCTTCGGCACCATGCTCACCGCGCTGTCGCGAACTCGCGCCGCGGTCGTTGCCGTGCTGGAAGGCGCGGTGCTTGGCGGCGGCTTCGGGCTGGCCTGTATCTCGGATGTCGCCATCGCCCACAAGGACGCGAAGTTCGGCCTGCCGGAAACCGGGCTGGGCCTGCCGCCCGCCCAGATCGCCCCGTTCGTGGTCGCCCGCATCGGCCTGACCCAGGCCCGCCGCCTGGGGGTATGCGGCGGCCGCTTCGATGGCGAGGAAGCCCGTCGCCTCGGTCTGGTGCATTTCTGCGAGCCCGACGATGCGGCTCTGGCCTCGCGGCTGGATGAAACCCTCGGACAGATTCGCCGCTGCGCGCCCAACGCCAACGCCATTACCAAGGCCCTGATGCTGCGGGTGGGCAACGAGGAGCTGGAGCCCCTGCTGGACGACGCGGCGCGGCAGTTCTCCGAATGCGTGCGCAGCGACGAGGGCAAGGAGGGCACCGCGGCATTCATCGAGAAACGATTGCCAGGCTGGGCAGAGTGATCAACCGCAAAGCACGCAAAGGGCGCAAAAGTGAAAGAACGACAGAAAACTTTCTTTGCGTGCCTTGCGCACTTTGCGGTTACTAAAGGATCGGGAAGTACGCCATGAAGAAGATACTGGTCGCCAACCGTGGCGAGATTGCCGTCCGCGTCCTGGAAGGTGCGGCACGTCTCGGCTATCGCACGGTGGCCGTTTACAGCGATGCCGACGCCGCCGCCCGCCACGTCCGTGTGGCCGATGAGGCGGTGCGCATCGGGCCGCCGGCGGCCAGCGATTCCTACCTGTCGATTCCGGTGATCATCGAGGCGGCGCGCGCCACCGGTGCCGATGCCGTGCATCCGGGTTACGGGTTCCTGGCGGAGAATGCCGACTTCGCGCGGGCGGTGGAGGCCGCCAGCCTGATCTTTGTCGGCCCGCAACCCGAGGCCATCGATCTGATGGGCAACAAGCGGGCGGCCAAGGAGCGCATGGAAGCCGCTGGCGTGCCCTGTATTCCCGGCTTCAAGGGCAGCGACGACATCAAGTCGCTGGCCGACCGGGCCGCTGAGATCGGGTTGCCGGTCATGATCAAGGCGGCCGCCGGGGGCGGCGGTCGCGGCATGCGTCTGGTGGATGAGGCTGCCGGCCTGGCCGAGGCAATCAAGTCGGCGCGTTCGGAGGCACAGAGTGCCTTCGGTAACGACGAGATCATTGTCGAAAAGGCGGTAACGGGTGCCCGGCACGTGGAAATCCAGGTGCTGGCCGACGCCCATGGCCATGTCATTCACCTGGGCGAGCGCGACTGCTCCGTCCAGCGCCGCCATCAGAAGATCGTTGAGGAAAGCCCCTGTCCGGTGGCCACGCCGGAACTGCGCGCAGCGATGGGCGAGGCGGCGGTCGCGGCGGCCCGGGCCATCGACTACCGCGGTGCCGGCACGGTGGAATTCCTGCTGGATGCCGACGGCAAGTTCTACTTCCTGGAGATGAATACCCGGTTGCAGGTGGAACATCCGGTGACCGAACTGGTCACCGGCGTGGACCTGGTGGCCTGGCAGCTACGGGTGGCCAACGGCGAGCATCTGACCCTGGTCCAGGACGATATCCAGCTACGCGGCCACGCCATCGAGGTGAGGCTCTGCGCCGAGGAGCCGGCCAATCAGTTCCTGCCGCAGACCGGGCCGGTGCTGGCCTGGCGCCCCCCCGCGGGGGAGGGTATCCGGGTGGATCACGGCGTGCTCGACGGGGGCGAGGTCAGCCCCCATTACGACTCGATGCAGGCCAAGATCATCGCCCATGGTGAAACCCGCGAGATCGCCCGCCAGCGGTTGCTGCGGGCGCTGGACGACACCATCTTCTTTGGCGTGGCCTGCAATCGGGATTTCCTGCGCCTGACCCTGGCGCATCCCGCTTTCGCCGCCGGCAGTTTCGATACCGGCTTCGTCCCCACCCATTTTCCGGATGTCGCGGCATCGCTGCCCGCCGCGGACACTCGCCATGCGGCGCTGGCTGCCGCACTCTGCTTCCACGGTGATGCCCGTCAGCTGGCCGGCGACCGCCATGTCAGCGAGGAACTGCTGACCTGGCACAGCGCCAATCCGAGCCCGGCGCCACTGGTGCTGCGTGCCGGACAGGCACAGGAAAAGCTCCGCCTGTGGGTGCACGCCCGGGGGGTAGGACGATACCGTGTCACCACCGGCGACGGTGACCAGTTCGTCGCCCACGAAATCACGCTCGACGCCGTTGCCGACGGGCATCTGCGCTGTCGCATCGACGGCGCCGATCACCGGGCCCGATTCACCCGTTGCGACGATGCCCTCTGGCTCGATCTGCTGGGTCTGACGCTGGCCTATCACGATGTCACGCTCGCCGCTGCCGAGACTCGCGGTGACGTTCAGGGCTCCGGGGAAATCATCGCCAACAGCGACGGCAAGATCATCGAGGTCCGGGTGGCCACCGGTGACCAGGTCACGCACGGCCAGACGCTGCTGGTGCTCGAGGCGATGAAGATGGAATTCCAGGTGGCTGCTGACGTGGACGGCGAGATCGCCGAGGTGGCGGTTGCGGCCGGGGATCAGGTTGGCGCCCGCCAGTTGCTGGTGCGAATCACGCCGAACGACGCCGGCGACTGACATTCGGCCGGTGCGACTCTCCACGCGGGCTCGATCCGGCGCCGCGGAACAGGCTACAGTCCGCGGCTGCGGTTTCCCGCCTGCGCCTGTCCCACACCTTGAATAATCCCGAACCCAGCATGACGGCCAACTCCGATGCCGAGCGCATTCTGCGCGAGACCTTCGGTTATCAGACCTTTCGCGGCCGTCAGGCCGAGATCGTGGCCGCGGTAGCCGCCGGTGACGACGCCTTCGTGCTCATGCCCACCGGTGGCGGCAAGTCCCTGTGCTATCAGATTCCCGCGCTGCTGCGGCCGGGGCTGGCCGTGGTGATATCACCGCTGATCGCGCTGATGGCCGATCAGGTGGCGGCACTGCGGCAGCTCGGCGTGGCCGCGGCAGTGCTCAATTCCAGTCTTTCCGCCGACGATCAGGCTGCGATCGAGCGGGACATGCAGGCCGGTTCGCTGGACCTCGTCTACATCGCGCCGGAACGCTTGATGCAGCCCCGCACGCTGGCTCTGCTGGCCGACTGCGATCTGGCCTTGTTCGCCATCGACGAGGCCCACTGCGTGTCCCAGTGGGGCCATGATTTCCGGCCCGAGTACATGCAACTGTCCGGGCTGGCCGAACGCTTTCCCCGGATTCCCCGCATCGCGCTGACCGCCACCGCCGATCCCCGCACCCGGGAGGAGATCCGCCAGCGCCTGTCACTGCAAGGTGCTGCCGGCTTCGTGCACAGTTTCGACCGGCCCAACATCCGTTACCGGGTGGCCGAGCGGGGGAATGCCAAGCAGCAGTTACTGCGTTTCTTGCGTGACGAACACCCCGACCAGGCCGGTATCGTGTATTGCCTGTCGCGGCGCAAGACCGACGACATCGCCGCGTGGCTGCGCGAGCAGGGCATCGATGCGTTGGCTTACCATGCCGGCCTGGATCGCGAGCAGCGGGCCGCGCATCAGGCCCGATTCCAGCGCGGTGAGGACGTGGTGATGGTGGCCACCGTGGCGTTCGGCATGGGCATCGACAAGCCGGACGTGCGCTTCGTGGTCCACCTCGATCTGCCCGCCAGCATCGAGGCCTATTACCAGGAGACGGGTCGCGGCGGCCGTGATGGCGAGCCGGCGGACGCCTGGATGCTCTACGGCCTGCAGGACGTGGTCCAGCGTCGCCGGATGATCGAGGAGGGCGACGCCCCGGAACCGCGAAAACGGGTCGAGCGGCACAAGCTGGACGCCATGCTCTCCTACTGCGAACTCACCAGCTGCCGTCGCCAGCACCTGCTGGCCTATTTCGGCGAAACCCGTGACCAGCCCTGTGGCAACTGCGACACCTGTCTCAATCCGCCACAGACCTGGGATGCCACCGATACCGCACGCAAGGCGTTGTCGGCGGTGTATCGCACCGGTCAGCGGTTCGGCACCGGCTACGTGATCGATCACCTGCGTGGCCAAACCGACGAGCGCGCCGAACGCCAAGGGCATACGCAACTGTCCACCTTCGGCGTCGGCAATGATCTTGGCGTCAAGGAATGGCGCGCGGTGTTGCGGCAACTGGTGGCGCTGGGCTATCTGACCATGGATGTCGACGGTTACGGCGGCCTGCAACTGGGCGATAACTGCCGCGCCCTGCTGCGGGGCGAAACCCGGCTGCAACTACGTCAGCTACGCACCGAGGACCGGCCCGCGCGCCGCGCCGCCGGCAGCGCCGCGGAAGATCTCGATCCGGCGGATCGCAGGCTCTGGGACCGGCTCCGGGAACTACGCAAGCGGCTGTCGGAGGCCCAGGAAGTGCCGCCCTATGTGATCTTCCACGACCGCACGCTGCTGGCGATGGTCACCCACAAGCCGACCACCGAACAGGCGCTGCTGGCAATCGACGGGGTCGGCCAGAAGAAGCTGGAGTCCTACGGCGGCGACTTTCTCGCCGAGATGATCGAGGGGCTGGCCGAGGTCGCGGACTGATGGCGGACAACGAAGCCGCCATGGCGATCTGGGTGGATGCGGATGCCTGTCCGGCGGTGATCCGCGACATCTTGTTTCGTGCCGCCATGCGTACCGGCACCACCGTCACCCTGGTGGCTAACCAGCCCCTGCGCGTGCCGCGTTCCCCGCATATCCACACGCTGCAGGTGGCGGCCGGGTTCGACGTGGCCGACAACGTCATCGTCCAGCGGCTCGCGCCCGGCGACCTGGTGATCACCGCGGACATCCCGCTGGCCGCGGAGGTGATCGAAAAAGGGGGGCACGCCCTCAACCCGCGCGGCGAGCGGTATCAGCCGGACACCATCCGGGCACGCCTGAACATGCGGGATTTCATGGATACGCTGCGCAGCAGCGGTATTCATACCGGCGGCCCGGCCGCGCTGGGCAAACCCGAACGCCAGGCTTTCGCCAACGAACTCGATCGGTTTCTGGCTGCCTGGCGGTAGACGGTCAGAATCGATAACCGATTGCTGCGATTGCGTAGAGGCCGACGGCGATGACAACGAGCAGGGTAAATCCGAGATGGACACCCAGCAGGGTCGCAAGGATTACCGCCACCACCGAGGCAAAGCCGTTGATCGCCCAGGCCCAAGGCAGCAGCGCCGGGTCGCGTTGCCCCAATCGTCGCAGGGCCCGCGCGTAAGGCATCCCCATACAGGTTGCCAGCGGCGCGATCAGTGTCAGGCATGCGGCGACGCGAATCGGTACCGGCTGGGCGACCAGTGTCGGGGAAGCCGCCGGCAACAGGATCAGGTAGATTCCCGACAGGATGGCAATACCGGCGACCGGCCGATTGATGCTGTCACCCAGGCGGCTCGCCAGTACGCTGCCCACACCCGCAAAGATCAGAAATCCGGCGAGCACAATGGCCACGGCGTAAACCGGATGGCCCAGAATCAGCATGAACCGCTGGATGAAGGCGATTTCCACGAACATGAAACCCAGACCGACCGCCAGGCACAGGGTCAGTAACCGGGCACGGCCTGCCCGGGTTTGTCGCAGCGCGCCGGCACGCACCGTCATTGGTGCCAGAATAAGCAGGCCCGCGATGGTGCCGGCCTGCAGCAAGGCAGCCCAGATCAGCGGATAGCCGGTTTCGACCTGGCCCAGCGCCCCGCGGCTGCGCTGTTCGACCAGGGAGGAGAGCTGGCGCCATTTGAAGAAGTGGAAAAAGTAGGGCTGATCATCCGTGGCCGGGGTGACGTTAAAGGGATAGCGCCGGAAGAAGTCCTCCCGGCCGTCCCCGAGCAACGCTTCGGCTGCCTCGTGGAACCATGGTCGGTCCAGGCGGTTATGGCGGTTGACCTCGTCGGCTGCCAGGCCGGGAAGATGGGCAAGGTCGAAGGACCGCTTATCGGCGAATCGGCGTACCGCCTGGATCTCGTCCGCCGTCAGCGGGGTCGGTTTGACCAGCAGAGTGGCACTCTTCCAGCCTCGCACCAGAGCCAGGTGCTCGCCGGGTTCGCGCACGCCACGTCTTTCCAGCGCGTCGATCGCCGTAGCCAGGGCCTTGACGGTGGCACGTGGCGGCAGATTGATCGCGTGCGTCACTGCCAATAGGCCACCCGGTCGCAGGCGATCCAGATAGTCGGCATAGGCCTCCCGAGTATGCGCATGCGCTTCTCGCAGGCTGCCAACGCCGGCCGTGGCGCCGGTCGGCGCGCCCAGATATGCCATTTGAATCAGGTCGAAGCGATCGTCGGTCCGACGCACGAAGGCGCGTGCGTCAGCGATGTGCAGGTCCGTGCCCGCCAGCACCTCGCCGCCGTACTGGCGGATCAGCGCCGCACTGTCCGGATTGACCTCGACCGCGTCCACGGCCCGCGCCTGGTGGTACTTGGCCTGCCAGATATCGGTACCGCCACCGAGGCCCAGAAGCAGCGTCGCCGGCCGGTTCAGCAGGGCGTAGGGGAGGGCCGAAGTCAACCAGTCCAGGTACGCGGGCGGCTCGTCTGCATCTTCGAGTACGGCGGTCTTGCCGTCACCGTCCGTGAACAGCGCCAGTTGTGCCGGGGGCGCATGGGGGCTGGCCATGCTCATGCCGGGTGCGTGCCGGATCGGTACCTGCGGGCTGCGCACCAGCTCCAGTATCCCCAGGGGGCCGTGGCGCCGGTCGATCACCTTGGCACCCGGCGCGTTGAGTTGCTGGCTGATCTGCTTGTACTGGTTGGGCTGTGGTGCCAGCCAGGCGGCCGGTACTGTGGCTATTGCCAGCGCTGTCATGACGGCTGTCAGACGCAGGCCGCGGCGGCCAACCAGCAACGCGGCAACCGCACCCAGTACCGCAGTCAGGCGCAGGCTGGCTGCAGGATCCAGCCAGAACAGCAGGGCCACCAGTGTGACCGCTCCGATACCGGCGCCGGCCAGGTCGGCACCATAGGTATACGTCGCGCGGGCCGGCGCGGCTTGCAATGCAATGCAGACCGCGGCGCCGATGAACAGGAATGGGGGTATCAGCAAGAGGTACTGACAGCCCAGCCATAGCCATTGCAGCGGATCCCAGTAGATCGCCAGTGGATTCAGCGGTAGCCGCTGCGCCAGAGCCCAGCCGGCCGGTGCCGTGATGGCAAATCCCAGGGCGGCAATGGCGAATGCGGCCCGTTCGCGATCCACCAGTCTGGCGCCAGTCAGCGTCAGCAGGGTGCCCGCGATACCGAACCCGAGCAGCGCGAGACTGATCGCGAGATAGGCAAAGTGGTGTGACTCGGCCACTGCAAACAGGCGCAGCAGCAGGACTTCGTAGGCCAGGCCGAGGCCCCCGATCAGGCCGACAGCGGTGTAGGGAATGGGGTGGCCCCGAAACGCGGGCGCCCGCATCCGGTTAATCGCCGCCGCGGGTCAATGGCACGAAGCGAACGGGCAGGATCTGGCGGTTGCGGACGCTGCCGTCCTCCAGCTTCTCGACCACGGTCAATGTCTGGTTCGCGTAGGGATTGCCCAGCGGCAGGACAAGCCGTCCGCCCGGCGCGAGTTGCTGGATCAGGGGTGGCGGCACGTGGTCGGCCGCGGCGGTGACGACAATGGCGTCGAAAGGCGCGTGCTCCGGCCACCCGTGGTACCCGTCACCCTGGCGCACGGTGACGTTGTCGAAGCCGTTGTCCGGCAGGGTTCGGCTTGCTCGTTCAGCCAGTTCCGGCACGATCTCGATGCTGTAGACATGGTTGACGATTGCCGCCAGCAATGCTGCCTGGTAGCCAGAGCCGGTGCCCAGTTCCAGGGTACGATCGCCAGGCTGCAGATCGAGCAACTCGGTCATCAGCGCCACGATGTAGGGCTGCGAGATGGTCTGCCCGTAGCCAATCGGCAACGGCCGGTTGCGGTAGGCGTTGTCGCGCTGATCATCCGGTACGAAATGGTGACGGGGCACGGTACGCACGGCCTCTGCCACCGGGTCGCTCAGGCTGCTGACGCCAGTCTCATCCGCTGTTCGCTCGATGAGTTTCTCGACGGCTGCAAACATCTCACCGCGGGATTCGGCAGGCTCCTGGGTTGATGCAGCCGCTGCGGGCAGGATCAGCAGTAACAGCAGGGTGGTTACGCGCATCAGGCCACCTCGACGGGCGGTTCGTGGTAATTCACTTCGTTGGCGCCGCGGGCGGCAGCAGTGTCTCGCCGGGCGCCGGCTCGAATCAAGTGCCGTAAACGGGTGGTAGCCGGCGCCGTCCCGGATCGGCGTCAGAGCTGCAGCGGCAGGACCAGATGCTGATCGTAGATGAAATCGCGATGTTCCATCAGAGCCGGATCCGTTGCTTGCGCGACCACTGGATCGGTATTCGTGTAGACGGCGCGGAACAGGGGGGTCATGGAGCAGTTGACCTGGGGTAGCGGCTCGATCAGGGCCGCACTGGCGGCCCAGTACAGATCCAGCGCTGTCAGATGGTTGCCCATCAGGTAGTTCCCGCCGTGGTCGCGCATCCGATTCAGCCGCGCCGCGAAGTGCTGCAGGATTTCCGCGCAGCGGTCCGGTGCCTGTGCCGCGGCCTCGGCGCTGTAACCGTACTTGTCACCGAGCGCGGTGAATATCTTCCGGGTTTCCGGGTCCTGCTCGGGCCGGGTGAAATCGCGGACCATGATGTGCCGCCGGGCGGCGATGAAGCTGTCGTCGCCCATCAATTCGTTGGCCAGTCCCAGCATCTCGACCCGGGCATCGAAATCAGCGGGTATCAGGCGCGGTTCGGGGGCCAGCCGCTCGAACAGGTAGAGCTGTTCGAGCCAGTTGGAACGCGGTGGTTCGTCCTCCCAGGCAGCCACGGGAGCGCTTGTCTGGCCCGACCACCGGCGCAGCGCAGGGTTGGGGCCAAGCACGTCCTGACGGGCCGGGACATACTCGAGCCCCTTGACTTGCAGGATGGCCTTGGCGGACTCGCTCCATGGCCCGGGTATCCCGGGTGTGAGCACCACTCGCAGCCCCGGCAGATCAAGCGCCTCCTCGACGTCAATGTAGTCGGTCATCGCTGGATCCTTGGCATGATGGGCGTCACTGCCCCGGCGGCTGGCCGGTCAGCGACGTGCGGGCGGAGATCTCGATCCAGTTGCCGTCAGGATCCTGGACGAAACCGATGCGCGCGATGTCGCCGACGCCGAACGGGGCTCGCGCAAGCCGCCCACCGCGCTCAACGATCGACTCGCAGGCCTGGTCGGCATCGAAGACCTGCATGGTGAGATAGCGGAATCCGGGGCCGATGAAGTGCTCGTCGATCCCACCGCCGTCACCCGGCTGCACGAAAAGCAGGGTATCGCCGCACCGTGCGGTCCGGGGGGCAAGGCGCTCGAACGACATCGCCTCGCAGTAAAAGGCCATCATCCGCTCGGGATCGGGCGTGTTCACCGTGACCGCGATACCCTCCACCCCTTCGGTGCCGGTGGGCACCAGCCGAACCCGGCCACCGTCAGGATGCCAGCCTTCCCAGGTCGAGGGGTTGTCGCGTGCGATGGTGAGGGCGGTATAACCCGATGGCGGTAGTGCCGGCAGCTCGCCGCTCCAGTGATTGACCTTAACCACCGAGCCGTGAGCATCGAAGCGATGCTGAACCCAGCGTTCCGCCTGTGGAGCGGCTGGCGGGGCCACCGAGAGCGGCAGCTCGAGCTCGTGATCCAGGCGCAGCCCGGCGTCGTCGCGCCAGAAGGCGCCCTGTGCCTGAATGTCTGCCGTGAACAGGCCGATGTCGAGATGCGGTTTTGCCAGACGCATGCGGCCCTTCAGTCCGGGAGGTCGTCCAGGGCATTGTTGTCCAGCGCCTGCAGCGCCGCCCCGGTAATCATGTGCATGAACAGGCGGTCACCGCGGTCGGTGCGTTTGACGATCATGGTCGCGGTCATGGCCACGGCGATCTGGGCAAAGCTGTAGTGGGCATAATCGCGCAACAGGTGATCGAAGCTGTAGTCCGTGACCCCGTGGTGCACCAGCTGATCGTGATACGCCTGCAGCAGTGGCCGTTCATTGGCTCGGCGGGTCTCCCGATCGAATATCGCGCCCAGGAAGTAGGCCGGATCCATGCCGGTGCCGAGGAAGTTGCTGGTCTGCCAGTCCACCACGGCGACCCGCCCGTCCGCCCCGCCGAACAGCATGTTGTCGGGACGGAAGTCGTTGTGGGAAAAGCATTTCGGAAAGTCACGCGGCCGATTCCACCAGGCATGGTTGCGCACGAACTTTGCGCACACATCCATCACTTCCGGACTCAACTGACCGTCATAGGTCTTGCGCACGTGGTCCCAGGACTGTTCGATCAGCTCGGTGGTGTAGAAGCCCTGGGCGCCTTCCGGCACGTAGCACCAGTCCTGATTCATCAGTTCCCGGTCGTTCCAGAAAGCAGCATGCAGAAGGGCCGCTTCCACCAGGGCCTTGCGGGCCTCTTCGACGCTGCAGCCGCGCATCTGGTCGCCGCACCAGGCCGGGGCGAGATCCTCCAGCAGCAGGACGAAATCGTTGTCGTCGTCGAGTTCGGCGACATACACGTCCGGCGTGCGAATGTCGGTCTGGTGGGCCAGTTCCCGATAGAACATGAGTTCGGAGCGGTAAAACCCCATGTTCTTGCCGCTGTCGGCCGCCGTCTTGTCCGCCGACGGGAACTTGCCGACCAGCGAGGCCGGCGCCGCCGGCGGCGGGGTGCCACGGTAATGGATGAAATAGCGGCGGGTTTCACCCAGCTGACCGGTGCCGACAGCTTCCATGTCCAGGGAGGCCACCGTGGCGTCGATACCGTTGCGGTGCAGGGCAGCAGTCATCCATTCGGGCGTCACCTCCTCGGGGGAGACGATGGGCAGGACTTCGGCGAGCATGCGGACTCTCCTGTTTAGTGGTACAGCTCAGCCGGTTGCGGTCTTCTGCTGATTCGCGGTGTCCGGCAGGGGGCAGGCATCGTCGACGATCTGCGCGACCTTGAGGATCCTGCCCAGGCCCAGGGCCATGGCACACCACAGGAGCAGTTCCGTGACCTGCTCATCGCTGAAGTGTTGCTTGAGTTCCTCGAAATGGCTGTCGGTAATGGCGTGATGGTTATCGCCGAAGGCAGCGGCAAAGCGCACGACGGCGCGCTCCTGGTCATTGAGGTTCGACGCATCGATGCCTGGTATGGCGGCCACGTCATCCTCGCTTACATCCGGTGTGTAGCGTACCGCCAGGCACAGCGGGCACTGGGTTCCCTGGGCGATTGCCAGCCGGGCGAGCTCGGTGAGCCTCGGTCCCAGCTTGTTGTCGAACCAGATACCGAAGTAGTAGGGAAAGAAGCGTTCGGCATGTTCCGGCACGTTGCCGAGCAGGCCCATGTAGCGTTCGAAGTGGGGCATGAACTCCGCATCCACACGCGGATACAGGTCGTCTGCAATCTCGCGCATGTAGGGGGAGAGCTCTTCCTTGGAAAGGGCGTTGACCAGCATGGTTTTCTCCTCGTTGATCGGATTTCCGATGGGATGCCGCGGGTCGCGGCCTGACTGCAACATAGCCGTTCCTGTCCGCTCGGGCATGGCAATAAGCGACATGACATCTGGCCAGAACTGACCTGATTCCGGCGTGCACCGACGGCCACCTTGCATCCCGGTCGGCTTGCCGCATAATGATGCGGACCGTAGCGTGCATGCTGCGGTCCGTAATGACCGGGGGCAAAAGGTGACGACGATGCACGTCCGCAGGCGTGCACGAACGCCTCGATGCGGCATGGAGGAGTCTATGGAACCGCGTATGCCGTCCCTCGTCGCGCGCTGGCACGACGCCGACGCCTGGAGTACCACGTGTGTCGCACCCCACCGCCAGTTCGACTACTGGCGCGAGTTCGTGGCCGACGCCCACATGCGCTGGCGTATTCCCCCGATTCGCTGTGATCGCTTTCCGGCATTCATCCGCCAGGGGCGCTTCGAGGGCTTCCGCGTTACCCACCTCACGGCCGGGCAGGGCGACATCGTGGGCAAGCGCGGCAGAAGCGAGATCGCCAGGGATGATGAGGCCCTCTACAACCTCATCTATATCGCGGAAGGCTCGATTTCCCTGGTCATGAATGATCGTGAAGCCGCGCTGACACCCGGTAGCTTCGCCCTCTGGGACACCACACGTCCGATGACCTTCGTGACGGGCAGTGGTCTGCGCCAGATCACCTTCGGGGTGCCGCAGGAAAGGCTGCGACAGGCCCTGCCCCGGGTCGATGATTTCGTCGGCAAGCGCATCGACGCTGACGGAGGCGTCAGCCGTCTGCTTGTCGATCACATTCTTGCGCTGGATGCCCGCTTCGGGGAGCTGGCGCGCAGCGATGCCAGCCACGTGCTCGATGCCACGACAGAGCTCCTGGCGGCGACGTTGAGTGCCTCGCTACCGAGACCGGACCGGGACCGGGCGAGCCTCATGTTTCTGCAGCGCGTCATGGATGACATCACGCGCCATCTGGATGATCCCGACCTGGATACCCGCAGTATTGCCGCACACAACCACATCAGCGAGCGTCACCTGCACCGGCTGTTCGCCCGCGCGGGTACAACCCCCGCTGGATGGATTCGCCAACAGCGGCTCGAACGCTGCCGGCGAGACCTGTCCAGCCGCGGTGAGCGTTGCGAGAGCGTCACCGATATCGCCCTGAGGTGGGGGTTCCGGGATTCCGGTACCTTCAGCAAGATCTTCCGGCGAGCCTACGGCGTCAGCCCCAGCGCTCTGGCTGTCGACGACTCGACACAGCCAGACTGAGCGAGGGGAAGCCGGCCCGGTCGAAGGCATCGATACTTCGAACCGGGCCTTGTCTTCAGCGTAACCCTAGGCGCCGAGGCGACGCATGGCCTGGGTGGTCAGGTACTTGTCGTAGGCGGTATCGCCATCGGTACCCCATTCCGACTTGTAGCCACCGGTGACTTCCTTGGCCTGATGGAAGCGGCTCATGCGACCCGACTGGATGTCGTGGCTGGTGACATACGCCCAGCTCCAGGGGGTGTGGCCTTCCGGGGTCTTCATGCCTTCGTACTTCGCGTACCCGGCGTCCCAGTTCTTCCACACCTTGCCCTTGCGGTCGTAATCGACGCTGAGCACGTGGGTGAAGTTGCGGGCGTCGAACCAGGTCCGGCGCTTGCCGACCGGGGAACGCGGATAGCCAGTAGGTTCGAGGTCGACCACGATGGTTTCCGGCACCAGTTCGCGGACACTGTCCCAGTAGGTCTTGCCCTGCGGCCCGCCGTGCACGCCCGGCTCCCAGTTGGGATCGTCCTTGGCCCAGGCACCGCGGGCGGCACCCAGCATGGGCTTGCGCTCGACGATCTTGTGGTTGCCCCAGGTGGCCAGCGGATCGCCGGCGGCCCAGGCGTTGGACAGGAACACGGTAATGCCCGGCACCAGCGGCTCGAAGCGCTGGTTGGTCGGATATTCACGCACGCGCTTGAACGCCGGGAGATAGCCGATCAGGCCCGGAAACTGGCGCTGGTCGTACGGCCAGGTGTTCAGGAACGAGGTGCCGGACTGCTCGTTGGGTGCGGTGAAGAACACCGACTGGTAACGCAGCATGTCGGTTTCACCGTTCCAGCTGGTGTCGTCGGGCCGCGCGTTGACCTGCAATTCGGCCCAGACGAAGTCGTACTGATACTGCAACTCGCCGTCGGGACCCAGATCCCAGTCACGCACGCCGTACTGCTGGTAGTTGTGCCGCCCCCAGCTCAGGTTGATGTTGGCCTGGGCCTGGTAGCCGTCATCCGGCTCCACGAAGGGCAGGCCACCGCGCAGCGGGTTACCCTTTTTCTGATCCCAGACGTTGCCGTCGCTATCGACCATGGCCCGACCCTGATTGCGCAGGGTGGCTTCCAGGAACGGATCCTCGAACAGGTCGGTCATGTCCGTGGTGGTTTCCTGGATCTTGATCCGGCGGCCGTCCTCGCGGATTTCGATTACCTCGATCGGGTCGAGCAGATGTTCGACGTGTTCGAGGTTGTCGGCGGTGATCACGTCACCGGGCTTGATCTTGCCCTTGGTATGGGCCTCGATGGAGGTCAGCTCCTCCGGGTAGGCCATCTTGATGTCGGGCGTGTCGGCCTTGGTGATCATGGGCCAGAGGCTCGTCAGGACGCCGGCCGAACCGATGCCCTTGGCAGCTTTTTCCATGAGCATCCGGCGACCGTAATCGAAGTCGTACTTTCTGATGTGCATTGCTTGGCTCCTCCTGCAAATCCGCATCAAGCAGTTGATGTACTCTTACCACCCGAAAAGGTAGCGGGGCGGAGGCTGCCGCGCTTGCCGTTGTGTGCACCAAGGTTGCGTTTTCGTGCACGGGTAGCGTTGCGTTTGCAGCACAGACCGGGGAACCATTGCCATGGATATCACGACAGATCTGCCATCCAGGGACTTCCAGGCGGCGAGACGCCGCTTCCGTGAGTTTGCGCCGTTCAAGGATTTCGTGAACGCCACATTTCCGTGGCTTGAATTCAAGACCAGCTGGCGGCGGGACTTCGTCGCCGATGCCGTCGGTTATGCGGGTCAACAGCATCTGATCATGCAGCTTCAGACCCCGGCCGTTCATGTGCAGCGGCCGCGCCGGCGCGCCGAGTCGGATCAGGTCGGCCACATCAAGTTCTTCTGGCAGCTGTCCGGTATGACGGCACTGGAGCAGGGCGGACAAGAGGTAGTCATGAGGCCCGGGGATACCACGGTCTGCGACACGGCTCGAGCTTATCGGCTGCGGGTAGCCGATCATGCCCGTTTTGCAGTGCTCTTGTTGCCCTATGACAGCTATCCGGACTGGTTCCGGACCGCTGAGCGCCTGGTTGCCACGCGCCTTACCGAACGCGCGACTACGCGTGCCGCGCTCTGTGCGCTGATGTCACTCATGCAGAGTACAGCCGCCGGTGATGACGATTGCGTGGAAGACGTCGTCTTGCCGGTGCAATCCATGCTCTGCAACTCGCTTGAGCGCATGGCCGGCAGGCCCCGGCACGGTGCCCCGGAAGGCCGATCCCTGTTACAGCGCGTACAAGCCCATATCGATCGCAATTTGCACGATCCCGGACTGTCACCCGGAGAACTGGCCCGGGCAGTGAATCTATCGCGCCGGGGCCTGTATCTGGCGCTGAAGCGGCACGGCCTCACGCCGGCTCGTCTGATTACGGATACCCGACTGGCACGCTGTCGTCAGGCGCTTGCTGATCCCGCCCGACAAGCCAGGACCATCACCGATATTGCGTTCGAATACGGTTTTGCCGACGCAGCGCGATTCAGCCATATCTTCCGGGCATGCCACGGCATGCCGCCCCGCGAATGGCGTCATCGCGTCCTGGCAGATGAACAGTTCAACGCCGCCGGACGGGATGCCGTGGCACCAGGTGGCAACGCGATGCGAACGGTGGGGTCTGCCGGCACCGCGGCGTCTGCGTCCCCCACGGCCGTTTTCACCCGGCGTGAGCGTCAGATCCTGACGCATCTGCCGGAATGTGGCAGCAATGCCGATGTCGCGCGTTCCTTGAGCGTGTCGGAAAACACGGTCAAGTTTCACCTCAAGAGCATTTATCGCAAGCTCGGTGTCAGTGGCCGCTTGCCCGCCATACGAGCTGCCGGAGCCCTCGGACTGCTGGACTTCTCGCAAACGCCGATGCACGCGAGAAGCGATTTATAGACCGGCCGCCAGTTCGCTGGCCTCCCGAATCGCCCGTTTGGCATCCAGTTCCGTAGCCAGCCGGGCGCCGCCGATGACATGCGGCTTGAAACCGCTTTCGGTCAGCGCATCAGCGAGTTGATGACGGGGCTCCTGCCCGGTGCAGGTAACCACGTTATCCACTGCCAGACACCGGGTTTCGCCGTTGCACACGATGGTCAGGCCCCGGTCGTCGATGCCTTGATACTCGACCCCGGACAGCATCGTCACGCCTTTATGCTGCAGCGAGGCCCGATGCGCCCAGCCGCTGGTCTTACCCAGCTTGCGGCCGGGCTTGTCGTCGGTGCGCTGGCACAGGAAGATTTCGCGCGGCGAGGGTGTCGGCTGCGGCTTGCCGACGGCACCGCGGCTGTTCAGCGACACATCCACGCCCCATTCCGCATTGAACAACTCGGCATCCATCGCCGGCGAGCGGTCATGGGTGAGAAACTCACTCACATCGAAACCGATCCCGCCGGCACCCACCACGGCCACCCGCGGGCCGATATCGGCGCCATTCAGCAGCACATCGACGTAACTGCGAACCATCGGGTGGTCGATACCCTTGATCGGCGGCGTCCGGGGCGTCACCCCCGTGGCCACGATCACCTCGTCGTAACCCGCCCCGGCCAGACGTGCCGCGATCGCCGGCTGCTTCAGCCGCAGATCCACGCCTGTCAGTTCGATCCGGCGGGCGTAGTAACGCAGCGTTTCGTGGAATTCCTCCTTGCCGGGAATACGCTTGGCCATGTTGAACTGGCCGCCGATCTCGCTACTGGCTTCAAACAGCGTCACCTTGTGACCGCGTTCGGCCAGTACCGTGGCCGCGGCCAGTCCGGCCGGCCCGGCACCCACCACGGCGATGCGTTTCGGTGTTTCGGCCGGCGTGTAGACCAGTTCCGTTTCCCGGCAGGCCCGGGGGTTTACCAGGCAGCTGGCATGCTTCCATTTGAAGGTGTGATCCAGGCAGGCCTGATTGCAGGCGATGCAGGTGTTGATCTCGTCGGCCCGGTTGTCCGCCGACTTGCGCACGAACTCGGCGTCGGCCAGGAACGGCCGGGCCATCGACACCATGTCCGCCACCCCGTCGGCCAGCAGGCCCTCGGCCACCTCCGGCGCATTGATGCGGTTGGTGGTACACAGCGGAATCGCGACCTCGTCCCTGAGCCGCCGGGTGATCCACGCGAACCCGGCCCGGGGCACCCGGGTAACGATGGTGGGAATGCGGGCCTCGTGCCAGCCGATGCCGGTATTGATGATCGTGGCGCCGGCGGCTTCCACCTTTTTCGCCAGTGACACGATTTCTTCCCAGGTCTGGCCGTCCTCGACCAGATCCAGCATCGACAGCCGGTAGATCAGAATGAAATCCGGGCCCACCGCCTCGCGGATGCGGGAGACGATCTCCACCGCCAGCCGCTGCCGGTTCTCGGCACTGCCGCCCCAGTCGTCGGTGCGCTGATTCGTGCGCGGCGCCAGGAACTGGTTGATCAGGTACCCCTCGGAGCCCATTACCTCGACGCCGTCATAGCCGGCATCACGCGCGAGCACCGCGGACCGGGCGTAATCGCCGATCGTCTGCTCGATCCCGCTTGCGGTGAGGGCCTTCGGTGTAAAGGGGGAAATGGGCGACTTCTTCCCCGAGGCCGACACCACGAACGGGTGATACCCGTAGCGCCCGGCGTGCAGAATCTGCATGCAGATCTTCCCGCCCTCGGCGTGCACCGCCCGGGTGATCTTGCGATGCGGCCAGACATGCCGGCGCTTCGACATCTCGCCGGCCAGCGGTGATACCCAACCCGCCCGGTTGGGTGCGATGCCGCCGGTGACGATCAGCCCCACACCGCCCGCCGCGCGTTCCGCGAAATAGGCCGCCAGCTTGTCGTAGTGCCAGAAGAAATCCTCCAGCCCCGTATGCATCGAACCCATGAGTACCCGGTTGCGCAGCGTGGTGAAGCCCAGGTCAAGCGGGGCCAGGAGATTGGGATAGGGCGTTGCGGGCACGGCGGCATCCATCGGAATGATTCAGGAATTATACCTTTCCTTTTTTGAGTCGCGCTGGTCGGCACACGAATGGCCTGCCGCGGGTGTCCGGGTTGGGTTTGAGGCGGGATGAATCCCGCCGTACGGTCGGGTGCCTTCGATGGAATCCGGCCGCATCGTGGTAGGGCCGGATTCATCCGGCCTTGCGGGCTCCGGTCAGCCACCGATCCGCGCTAGAATTCGCGCTGTTTCGCACCAGAACCCGATCCATGCTCCAGTGGCTGCCCACGCCGATTCTCGGCGCCGTGACCTCGCTGATCCTGCTTATCAACCTGCTCGTCTGGATGGTGCCGGTCTATGCACTGATACTGCTCAAGCTTTTTGTTCGCGGCGCCGCGCGGGACCGGGTGTCCCGCTGGATCGCCAGCGCGGCCCAGCAGTGGGCGGCAATCAACGTCTGGGTCTGGCGCCGGCTGGTGGATATCGACTGGCAGATTCGTGGCGTGTCCGATCTGGACCGCGAGGGGCAGTATCTGGTGATCGCCAATCACCAGTCCTGGGTGGACATCCCCATGTTGATGGCTGCCTTCGACCGGCGGGCGCCGTTCTTCAAGTTCTTCATCAAGCAGGAACTGATCTGGGTGCCCATCCTGGGGCTGGTCTGGTGGGGGCTGGATTTCCCGTTCATGAAACGCTACTCCGCGGCCCAGATCGCGAAGAATCCCTCGTTGCGCGGCAAGGATATTGAAACCACCAAACGCGCCTGCGAAAAGTACCGCAACCAGCCGGTGACCATCCTCAACTTTCTCGAGGGCACCCGTTTCACCGCCGCCAAGCACCAGCGCCAGGCCTCGCCGTATCCGCAGCTGCTGCGCCCGCGGGCCGGAGGCTTCGCCTTCGCCCTGTCGGCGCTGGGGCCGCGCCTGGACGCCATGTTGGACGTGACCATCGTCTATCCGGACGGGGCGCCAAAGGGGCTGTGGCAACTGATGTCCGGACAGATGCGGCGGGTGATTATCGAAGTCCGGCAGGTACGTATTCCCACGCCGCTGTTCGAGGGCGATTACGCCGGGGATCCGGCTTTCCGGGGCGAACTCAAGAAATGGGTCGACGCCCTGTGGCGGGAGAAGAATGCCCGCATCGAGGAACTGAAGCAGGAAAGCGGGGCCGCCGGGTGACGGCATTCGCACCGATTCTCGCCGCGGCGGTGGCCCGTGCCGGCGATGAGGCCGCCCTGCGGGCTGACCTGAAACAGCCCGAGCCGCCCGAGGGGCTGGCAATGGTGGGCGACGATCGCTACCTGTCGCTGATGACCCGACGAATCTTCCGGGCCGGCCTGCAGCACCGCATGGTGGATGCCCGCTGGCCGGCGTTCGAAGCCGCGTTTGCGGGTTTCGATCTCGACCAGACATCGGCGCTGGACGACGCCGACATCAAGCGGCTGACGCAGGACGAATCCCTGATCCGGCATCCGCGCAAGCTGGCAGCGGTGCGCAGCAACGCCATCGCCATGCAGGCGATCCGCGAGGAGTTCGGCAGTTTCGGCGTCTGGCTGGCCCGCTGGCCGGAGGACGAGATCGTGGACCTCTGGTTCGAGCTGAATCAGCGCTTTTCCCAGCTGGGCGGCAATTCCGGCCCGGCATTCCTGCGCATGGCCGGCAAGGATACCTTCCTGCTCACAGACTGGGTGACCGCCGGCCTGCGCCAGTGGCAGGCGCACCCGGGGCCGTTCAAGTCGAAGACCGCGCAGCGCGAGGTACAGGCCATCTTCAACGACTGGGCGGCGGAAACCGACGAGCCCCTGAGTCTGCTCAGCCAGATCCTGTCGCGCAGCATCGGCGAACTGGACTGATCCCGTGCGGTTTGGCCTGATCGCGTTCCTGCTGACGCTGGTCGGTTGCACCGAATCCGCCGAGGAGGCCGCCGGCCGCCTGCAGTACGCCTGTCCGGGGCAGATGTTCTCGGTGCAGCCGGTCGCGTCGGACCGCGTCGTCCTCGAACGGGATCGGACTCGCTGGTCACTGCCCGCCGTTCGTTCGGCCTCCGGCGCGCGCTACGCGGCCGACGAGGTCGAGTTCTGGGACAAGGGCCGTATCGAAGCGATGATCACGGTGGATGGCACTACCCACGCCCCTTGCATACTAACGTCGCCGCTGCCGGACGCCGGCAATCACTGGCGGCTGCAGGGCAACGAACCGGCCTGGATGGTGCGCCTCCGGGACGGGCAGGGCGCACAGCGCCTGCAGTTCGTGTTCGGCATCGGTGAACCGACGGTGGTGCAGACCGACTCCATCGAGCATCGCCGGACAACCGACGGCACCCGGATTTATGTGGCACCGTCGGCCGATCTCGAGATTCGCCTGCGAGCTGACACCTGCCGTAACAGCATGAGCGGTGAGCGCCATGCATGGATGGCCGAGGTAATCTGGCAGGATCAAACGCTTCGGGGCTGCGGCGACCGACAGGAAGGCGATTCATGATCGGAATGGCGTTGTTATCAGTTTCAAAGTCGTCGGCGGCGCGGCGCTTGCGGCGGGCTGAAGCCCGCCCTGCAGAAGGCAGGCTGGCGCCCGCCGGGCCGGCTTCGGCCGGCCTCATGTTTGGCGCCCCTGCCAGGTTGTTCGGCGCCTGCGCACTGGCGATGCTTCCGGCCATCACCATCGCCGCACCGAACGTCCCCATCAGCGAGTGCCTGGACGCCGCGGCCGCCGTGAAACCGGGGGAGTTCGCCAAGGTCGAGTATCTGGACCCCTCGGCCGAAGGTGTCCCGGCCTTCGTCATCGAGGTGCGAGACAACGCCGGCGGGTCCTGGGAACTCAGCTGCGATGCCCGTTCCGGTGCCATCTATGAGATCGAAAGCGAAGTGCCCGGCCCGGACGATCCCCGCTTCGCCGGTACCGCGGAGCTGACCACCGCCGACGCCGAGGCGCGGGCGCTGGCCCTGGTGCCCGGCCGGATTCTGGAAGTGGAATACGAGGTGGATGCCAACGGCGATCCGGTCTTCGAGCTGGACATCGAAGACAGCGATGGCGTGGAACGCAAGATCGAGGTGCACGCCGTGACCGGGGAAATCCTCGAGACCTCGGTCGAGCACTGGGAAATCGGGATCGAGGCGTCGGAACGACGGTAATGACACCGGCGCAGGCCGCGCGGCATGAACCAGAGAGCCCCTTACGGCCGATTTGCTGCGGGCGGCGACGCGGCCGCTATACTGCCGGCATGGTCGGGAAAACTTCCCAGTTTCGTCACGGAAGCCCCGCGGTGTCGGCGGTGACGAGGCTTCCGGTACGGCTTCTCGGCCCGGCGGTCCTGTCACTGATCGCGGCCGGCTGCGCCACCCAGCAATACCAACCCACGCCACTTGATCCCGCCGACAACGCACAGCAGTTCCGCGACCAGCGCCTGGATTCCCCGGCGCTGGCCGATTTCGTCACCGCGCTGAATCCCGATCGCACAGACTGGCCCCCGCAGCGCTGGGATGAGAGGTCGCTGTTTCTTGCCGCGCTGTTTCATCACCCGGATTTCGCCGTCCAGCGGGCCGAATGGCGGGCCCGCCAGGCCGAGGGCGAGACTGCCGCCCGCCGTCCCCCGCCGGGCGTGCAACTGCAGACCGAATATGACACCGATCCGGAAGAGCAGGGCGCGTCGCACTGGTCCCTGGGCGGTCTGCTGAATCTGACCTTCGAGGCCCCCGGCAAGCGCGATGCCCGCATCGTCGCCGCCCGCGCCCGCATCGATGCCGCCCGCCAGCAGCTGGGTCATTCCGCCTGGCAGCTGCGCGAGCGGGTGCTGCGCCGTTACATCGAATGGCAGGACCGCAGCATGCGAGTGCGCCTGGCGTCCCTGCAGCGGCTGGCCGCCGATCAGGCCACCACGCTGCTGGTGGAACGCCAGCGCGCCGGGGTGACCGGCGGCCTGGAAGTCAGCGTGATGCGCCTGCGCGATCAGCGGGCCCGGCTGGAAGAAGTAGCCGCCCGCAACGAGGTAATCACCGCCCGCATGGGCCTGGCTGCGGCCATGGGGGTACCCACCGACGCCATCGAGGCCATTCGCAACCGTCTCGGCAAGCCGGCCGGGGACCTGCCGGCGGTGGACGAACTCCGCCTGCGCCGCAGTGCGCTGACCGGCCGCTATGACATCCAGCGGGAACTGGCTGCCTTCGCCGCGGCCGATGCCGACCTGCGCGGGGCGGTGGCGGCCCAGTATCCGGACGTGACCCTGGCGCCGGGTTTTATCTACGATCAGGGTGACGCGGTCTGGTTGCTGGAGGCCTCCTGGATGCTGTTGCTGCGCGGCTACAACGACGGCCCGATTGCCGCCGCCCGGGCGCGCCGCGATGCCGCCGCGGCCCGGTTCCGGGCGCTGCAGGCCCGGGTGATCGGGGAACTGGATCAGGCCGTGACCCATTACCGCGGCCAGCGCCGGGTGCTGGAAACCGCCAACAAGCTGCTGGCCGAGCAGCGGGATTACGAAGCGGAAGTCCGCCAGCGCCACGCCGCCGGCTATGTCGACCGCCTGAACCTGCTCACCGCTCAGATCGAGACCCTGGCCGCCCGGCGTGCCAGGCTGGATGCCTGGCGCAATGCCCTGCTGGCCCGGGCGCGGCTGGAAACCACCGCCCAGACCACCGTGCCGGTCCGCGATGACGATCTTCAGCTGGCCATCCGCCGCTTCGTCAACCAGTCCACCACCGACCGGCAATCGGAGTCCGGCCCATGAAAACCCTTGCTGCGCTTGCCCTGGCTCTGCTGCTGATCGGTCCGGTTCACGCCGACGATGATGACGACGATCCGCCGGTGGGCGAGTACACCCCGCTACGCATGACCATGGATGAGGAAGTCCGGACCCTGGCCGGCATCGGGCTGACCGAACTGCAGGCCGAGCGGCGCGTGCCCACCGTCACTGCCGCCGCCGAAGTGCTCAGCCTGCAGCCATTGCTGGTGGGGCAGGCGGAACTGCTGCAGGCCCGTGCCGACGTACGCGCCGCCAGCGCACGCAGCGAAGCCAGCAACGAGAATTATCAACGTCTGCGGCGGTTGCAGGGCGGCAATGCCAACGTCGCCGCCCGCGAGCTTGCCGTGGCCCGGGCCGAACAGCGCACCAACGCCGCCCGGCTGGACGCCGCCCGGGCCACGCTGGCCAGCCGCGAGGCCGGCTTCCGCGATCAGTGGGGCGACGCCCTGTTCGACTGGGCCACGGCGGAGGAGCCTCCGGCAGCCTGGCAGGCCCTGCAAACCCGCCGCCAGCTTCTGCTGCTGGTCAATCTGCCGCGGCGCGCGGGCCAGCCCGAAACCGGTGCGGCGATCGACCTGATCACCGATGACGACACGCTGAGCGCGACCCTGATCGCCCCGGCCCCGGGTCTGGCCGCCGTCGGCAACGGCGCCACCTGGTACGCCCGCGCCGACGCCGGGCCGCTGCGCACCGGCATGCGCCTGACCGCCAGTGTGCCGGTGAACGGCACCGAACGGCGCCGCATCCGCATTCCGGCGGCGGCGGTGGTCTGGGACGCCGGCCAACCCTGGGCCTTCGTGCATGCCGGCGGCGATGATTTCGAGCGCCGTCCGGTGACCGGCCGAGCCGGACCGGGCGGCGACTGGCTGGTCGAGAATCATTTCT
The DNA here is from genome assembly GCF_031846275.1 of Spectribacter hydrogenoxidans. Taxonomy (NCBI): domain Bacteria; kingdom Pseudomonadati; phylum Pseudomonadota; class Gammaproteobacteria; order Salinisphaerales; family Salinisphaeraceae; genus Spectribacter; species Spectribacter hydrogenoxidans. The sequence goes on from NZ_JAVRIB010000016.1 coordinate 57,009, forward strand.
CGGCTGGCGATGCGGTGGTCGTATCCGGCGCCCAGTTGATGCTGGCCCAGGAACGGCGCGCCAGCATTCCGGAAGAGGACGACGATTGATGGATCGCACGGCCAGGGCTGGGCAAGCCTGATGCTGGGCATCCTCATCGATTTCGCCCTGCGCCTGCGCGGGGTGGTGCTGGCGCTGGCGCTGATGCTGTTTGGCTATGGCGGCTGGATGCTGACCGAGGCCGGGCTGGACATCTTTCCGGAGTTCTCACCCAAACAGGTGGTGATCCAGACCGAATCCCCCGGCCTGACCGCCGAGCAGGTGGAAGTGCAGGTCAGCCAGCCGATCGAGAATGCCCTGGCCGGGCTGATGGGTCTGAAGCTGATCCGTTCCCAGTCCATGCAGGGGCTTTCGGTGGTCACGCTGATCTTCCAGCCGGATACCGACACCTTCCGCAACCGCCAGATCGTGGCCGAGCGCCTGGGCACAGTGGGCAACCAGCTGCCGCCCGGGGCCGAGGCCCCGGTGATGGTGCCGCTGTCGTCATCCTCGGCCACGGTGATGACCATCGGCGTGACCTCGCCGAGCGCCTCGCTCATGGATCTGCGCGACGCGGTGGACGGCACGCTGGTGCCGCGCCTGCTGAGCGTGCCCGGAGTGGCCGATGTCAACGTGTTCGGTGGCGACATCCGCCAGCTGCAGATCCAGGTGGACCCGGATGCCCTGCGTGCCCACGGCATTTCCCTGGCCCGGGTGCGTACCGCGGCGCTGCGGGCCACGGGCGTGCGCGGCGCGGGTTTCCTGGCCAACGACAACCAGCAGCTGCCGGTGACGGTAACCGGTACGCCGCAGGCCGCCGAATCCCTGCGCGAGGTCACGCTGGCCTCGCCGGCCACCGGGCGGCGACTGCAACTGGCCGACATCGCCACCGTCGAGGAGGCCGCCGCGCCGGCCTTCGGTGCCGCCCAGATCATGGGCGAGCCGGCGGTGGTGATGATGGTGATCGGCCAGTACCAGGCCAACACCCTGACCGTGTCCCGCGACATCGAGAATGCCCTGGATGATCTCGACGTGGTGCTGGCCGCCGACGACATCGAGTTGCACGACCACCTGTTCCGCCCCGCGGATTACATCGAGGCCTCGTTCTCGAGCATTGCCGGTCACCTGATGGTGGGCGCCGGCTTCGTGGTGATCGTGCTGCTGGTGTTCCTGTACAACTGGCGGGCGGCGGTGATCTCGGCCCTGGCCATTCCGCTGTCGCTGCTGGGGGCCACCATTCTGCTGCTGGCCTTCGGCATCAACCTCAACGTGATGGTGCTGGGCGGGTTGGCCATCGCCCTGGGCGAGGTGGTCGACGACGCCATCATCGATACCGAGAACATCGCCCGGCGGCTGCGCGAAAACCGCGCGCTGGCACAGCCGCGGTCGTTCCTGCCGGTGATCTACGACGCCTCCATGGAGGTGCGTGGCTCGGTGGTCTACGCCACCTTCATCGTGATCCTGGCGTTCGTGCCGCTGCTGACCCTGGGCGGGGTGGCGGGGCGGCTGTTCGCGCCGCTGGGTCTGGCCTACATCCTGGCCATTCTGGTGTCACTGCTGGTAGCCCTGACCATCACCCCGGCGCTGGCAGCCATGCTGCTCACCGGCCGCCGGGAAAGCGCGGACGAGCCGCCCGTCACCCGCTGGCTGAAACCCCGCTATGAAAGGGTGCTGGCCCGCACCGAGACCCGTCCGCGGGTGGCCCTGATCGCGGCGCTGGCCGTGAGTGCCGGCGGGGTGGCCCTGCTGCCGCTGTTCGGCGGGTCGTTCCTGCCCGAACTGCGCGAAGGTCATTACATCGTTCACACCACCAGCCTGCCGGGCACCTCGTTGGAGGAATCCATCCGCCACGGCAAGCAGCTGACCGAACAGTGGCGGGAAATACCCGGTATCCGATCGGTGTCGCAGTGGGCTGGCCGGGCGGAGCGGGGCGCCGACACCTACGGCACCCATTACAGCGAATACGAGATCGACTTCGAAAAGGGCCTGTCCGGCCCCGAGCAGCAGGAAGTCATCGACGCCCTGAACGCCGTGCTGCGGGATTTCCCCGGCATCAGCTACGAATCCAACACGTTTCTCACCGAGCGCATCGACGAAACCATTTCCGGCTACACCTCGCCGGTGGTGGTCAACATCTTCGGCCACGACCTGCCCGAGCTGGATCGCCTGGCCGCCGAGGTGGCGGACGTTATCCGCGACGTGCCCGGCGCCGCCGAGGTGCAGGTGCGTTCCTCGGCGGACGTGCCGCTGATGAACGTCAGTCTGGACAATCAGCGTCTGGCCATGCACGGCATCCCGCCATTGGACGCGGTGGAAGCCATCCGCACCGCCTATCGAGGCGACGTGGTGGGGCATTACTACGAGGGCAATCGCCGGCGCGACGTCAACCTGATCCTGGCCCCGGAACACCGCCGCGACCCGGCCAGCGTAGGCAACCTGCCCCTGGCCGACAGCGACGGCCGGCTGCGGCCGCTGGACGACGTGGCCCGCGTGGAACAGGTGGCCGGCCGCTACAACGTGCTGCACGAAGGCGCCCAGCGCGTACAGACCGTCACCGCCGACGTGGACGGCCGCGACCTCGCCTCGTTCTTCGACGCCCTGCGCACCCGGGTGCTGGCGGACGTGGAGTTCAGCGCCGAGACCTATCCCGAATTCACCGGCGCCGCCCTGGAACAGGCCGAAGCCCGCCGCGAACTCATCCTGCATTCACTGCTGGCCGGCGGCGGCATCCTGGTGATGATCTTCGTGGCCCTGCGCAGCGTGCGTAACGTGGCCCTGGTGCTGCTGAACCTGCCGTTTTCGCTGGTCGGCGGCGTGGTGGCCGCCTGGCTGACCGGCGGCTGGCTGTCAATCGGCTCGCTGGTGGGCTTCGTCACCCTGTTCGGCATCACCGTGCGCAACTCCATCATGCTGGCGTCCCACTACCAGCACCTGGTAGCCGACGAGGGCCTGCCCTGGAACGCCGAAACCGCCCGCCGCGGCGCCCGCGAACGCCTCACTGCCATCCTCGTCACCGCCCTGGTCACCGCCCTGGCCATGCTCCCCATCGCCATCGGCAGCGATAACCCCGGCCGCGAGATCATGGGGCCGATGGCGGCCATTATCATTGGCGGGCTGGTATCGTCGACGGTGCTGAATCTGCTGGTTCTGCCTTCGGTACTTTTGCGGTATGGGCGGTTTGGGGCGGCGCGATTGACCTAGTTGAGTATTTATCCGACACCCGCTGCCCCTGAGTGGATTCAGGGGCGGCGGCCACCGGGGTCTCCGATAGACTCTTTGTTACCACACATCGAGTTAGCAAGGAGGGTCCCCGATGACCACCGAATCACAGCGTACCAAGCGCAAGCTGTCGTTGTTGCAGTTGGCCGAGGAGCTGGGCAATGTCTCCAAGGCCTGCCAGATCATGGGCTATCACCGCGACACGTTTTACGAGGTCCAGAAGGCCTTCAAGGTCGCCACCGCGTTGGCCCGCCGACCGCACTCCTGATTGCCTTCTGGCTCGACGACGTCCGTCGCCGAAGCAACCCCGTTTTCTCTGGAGAAAAGTACCTGGATGATCCCCCCGGCCGTGTTCCGAATCAATGTTCTCAGCGGCCTGACGGTTGCGCTCGCAATGGTGCCGGAGGCGGTGGCCTTTGCCCTGGTGGCGCAGGTGTCGCCGCTCACCGGGCTTTATGTCAATGGAGTCTGATCCCTTTGATTTTTGATTTCTCGCGCCCCATGTCCCCTTTTTTTGGTTACTTGCGGCCTCCCATAGCCCTGGCCAGGATTCAGTGCCATGGATCGGTATAAACGGAGTCCGGCGATGGCAAGCGACAATCTCGATCTTTGCTACCTGAGCGCCACCGAGGCGCTAGCCGCCTTCCAGGCGAAGGAGCTCTCGCCGGTCGAGGTGCTGCAGGCCCAGATTGATCGTATCGAATCCGTCAACAACACCGTAAACGCCCTGACCGACACCTACTTCGACCGCGCCCTCGAGCTGGCCAAAGCGGCGGAAACCAGGTACGCGAAAGGCGCCGACGTACGACCCTTGGAGGGCCTGTCCTGCGGCATCAAGGACTGGCACTCGGTCGAGGGCGAGATAACCACGTACGGCTCGCGCGTATTCGCGGATTACCGCCCCGACCAGACGGCACCCACGGTCGAACGCCTGCTGGATGCCGGCGCCATCATGCATTGCCGGACCACGACCCCGGAATTCGCCCATTCCGGCGTCACGCACACTCCGCTTTGGGGCGTGACCCGGAACCCATGGAACCCCGACTACACCCCCGGCGGCTCCTCCGGCGGATCCGGCGCCGCCCTGGCCGCCGGCATGGCCACAATCGCCGACGGCACGGACGGCGGCGGCTCCCTGCGAATTCCGGCGGCCATGTCCGGCCTTTTCGGGTACAAGCCACCCTTCGGGCGCAATCCCCTGGATCGCGAGCACCCAGGCGAGACCCTGCTGCACTACGGCGCAATGACGCGAAGCGTCGCCGACCTGGCCCTGCTCCAGAACGTGATGTCGGGCGTCCATCCGGCAGACCACTATTCCCTGCGCGAGCGAATCATCCTCCCGAAAACATTCGACTCGGCCAAGGGGCTGAAGATCGGTCTTTCCATGGATCTCGGCTACTACCGCATCGACTCGCAAGTGCGCGAGAACACCAACGCCGCCGCACGCACCCTCCAGGAGCTTGGCTGCGACGTCGACGAAGTCCGGCTCGGCTGGGACACGGACACCGACGAAGGCTGGCTCACGACGTGGGAAGGCTTGTTCTGGGCCCTGGCCGGGGAGCTGCTGACGGACTCGCGCGACCAGCTTGACCCGTTCGTGGTGCAGATCCTCGAGCGCGGGCGGGAGCACTCCCTCAAGAGCTTCTATAACGTGCACCAGCTCCGCTTCGGCATGTACCAGAAGCTCGCGCGCATCTTCCAGGATTACGACCTCCTGATCTGCCCGACCACCGCGACCGCATCGGTAAAGGCGGACCAGAGCAACTTCGAATCGGTGATCGTCGAAGGCGAGCCGGTGCGCCCCTACATCGGATGGTTCCTGACCTACCCGTTCAACCTGCTCAGCGCCTGCCCGGTCATGAGCGTGCCGACCGGGTTCGCGGACACAGGCGTGCCCACCGGCATGCAGATCGTCGGCCGCCCCTACGACGACGAAACCGTCTTCCGCGCCGCCGCCGCGCTCGAGGCCGCCACATCGCCCTGGAAGAGCAAACGTCCGGATATCTAACCGCACCGCACCACGCCCCGCGGAGACCCCGTGCCGGTTGCCCTGCCCCCGGCGTTGTGCGGTATAAAGACAACGTGCCACAGGATCATGCAACCCTCCCAAGCCCGCAGGCCGAGGTGAGCAGTTCGAACTTGCGGGACTTCGCCCACGCGCTCGAAACCACGGGCAGCGTCGACGCCGCCATGGACATCCTGCAGGCCGAGGTCGGCCGCCTGGGATTTCCCCTCGTGGACTACTCCTACCTGCCGGTGCCGCGCCTACGCACCGGCGAATGGCGCGCACCGCCCCTGAAGACCCGAAACTTCCCCAGGGGCTGGGACCGGCAGTGGGACAAGCACCGCCGCCACGATCCATATTTCCACGCCTGCTTCGAAGGACGCCGCTTCGTCGACTGGTCGGACGTCCAGCACCGGACGAATCTTTGTCGCCGGGAACGGGACTGCATGACCTACCTGGCCGATCACGGCATCTACCGGGGCCTGACGATACCCATACACCTGGCCGGCGGCCGTTTCGCCTTCATCACCGTCGCCGGGGACGGCCCCAAGGAGAGCTGGGAAAAACGCGTCGCACTCTCGCGAGAGACCCTGTTTTTCCTCGCCCACTATTTCCACCACGTCCTGATCAGCAGATTCGGCAGGCCGTTCGCTCCCGCGGGCTGCCATCCGCTGAGCCCGCGCGAGGCGGAATGCCTGCACTGGGCCGCACGGGGCAAGACCGCCCAAGAGACCGCCATCATCCTGACGCTATCTGTCGAAACCGTCCGGATCCATCTGAAGCGCACCGCGGTCAAGCTGGACGCGGCCAACCGATCGCACGCCGTGGCCAAGGCGTTGTCGCTGGGTTATATAGATCCGGTAGCTTAGGCTGGTTATTGCCGGAGGCACTTCCAGCCTGATCGACCACAGTTAAGAATATGCTTTCAATGGAGTCTGAGCTGGCCCGGCTCCCACGAGCAGGTGAATCAAGCCACAGCTTGATGGGTTTGCTCCACTTCTAACGGCGTTCGATAGCCCAGCGTTTGATGGATCCGCTGGCGGTTATAAAACACCTCGATGTATTCGAAAATGCCGCTCGAGCAGCCTGTCGGCTGGCAACTACACGTCGGTCGATCAGTTCGAACTTGAGCGTAGCGAAAAAGCTCTCGGCCACGGCGCTGTTCCTGCTGTCCTTCATCATGTTCGGGTCCACACTGATTGAAGCGATTCCGCTGGCCGCCCTGATCGGCGTGATGGTGGTGGATCTTGCCGCGGCTTTCGGGTCTTACTTTTTGCCTCGCGGTAGAGAAGGTAAAGCGCTTTCGCGGCACCCTGAGATATCCGCGCTAGGATTTTACTGTGATTCCGCACGCCTGCCTGCCGGAGTAATGCATGCCTGACTCGTTCTGCAAACGTTTCGAGATCGCCTGGCACAATCCGACCGCCGAAAAATTGGTATCGTTGTTGACGGAGGATGTGGTCCTTTACCAGCCCCACCGTCCGCCCCTACGCGGCCGAGCCGCGGTACGAGTGGAATTCTCCAGGTTGCTGGCATGGCTTCCGGGCACGTATTCGAAGGTCATGCGGTGGCTGGAGGATTCGCAAGAGGCGTTCATCGAACACGAGCTGCACTTTCCGGCGGGTTCGGGGTTCATCCGCATCCCTGCTGTTGATCGGTTCATCCTGGAAGACGGGCTGGCGAAGGAGCGAGTTGTGTACTTTGACCGATTCCTGCTTTTCGCGGGGGTGCTGCGCCATCCGTCGCTCTGGCCCGGTTATGTCAGGTATCGGTTCGGGGGTTCGGGGGTCTAAAACATAGGGTTAAGTGGATCCAGCCCGGGAGGCGTTTCAATGACCACTCCTGTTTGCTATTCGGGCGGTTGCGCCTGTGGCGCAATTCGATACCGGTGTTCGGCCGAGCCGGTCATGGCGTTCAATTGCCACTGCCGCGACTGCCAACGGGCCAGTGGCAGCGCCTTTGCCTCGATACTGGTGGTGCCGACGACTGCATTCGAAATCCTGACCGGGGAACCAGCCTATCACTCGGTGGTAGCGGACAGTGGTCACACCATGCAGCGCGGTTTTTGTGCGCAATGTGGTTCGCCACTGCTGATCAGGGAACCGGCGCGGCCGGGCATCGTTCTGGTGCAGGCCGGTGGCCTGGATGATCCGGGCCGACATCAGCCGGCTGCAGATATCTTTCAGGCACGGGCTCACCCCTGGGATTACATGAACCCGGACCTGCCCGGATATCCGACAATGCCGCCATTGCCAGATTCACCATTGTTCCGCACGCAACATTGATTTTGCTCCGCATCGTTTCCGGAGTTGAAAATCGGGCCGGCAGCGCGATAATGGCCGGGAGAGAGCGCTCGGAACGGGGGCGTCGCGGACATGACGATTGCCGCACAGGTTGGGACAGCGCACGGAATCGCCGAAGGCCTTCCGGTGACCGGCATGCGCTGTGTTCATGACCGGATTGACTCCCCGGAATTCCGGCCATGCAGGAAACCACACGCCTACCACAGTCGTTGCGAGCAACGGACCGGCGGTTACCGGCCAGCCCTCCTCGCGGCGGTCCGTAGCCTTCCTCTGATGGGCCCTGCGGCTGATCGGTTCGGGCAGGACTTGTCATGCCACAGCAACCGCTAACGGATCGTGTGCAGGCCGTCCGGGAGGTGACTTCGCTGTTCCGCGTGGAGCGCTTCGTTTACCTGGCCATTATCGTCGTCTGTTTACTGGTGCTGATTGTGCTGGTGGTGATGGCCGCCCAGCGCGGTGAGATGCGCACGGCCGAGATCGTGCCGATGTTCGGTTCCGGTGGAGTGATTTCGGTAATGACCGGCCGCCTATTGCATATGTGGAACCGTGCGGTGGACTTGCTGGAGCAGCCCGCGAATCCGGATGGCGGAGGATGAGCGACGAAATCCGGCAATGGCAGAGGGCGCGGGCCTCCTACTGGGCGGCGGCCCTGACGCTGGCCGGTTTCGCAGTGGTGGTGGGCGCAATCGGCTACAGCGTGTACCAGCTGCAGACGCTGGAAGCGCGGATTACCGAGCTTGAGGAAACGAAAAAGCGGTTGCAGCAGGATATCGTCGAAAAGCGCGAGGAGGTGGCGGAACGGGAAGCCGAACTGGCCGATGTACAGGAGGCCATTACAGCGGCCCAGGAAGAGCTCGATGCCATCAAGAACGAACTCCGGATGGCTGAAATGCCGCAGGAGGCCGAGCCGCTACCACAAGCGTCAGCCGCGGGGCAGGATGCCGAGCAGCCGGGGGAGCGTCCACGAGAGCCAATAGCTGAGGCGCAAGAAGCAGAGGCAGAGGCGCGACGAGCCCGGTTGGAGCAGCAACAGGTCCAGGAGGCGCGGATCGGCCGGGTACAGCAGCGACTATCCGATGTGCAGGTCGCGCTCGACAAGCTCAGGATCCGGCCCCGCGTATACATCCATGTCCGCAGCCGTTCCCAGATTGCGCTCGCCGAGGCTGTATCCAAGCGATTATCGGGACTGGATATCGTGGTGCCGGAGGTGGAAGTCGTGATGGACCAGGGGCCAAGCCGGACGCAGGTCCGCTATTTCGATGAGAACGAGCGCCCGCTGGCGGCTGACATTCGCAGAATTCTGGCGGAGGGCCTGGGGGACGAACGGATCGAACTCAAGAACTTTGCCCATACCGGGGATGTCCGGCCAAATCAGTTCGAGATATGGTTTGGCACGGACGCGTGATGCCTGTAATAGCGAGAAGACTTCAGGCTTCGAGCGCCTCGGCTGGGCCAAAGAATTCGTAACGGATATCGTCCGCCGCCACGTGCTTGCCCTTAAGCAGCTTGTTGACGTGTTGCAGCATGGGTTTGGGACCGCAGAAGTAATATCTGGCGGATTGCCCAGCCTGCAAGTCGTCGAGTAGCTGGCCGTCGACAATGCCTTCGCTGTCAAAGCGGCCCGCCGCGCGATCCTCGGGACGCGGATCGCTATAGCGCACGTGCAGCTGCAGGTTGCTGTACTGGCCCTTGAGCATGCGCAGCTCCTCGGCAAAGGCATGCACCGCGCCGTTGAGTGAACCCTGGATGAAGACGATCGGCCGCGCTTTCGATGAGCGCGCCAGGGCCGAATGCAGCATCGACAGGATCGGCGTGATACCCACGCCACCGGCGATGAGCACCAGCGGTGTGCTTTCCTCGCTCGGCAGATCCAGCGTGAATTCGCCGCACGGCGGTCCCAGTTCCAGGCTGTCGCCGACCTGCAGATGATCGTGCAGATGATTGGACACCGCGCCGGTTGGTGCATCTGGTGCCGGCGCCGGTTCGCGCTTGACGCTGATGCGGTAGTACGGGGTGCCCGGCGCGTTCGACAGGCTGTAATTGCGCATTGCCGCGCTGCCGTCGGCCAACGTCACCTTCGCGGTGGTGTACTGGCCCGGCTCATGGGCGGCCAGCGGTTCGCCGTCGGCCGGCTCGAGATAGAACGAGACGATGTTGTCACTGGCCGCCTCGCGTCGAGCAACCGTGAACCGCCTGAAGCCCTGCCAGCCATGGGTTTGTTCCTGGGCATCGTAGATCTGCTGCTCGCGCTGGATGAAGATATCCGCCAGCACCCCGTAGGCCTCGGCCCAGGCGTCGATCACTTCGTCGGTTGCTGCCTCGCCCATGACTTCACAAATCGCCGCCAGCAGGTTCTCGCCGACGATCGGGTAATGCTCGGGCTTGATACCGAGCGAGGCGTGTTTCTGCGCGATCAGCTCGACCGCGCCGGCCAGCGCGGCCGGGTTGTCGATGTTCTGGGCATAGGCGCAAATGGCGCCGGCCAGGGCCCGCTGCTGGGTGCCGGCCTGCTGGTGTGCCGGGTTGAAGTACGGCTTTACCTCCGGATTCTTCTCGAACATGCGCGTGTAGAAGTGGCGCGTCAGGGTCTCGCCATGCGCCTGCAGGGTGGGGATGGTCTGTTTCACGGTGGCAATGGTTTCCGGCTTGAGCATGTGTATTCTCCTGTGCGCCTGGAATAAGAGGTAAGTGAGATGCCTATTTAATCTGGTATACTATTTACCTGTTTTATGGGAGTCAAGCCTCCATGCAACTAACCACGCACACCGACTACTCGCTGCGCCTGCTGATCTACCTGGGCATCCATTCCGGGGACAGGCCGGCGACGGTCCAGGACGCAGCAAACCGCTACGGCATTTCCGCCAATCACCTGGCCAAGGTGGCGCAGACGCTGGTGCAACTCGGCTACATCCACAGCCACCGCGGCCGCGGTGGTGGCCTGGAGCTGGCGCTGCCGGTGGCCGAGATCAACGTCGGCGCGGTCGTCCGGCAAACGGAAAACCTGCAGCTGCTGGAATGCTTCGGCCCGAATTCCACCTGTCCCATCGACCCGGCCTGCAAGCTCAAGGGCGTACTCGGGAAAGCGCAGCAGGCCTTTCTCGAGGTACTGGACAGCTACCGGCTCAGCGACCTGATCAGCAATCGGGACAGACTGCGCAAACTGCTCGACGTCGCCTGATGGGAATCCTCATGGTCAAAGAGGTCGGAGCCCTTTAGACACAGAACCGTGCTCTCTGCTTGCAATCTCCCAGCACATTGACGTCGGACACAGTGATAAATATCATTGGTAACTATCATCCGAAGTGTCAGGCAAACCATGACCGCTGCAAAGATTTTCAAATCGGGACGCAGTCAAGCCGTGCGCCTGCCCAAGGCATTGCGGTTCGAGGGCACGGAGGTGATTGCCAAGCGCTTCGGAAACGGCGTCCTGCTGCTGCCGCTGGATGCGCCCTGGGAAGTCATGCGGGAGGCGCTGGACGAGTTCGAGCCAAGCTTCGAGATGGAGCGTGAGCAACCCGCCCAGCAGACGCGTCCGGATTGGCCGGAATGAGCCGTTCGGTTTCGCTGCTGGATACCAATACCTGCATCTACATCATCAACCGGCGCCCGCCGGAGGTGTTTGAACACTTCGCCGGCCATGAAGTCGGCGAGATCGCTATTTCCAGCATTACCGGCGCGGAACTGACCTACGGTGTAGCCAAGAGCAGCTCCCGGAAGAATCGGGACGCACTGGACAAGTTTCTGGCGCCGCTGGTGGTTCTGCCGTTTGATGAAATGGCCATGCGGGAATACGGTGAACTGCGCAGCCATCTGGAGCGACAGGGTCAACCCATTGGTGCGCTGGATCAGCTTATCGCCGCCCACGCGTTGGCACTGGATGCGGTGCTGGTGACGAATAACGAACGCGAGTTCAACCGTGTGCCACGCTTGCGGCTGGCCAACTGGGTTGGCGATTCCTGACGAATGAGGGTTTCAGGCGGTGCCTTCTGCCTCGCTGAGTCAGGCCAGCGTCGCCGCCACCTCGCCAGCCGCCCGTTCCCCGGATTCGAGGGCGCCGTCCATGTAGCCGATCCAGCGGATCGCGGTTTCGGTACCAGCCCAGTGGATGCGGCCGCAAGGCGCTCGCAGGGCCGGGCCGCAGTCGGTCAGCGTGCCGGGCGTGGCAATGCCGACGTAGCAGCCCTGGCTCCAGGGATCGGAGATCCAGTCCTTGTCGACATAGCCGATTGGTGAGGCGGCGTCCGCGCCGAAGTAGCGCCGCAGTGCGGTGACCGCGGCGTTGCGTCGCCTGTTCTGGTCGCTGCCGGCGAGGTCGCGGCTGTGGCCGCCGTCGAAGAATCCGACCAGGAAGCCGTGCGAGCTGCCGGGCGGGGTGGCATCCAGCACCGGGCCGAAGGGGCCCATGTCGCTGATCACTTCGCCGGACAGGCCACGGTCGCGCCAGAAGGGGCGCTCATAGGCCACCAGTGCCTTGATGACGGAGCCCATCGGCATGCGGCTGTGCAGCTGCATGCGAGTCGCGGGCAGGGCCGGTTCGAAATGGATGCCGGCGGCCAGGGCCGGGGCCAGGGCGACGATCACGCGGCCGGCATGCACCTCGCCGCGGGCGTGCCGGATAAACGCGCCGGATTCGTTTTGCTCCACCGCGTGCACCGGGGTATTCAGTGCAAGCACACCGTCCGGCAGCCGATCCGCCAGCCGTTCTGCCAGCTGGAATGCGCCGCCGCGGATACGGGTTTGCTGTGCACCGTCGCCGTGGACTTCCGCGAGTGTTTCGATCTTCCCGGCGGCGGCGACGTAGGTCAGGAAGTAGAGCAGGGATATTTCGTGCGGCTCGCAGGTGTAGATGGCGCGTGTGAGAATTTCCATCAGGCTGCGCCCGCCGCGGGTATGCAGGTTGCTCTGCAGCCACTGGGCCACGGTCATGCGGTCCCAGCGCGTCGCGTCGGCGGCCTCCCAGGGCGCGGCCGGATCGATCCTGCTGGCGGCCTTGTTGATTCGCCGGATGGCGCGATCGGCGTCCAGCAGGCCGAGCAGGGACATGCGCGGGATGGTGCCACGGTAGCTGCGCAGCCTGCCGTTGATTTCCAGCAGCCGCCGGCCGTCGGCGTATTGGGGAAAGGTTTGCAGCCCCAGCTCCTCGCACAGGGCGAACACGCGGCTCTGGGCGGGGCCCAGCCACTGGCCGCCGACGTCGACCGCTTCGCCGCAGAGCATGTCGCCTTGGGTGCGGCCGCCAACCCGGTCGCGCGCCTCCAGCAGACGCACGCTGTGGCCGACCTGGCTCAACCGCTGAGCCGCACGAAGACCGGCCAGCCCGGCGCCGATGATGCAGACATCGGTGCAATCCGTGGTTGAAGTCATGTGGGTCTTGCGTGACTCAGGGATCCGCTGACGAGACCGTCAGCATGATCTTGCCGATATGCCGGCCGGCTTCCATTTCCCGATGGGCCTCGGCGGCGTCTGCCAGCGGGAATGTGGCGTGAATGATGGGCCGGGTGCAGTCGCCGGATGCCAGCAGCGGCCAGACCTGTTGACGCAGCGCGTCGGCAATCGCGGCCTTTTCCGCTTTGCTGCGGGCGCGCATGGTGGAGCCGGTGATGTGGGCGCGTTTGAGAACCAGCGTGAGCAGGTCGACCTGATCCGCGGTGACGCCACCCATGAAGCCGATGACGATGAGCCGGCCGTCCCGGGCCAGCGCGGCCAGATTGCGATTGAAGTACTTCGCACCGACGACATCCAGAATCGTGTCGACACCCTGACCATTCGTGTGCCCGGCCACCGCCTCGCCGAAGTCGGTTTCGCGATAGTTGATGGCGATGCCGCCCAGGTCTTCCACGGCACGGCATTTGTCGTCGCTGCCGGCGGTGGCCAGGGTGGTGATACCGAAGGCCCGGCACAGCGCCAGTGCCGTGGTGCCGATGCCGCTGGTGCCGCCGTGGATCAGCACGGTATCGCCGCGTTTCACCCCGGCGGTGTCGAACAGATTGGCCCAGACGGTGAAATACGTCTCCGGCAGGGCCGCGGCCTCGCTCATCGTCAGGCCGCCGGGAATGGGCAGGGCCTGGGTGGCCGGCAGCAGACAGTATTCCGCATAGCCGCCGCCTTCGGTGAGGCCGCAGACCCGATCGCCTACCGCATGGGTCGTCACCTGGTCGCCGACGGCCACGATTGTCCCCGCGACCTCCAGCCCGGGCGTCGGATTCACGCCCGGGGGCATCGGATAATTGCCCTGGCGCTGCATGATGTCCGGCCGGTTTACGCCGGCGGCGACCACGCGCACCAGCAGTTCGCCGCGGCCGGGCGCCGGGACATCCACAACCCGTGACTGCAGGACGTCGGCATCACCCGGCTGGGTGATGGCGATTTCCGTCATGGTCTGCGGGATGTTTGCTGGCATGGACTGCGTTACCTGGTGTGATTGTCGAGCTGCTTACGCGCTGGCAGGCCGGGTTCAACGGGAACGTATCAGGCGAGGTAATCGACGGCGAGACCTGCTCACGTGGCCGCGGGTGACATTCGTCACGTGACGCATTACAATTATCTGCATGATCAAGACGTTTGCGGATCGCCGTACCCGAACGCTGTACTTGTCGGGACGGAGCCGACGGTTTCCCGCCGATGTTGCCAAACGGGTTCTGCGCAAGCTGGCGTATGTTGACCTCGCGGTTCGGCTGGATGACTTGAAAGTGCCGCCCGGGAATCGGCTCCATGCCCTGGGCGGTGACCGCAAGGGCCAGCATGCGATTGCGGTCAACAATCAGTGGCGCATCTGCTTTCGGTTCGTCGATGGCGATGCCTACGACGTTGAAGTTTGTGACTATCACTGATCATGGAGTGGCGAAGATGAGTTTCACCAATACCGGTCAAATGACACGGCGGCCTACCCATCCCGGTGAAATGCTGCGTGAAGATTTCATGCCCGAGTACGGTTTATCGATCAGCGCCCTGGCGCGGGCGATCGGTGTGTCGCGACAGTCCATCAATGATCTGGTGCGCGAGCGCCGTGCCGTCAGCCCGAGCATTGCCCTGCGCCTGGCGCGCCTATTCGGGAACTCGCCCGAATTCTGGCTCAACGCCCAACGGACGGTGGATCTGTGGGAGGTGGCCCGCTCGGTTGAAAAAGAAATAAACCGGATACAACCGCTTGATGTGGCATGACGGCTGGCTAGCCGGACACCCCTCCGCCACTAGGCCTTGAAGCCGGCATCTCGGGTTTCCCGCCACGCTCGGCCCATTCCTCGCGCAGTTGCACTTGCCACGCCAGACCATCGATCTGCGTCCAGAGTCCTCGCGTGCGCGCCAGACGTTGTCTCGGCGTTGGTTGCGTTTGCACGTTTTTCTGCCGGTGGTGTTTAAAAATT
>NZ_JAVRIB010000017.1:0-63195 GCF_031846275.1 Spectribacter hydrogenoxidans
ATCACGCCAACCCCACCCGGCGCTACCAGTCGCTGCGCCACTTCGACGAGTCGCCGCAGCTGCCCTCGGGCTATGCCTCCATGATCGTGCTGGCCTACCTCACCCCGCTGTGGTTCCGGCAGATCGATCCGCTGGTTGCCGCCCATTATGACGGCGACGTCTCGAAGGCGAATCTGCATCCGCGCAAGCGGGAGAAACTGATCGCACGCTGGCAGGATGCCGATCTGGATACGGGACATCCGGATCCCTACCCGGATGCCCACCAGACCCCGGCGCCGCCGGCCAGGTCGGGCGCCGGCCAGTACCGGTGCACGGATTGCGGCTATCTCTACGATGAAGCGGCCGGGTGCCCGGATGAAGGGTTCCCGCCCGGCACCGCCTGGGCGGACATCCCGGAAGACTGGGCCTGCCCGGACTGCGCAGTGCGCGAAAAGCCCGATTTTGAACCCATCTAGCGTGGTACGACGGGAAGCGGGTTGATAACGAAGCTCTTACTCGCCGCCGTTGCCTCTGCCAAGGCTGAGGCAACGGGGTACCTCATGAAACAGGTGAAAGCCATGAACCGTTTGATCCAGTCCATCACCTTGATTGCTGCTGCGGGCGTCAGCCTGCACAGCGCAGCCGGTCTCGCCAAGGTCCCCGAAAGCGAGGCATCCAAGCTGGGCGGTGAACTCACCCCGGTGGGTGCGACCAAGGCCGGCAACGACGCCGGCACCATCCCCGCCTGGGACCCCTGGCCGCAGAAAGGCAAGCTCAGTGGTGAAGACGTCACCGCCGAGAACTACCCCGACACCATTGCCAAGATCCTGGCCGAAGAACCGCGGCTGACCATTACCGCCGACAACTACCAGGAGCATGCCGACAAGCTCACCGCAGGCCACCAGGCCATGTTCGAGCTCTACCCCGACTACAAGATGCAGGTGTACCCCACGCACCGGAACGTCGGCTACCCCGACAACATCTACGAATTCACCAAGCAGAACGCCACCACCACCACCCTGGACGGCTGCAACGACTGCCTGCGCAACGCCGAACTCGGCTTTCCCTTCCCCATTCCCAAGACCGGCACCGAAGTCATGTGGAACCACCGGCTTCGCTGGCGCGGGGAACACGTACGCCGCAACAACGACCAGGCCATCGTCCAGCAGGACGGCGACACCCAGATCACCAAGCTGGTCGAAGAAGTCAAATTCCCCTACACCCTGCTCAATGACGACCGGGTCATCATCGATGACCAGGACGACATCATGATCTACTACCTGTCCGAAACCCTGGCCCCGCCGCGCAACGCCGGCGGCTTCCTGCTGGCCTGGGAACACGTCGGGTACCGCTCCGCCTGGCTGTACAACACCGGGCTTCGCCGTGTTCGCCGTGCCCCCAACGTCGCCTACGACAACCCCTACGAGGGCACCGACGGCCAGCAATTCTACGACCAGGTCGACATGTACAACGGCGCCATGGACCGTTACGACTACAAACTGGTGGGCAAGAAAGAAATGCTCATCCCCTACAACAACTACGCCATCAACCAGCCCGACCTGGAATACGAAGCCGACCTGCTGGGTGACAAATACATCAACCAGGACCTGATGCGCTACGAACTGCACCGCGTGTGGGTGGTGGACGCCACCCTCAGAGACGGCACCAGCCACCAGTTCAAGCGCCGGACCTTCTACATCGACGAAGACGGCTGGAACATCGTGGCGGTGGACGCCTACGACAACCGTGACGAACTGTGGAAGTTCCAGGAAGCGGCCAACGTGCATCTGCCCACGGGCCAGTTCGTGGGTGGGGCGCCCGAACTGATCTACGACCTGCAGTCGGGGCTGTACTTCTCCACCGCGATGACCAACGAAGGTCAACCCAACGACTTCTCGGTGACCTACGAAGACCGCCACTTCTCGCCGCAGACACTCAAGCGGCGAACCACGCGGTAACCCGGCAATGGATGCGTGCCTCGACAAGTGCCCGACGCCGCCGACACGAGTGACGGCGTCGGACGCTCAAACCCTGTCATGGCCGGTTCATGCGGCCACCGGCAGGCCCCGACGGAAGGTTGGGTACGCCGTGTTTCCGGATAGTCGTCTTGTCTTGGCGGGTAGGGTTTGCTATCAAGCGCATAGAAGGGCGCACGACGATGTTGCGCGATACAAGGGTCGGTCACCGTCTTCGGCGCCTGACCGGTCCAAGGGTGAACGCCTGCACAATCTTCAGCCAGGTCTGACGCGGCCGGCTGACGAACAACAATTTTAGGCCCGGTTGGGCCCGGGGTATTTAGGGAGGAGACCTCATGCAGGGTAAGGGATTCGGCGCGGCGGGCGTAGTGCTGGCCGCCACCTTGGGGGCGGCGCTATATGCACCGGACAGCCAGGCGGCCACTTATGATTGGGATTACTTCGGCGGCATCGACGCCTCCATAAATACGAGCTTTTCGCTCGGCGCCCAGGTGCGGCTTACCAAGCCCAGCTCGGACATCGTCGGCGTGGCCAACTTCAACCCCAGCGTTTGTCGCTCGCTATGTCAGCCACACCTGTCGACCGCACCCGGCGACGTGCCCGGCCGGGTCCAGCTCGGCCTGGAAGCCGAGGGCAACTTCGTCAACCAGTTGGGGCTGGATGCGCCCGGTGTTGCCAGCATCAACCATGACGACGGCACCCTAAACTTCGATCAGTACGACATCACCCAGGCTCCGTTCCAGGTCAACCAGGATTTCGAACTCAGCTTCCGCGAGAACATCGGCCCGTTCAGCGATGTCATCGTGTTCGCTCGTTACAACGCGTTCCACGACTTCGTCAATTACGATCGCGAGCAGGACTTTCCCAACTTCTATACACCGGAAGATCGTGCCCGCGACGATGCCCGACGCGCCAGCGGCGAGTACGGCTTTCCGTCCACCGGCACCCCGACGCTACGGCCGGCCGGCGACAAGTACAACGAGTATCTCGGGCAGGACTTTGATCTGCTGGATGCCTACGTGAGCGGCTACCTGCCCACCGCCGGCATGTTCGGCACCGATATCGGCGACCTGAAGGTCACCGTGGGCGAACAGACCATCAACTGGGGTGAGTCGACCCTGCTGGTGGTCAACTCGCTGAACACCATCAACCCGCCCAACGTGAATGCGCTGTTCCGGCCGGCATTCCTGAGTCTGGCGACGGTGTTCGAGCCGGTTGGCGCGATCAAGATCGGGGGACCTCTGACGCTCAACACCAGTTTCGAGGTTTTCTACCAGTATGATTGGGAGAAAGTCGAGATTCCGCCACGCGGCGGCTTTCTGTCATTCATCGACGTGACGCTGGGCGCCAACGACAACAACATCAATCCCGGCTTCGGTCAGGCACCGGATGACCCCGACGGCAACCTTCGGGCGGAACAGCAACTGCTCACGGCGGTTACCGATGTCAGCGGCCAGGTGCCGGTGAATGAGCGTGATGCGCCGAGCGGCGGACAGTACGGTGCCGCCTTCACCACCTATCTGCCCGATTTCAACAACGGCACCGAGCTGCGATTCTATTATCTGAATTACCACAGCCGTCTGCCCTATGCCTCCGCATTCGCCGGTGACGAGTCCTGTCTGCAGTCCGCACCAACCGGCGACACCGTTACCGATACCGCCAACCTGCTCGCGGATTGCCCCAACGCCGACGTCGCCCACTTCCTGGGCGCGGTCGGCAACTCCACCGGCGGTGGGCCGGGCGGTCTGGCGACCACGGTGCTGGGAGAAGTGCTCAACGGCCTGAACCAGGATCAGTTGCCGGGGGCGACCCAACCCAACGGCGACCCATGTCCGGCAGATGCCGCGCCCGGATCCGGCCCCTGTGCCGAGGTCTATCCACTGGACAGCTTCTCGGTACTGCTCGAGTACCCGGAAGACATCAACATGTATGGCATCAGCTTCAACACCAGCTTCGGGGATATTTCGGTTCAGGGTGAGGTCGCCTACCGTCCCGACCTGCCGCTGCAGGTAGATGATATCGATGTGGCCTTTGCGGCACTGCAGCCTGCCGCGCCGCTCGGGTGTGCGGCGGGGGCCTTCAACGACAACAGTGGTTCCTGTGATGCGGCGACCTTTGACGACCGCTATGCCATCGGTCTACCGCCGCTGGCCGGCGATCTTGCAGATACGCTGGCCAATGGCGGCGATCTGGTGGGTGCCGTTGGCAACCTCCTCGGGGTCGATGCCGGCGCGGCCCAGGGCATCGTCAATCAGCTGACCGGTTCGCTGGCCAACGCGGGCCTTGACCTGAATGATCTCGAGGCCGGGCTCAGCGGCGTGGCCGACGAAACGCTGTTGTCGGACCCGCCGGGGCGCCGCAATGCCTTTCCCGATTACCTGACCCGCTACCGCGGCATGGATACGGTGCAGCCGGGGCAGTACATCCAGGGCTACGAGCGCATGGACGTGCTGCAGTACAACCTCGGCGCCACCTACGTCATCGGCCCGGGCAACTGGATCAAGGCCAATCAGATCATCCTGCTGTTCGAGACCGGCGCCACCCATGTGCCGGGCCTCCCGAGCCGGGACGAGTTGCAGATCGAGGGACCGGGCACCTTCAACCATGCCAGCGTGGGCAATGATGGCACCGGTGCGCCGGCCTGCCCGGAAGGCGTGGTGCAGGGCACCTCGGCCGAGCGCCAGGGCAACACCCGTCTCTGCGGACCGTTCCAGCTGCGCTTCAACCCCACCCAGCAGCGGGACGGTTTTGCCGACAAGTTCGCCTGGGGCTATGTCATCATCGGCATCGTCCGCTACGAGAACGTGTTCCCGGGCATCTCCTTCGAACCGATCTTCATCATCAAGCACGACGTCAGCGGCACCGCGCCCGGACCCGGCGAGAACTTCATCGAGAACCGGAAGATGTATGTGCTGAACGTGGAGATGCGTGTTCAGCAGCGCTGGAGCATCACCGCCGGCGTCACCTTCTTTGAGGGTGCCGATAAATACAATTACCTGGCCGATCGCGATTTCTTTCAGATCGGTCTTCGCTACCGCTTCTAGCAGGGTGCCGGCGCCGCGCCGGTACCCCGCGTTCGATCAACAAGAGTCCTGTGATATGAGCAGATCCGGCCCCCCCGTATCGAAGCGGCGTCAGTGCCTGGCCCTGTGCGGTCTGCTGCTGGCTGCGGCCAGTGGTCACGTCGCGATGGCCCAGGATGAAGAAGCATCCGAAGCGCCGGAGGCCAAGCCGGCGGAGATGGCGCCCCTGGCGCCCTACGAACTCCTGCTGGATGTCGAGCGCCGTGGTGATGGCTTCGTGGCCGTGGGCGTGCGCGGCCACGCCCTGACCTCCGAGGATGGGATCAACTGGACCCAGGCTGAGGTCCCGGTCCGGGCCACGCTCACCGCGGTCGATTTCGTCGACGACAAGCGGGGCTGGGCGGTTGGCCATGCCGCGACCATTCTCGCCACGAACGACGGCGGCGAGACCTGGACACTGCAGAATTTCGAGCCGTCGCTGGAAACCCCGTTTCTGGATGTGCTCTTTACCGATGCGCAGACCGGGTTCGCCATCGGTGCCTATGACCTGTTCTACAAGACCCAGGACGGCGGCGAGACCTGGACGGAGTACGAGCCGCAGTTGTCCATGGGTGGCTGGCATCTCAACAGCATCGTCGCCCTGGACGACGGCACGCTGGTGATTGCCGGCGAAACCGGCCTGCTGTCCAAGTCCACCGATGGCGGCGAGACCTGGGATCTGATCGAGGCGCCCTACAGCGGCACCTTCTTCGGCATCCGGCAACTCGGGCCGCAGGGGCTGCTGCTGTTCGGTCTGCGCGGTCATGCATTCGTGACGGACGACGTGGCCAGCCTGCCGGTGCTGCCGCCGGATACGGATCTCGGCTACCAGTTCAAGCTGCCGCCGAGCATGGAAAAGGGCAACGAGGAAGAGGGTACCGAAGCCGAGGAGGAGGCGCTGGCCGAGGCCGAGCGCAAGGCGGCGGAGGAAAAGGCAGCCGAATCCGACTGGGACGTGGTGGACAACGACAAGTCGGTCCTGAGTCTGTTCGGCGGCACCCAGACCGCGGACGGCGGGTATGTCCTGGTGGGCGTGAACGGGCGCATGTGGCTCAGTGACGATCGCGGGCCGAAGACCCGCCAGCTGCCCAACCCCCGTGAAGGGGGGCTCACCGACGTGGTCGAGACCGCCAACGGCGATCTGCTGTTCGTCGGCGAGAACGGCGCCTTCCTCTACAAGCGCAACCGCTGATCCGCGGCTGAGCGGCGCAACCGGAGTTTTCAATGAGTGCCCAGAAGCGAATCCTGCGTGTGATCGAACCGCTGATCTACGCCAAGCCGATGATCAGCATGATCGTCCTGCTCCTGATGACCGTGGGGCTGGGCGTGCTGGCCTCGCAGACCCGCATCGATGCGGGCTATCTGAAATCCATCCCCCTCGAGCATCCCTACATGGATGCTTTCATGAAATACCGTGATGATCTTGGCGGCGCCAACATCATCCTGGTCGCCCTGATGCAGGAAGAGGGCACCATCTACAACGAGGATTTCCTCGGCAAGCTCAAGAAGGTCACCGACGAGGTGTTCTTCCTGCCCGGCGTCAACCGGGCGCGGGTGCAGTCCATCTTCACCCCGAACGTGCGCTACATCGAGGTGGTGGAGGGCGGCCTGTCCGGCGGTAACGTGGTGCCCGCCAGTTACGAGCCCACCGAGGAGATGTTCGACCTGGTGCAGACCAACGTTGGCAAGGCCGGCGTGATCGGTCGGCTGGTCTCCGAGGATGAACGTGGCGCGCTGGTGCAGGCACAGCTGCTGGATATCGACCCGAAGACTGGCGAGGAACTCGACTACGTCGAAGTGGCGCACCGCCTCGAGCAGATACGGCAGGAGTACGAGACCGAGGGCATCAAGGTCCACGTGATCGGCTTTGCCAAGGTTGTGGGGGATATCGTCGACGCCTCGCTGCAGGTGTTCATCTTCTTCGGCATCACCCTGATCATGACGGCGCTGCTGCTCTGGGGGTACCTGGGGTCGTCGAAACTGGCCGCGGTGGTGCTCGTCGCATCGGTTATCTGCGTCGTGTGGGAGTTCGGGCTGCTCACGCTCGCCGGCTACGGGCTGGATCCGTTCGCCATTCTGGTGCCGTTCCTGGTATTGGCGGTATCGGTGTCCCACGGGGTGCAGTACGTCAACGCCTGGGTCCATGAGATGGCCGATGCGGGGCGGAGCAATTTCGATGCCTCGCTGATCACCTTCCGGCGGCTGTTCATCCCGGGCACAACCGCCCTCGTTACCGACCTGGCGGGCTTCCTGACCATCCTGCTGATCCCGATCGACATCATTCAGGAGATGGCGCTCAACGCCGCGTTCGGCATGTTCGCCATCATCATCACCAACAAGGTGATGGTGCCCATCTGGCTCACCTGGGTGAACATCCGCAATCCGCAGTCGTTCAAGGAAAAGCAGCTCCGTCGCGATCACCTCTACGACGGCCTGTGGCGGATCATCTCCTATACCACTCGCCCGGGCGTGGCGGTGCCAATCCTGCTGGCCTGCGGCGTGCTGCTCGGCTGGTCGGTGTGGAAGCATGACCAGCTACAGATCGGCTCGTTCAGCGAGGGTGTGCCCGAGCTGCGGCCGGATTCCCGCTACAACCAGGACAACGCCGCCATCGTCAACAATTTCTCGATCGGTACCGACCAGTTGAAGGTGATGGCCGAGACCGACCCCGAGGCCTGCATTCGCTACGACGTGATGGAAGAGATCGACCGCTTTGCCTGGCGCATGCAGAACACTGCCGGCGTGCAGTCCACGGTCTCGCTCGGCCAGATCGCCAAGCAGGTCAACATGGGCTTCAACGAGGGCTGGCTGAAGTTCAAGATCCTGCCGCGCAACCGCTATGTGCTGTCGCAGGCGATCACCCCCATCCCTTCCAGCACCGGCCTGCTGTTGCCGGACTGCAGCGTGATGCCGGTGATCATGTTCACCGCCGACCACAAGGCGGAGACGATCGAGAACATCGTCGCGGCGGTGAAGAAATTCCGCGACGAGGCGGAGAATCGCGACACGGCGGTCAACTTCACGCTGGCCTCCGGCAACGTCGGCGTGATGGCGGCCACCAACGAAGTGATCAAGGACAAGGAGATCGAGGTCCTGCTCTGGGTCTACCTCGTCATCGTCATTCTGATGCTGCTGGCCTTCCGCAGTCTGGCGGCGCTGATCTGCATCGTGGCGCCGCTGTCGCTGGTGTCGCTGATGGGCTATGGCGTGATGACCCTGGCCGGCATCGGCCTGAAGGTCGCCACGTTGCCGATTCTGGCCCTGGCGGTGGGCATCGGCGTGGACTACGGCGTTTACGTCTACAGCGTGTTCCAGGAGGGCGTGCGCGACTTCGGCCTGAGCCTGCAGGACGCTTATTTCCGCACCATGCAGAAGACCGGCAAGGCGGTGGTATTCACCGGCATCGCCCTGGGCGCGGGTGTGGCCACCTGGCTGTTTTCCGATCTGCAGTTCCAGATCGACATGGGCATCCTGCTGCTGTTCATCTTCACCGCCAACATGATCGGCGCCATCCTCGTGCTGCCGGCACTGGCCTACTTCTTCATGGATTATCCCAAGCCGGAGGGGGGTTACACCCGGCTGGAGGATATCGACGAGAGCCAGTCCTCCGCGCATTGATCGCGTGTAGGCATGTTGTAAATCGCGGGGCTGGCGAGATGCCGCCGGCCCCATTTTCCGTGCAGCGGTTAGCCATCCACCGCCCGATCCCGGTGTAGGGCGGGTTTCAACCCGCCAGCAAGGCCGGCACCGAACCCTGGCAGGCGCAATGAATTGCGCCCTACGAAGACTGGGATGCAGGGCAGCCCATTGCCCGATCCCGAGGTAGGGCGGGTTTCAACCCGCCAGCAAGGCCGGCACCGAACCCTGGCAGGCGCGATGAATCACGCCCTACGAAAACCGGGATGCCCGGCGGCCCACCGCCCGATCCCGGTGTAGGGCGGGTTTCAACCCGCCAGCAAGGCCGGCACCGAACCCTGGCAGGCGCGATGAATCACGCCCTACGAAAACCGGGATGCCCAGCGGCCCACCGCCCGATCCCGGTGTAGGGCGGGTTTCAACCCGCCAGCAAGGCCGGCACCGAACCCCGGCAGGCGCGATGAATCACGTCCTACGAAAACCGGGATGCCCAGCGGCCCACCGGGCGATCCCGGTGTAGGGCGGGTTTCAACCCGCCAGCAAGGCCGGCACCGAACCCCGGCAGGCGCGATGAATCACGCCCTACGAAGACTGGGATGCCCGGCGGCCCACCGCCCGATCCCGAGATGGGGCGGGTTTCAACCCGCCATCAAAACCTACCGCGTCGTGCTTTCCCGGCCGCAGTCCACCTGGATGATTTCGGGCGCCGGCGTATCCAGCCGCAATGCGGTCAGCTTCTTGCCCCAGGCGCAGCCCGTATCGATCCCCCAGACATCGTATTCGGGCCAGGCCACCTGCCCGAGGGCGGACCAGTGGCCGAACACCACGCGCTGGCCGGCGCTGGCCCGTTGTGGCAGCTGGAACCAGGGCATCAGACCGGCCGGTGCCTCGGCAATGGTCTTCTTGTACCCGAGATCCATGCGCCCGTCTTCACGGCAGAAACGCATGCGTGTCATGGCGTTGACGATCACCCGCAGGCGATCGTATCCACGCAGATCGTCCTGCCAGGCATCCGGCTCGTTGCCGAACAGGTTGGCCAGGAATGCCTTGTAGTCCGGCTCCCTGAGCGCCGCCTCCACTTCCCGCGCCAGCTCGCCCGCCCGTGCGGCATCCCAGGCCGGTAGCAGCCCGGCGTGGACCATCGACCAGCCCAGCCTCGCTTCATGATGAAACAGCGGCCGATGCCGCAGCCATTCCAGTAGCGGTTCCCGGTCTGGCGCATGCAGGATTGGCTGCAGCGAGGGGTGGAGCCTGTCCTCTGCATCCGGCTGCTGGCAAAGCGACAATAGGCTCAAGTCGTGATTCCCCAGCACCGTGATTGCCGAGTCGCCGAGACTGCGGACGAAGCGTAGAGTCGCCAAGGAATCGGGGCCGCGATTGACCAGGTCGCCGACGAACCACAACGAGTCCCGGCGCGGTTCGAACGCGATGCGCTCAAGCAGCCGAGTGAGCGGCTCATGGGCTCCGTGGATGTCGCCGATTGCGTACGTGGCCATCGATCTACCTGATCAATGAGAGGGTTTGAGGCTGGTTATTCATGGAGTAGCCGAATGCCATTCCACTTGGCCGGGGAGGTTTTTACCATACCTGCTGGGCCATCGGGATTGACCTGGCCGCGGACGGGTTTCCGAATTTGCCACGGGGGCCGTAGGGTGGATCGTTGACGTATGTCGGGTCAGACCCGCGAGCACCTTAAGGTAACTGCCAGCCGGTCGATAACGTCGATGAATGGTGTCCGGTTGGGGGCGCGTGCTTGTCGCGGCGCTACCGACAACGATTGGTTAAACTGAGCGGGTGGGGTAGACCAGACCACCCACGGTCTAAATAACAGGAGGACTGACGATGTTGACTTATCTTCGTTTGATGATGGAGTTGTTCGAGGTGCGCGTGGGCAATGACCGCAGGCAAGGCGGCGCCACGTTGATCGAATACGCGCTTATTATTGCTGCGATTGCGGTCGCGGTACTTGTCAGTGGACTGCTTCTGACTGGGGAGCTGCAAACTTTCTTCAATACGGATGTTGTGAACGCGCTGGATACCGCCGGTGGCGGTGGTACCTAACGGCTGACACTTAGAAGCGCACGTCGCTTGCGCCTGTAGAGTTTTGGGCGATGAGCTACTGCTGATTCCTTTTTGGAAATGGGCTATGGGTGTAATTCGAATTGCTGGTGGTAAGCGCTCAGCCTCTGGGGCTGCACTGGTCGAATTTGCCTTTGTTCTTCTGCCCCTAATGTTGCTTATTGCAAGCATAATCTTATACGGCCTTGTTTTTGTGAGTCAGCAAGCCATGGCATTCGGCGCCCAGCGGGGCGCCGATGCCATGGTTCAGGTGAATTCGGAGGCCTTTCGTGATGCGGCCGGCCAGCTTGATCTGGCCGGCTTTTGTGCGGCGGGTGCGTCACTGGCTGACGCTCGCGTTAACCAGATCCTCCCGGATGTAGGTCTTCTCGAGTCGCCGGGGGTGAATGTCACCAGCCGGAACGTGCCGCTACCGGGGTGCGTGGTCACTGTCGTCAAGGACTTCCCGCTGCAGATTCCGCTGGTTCCGCTTCCGGATGCCATTCGTGGAGTGGGTTTTGTCCCGGCCTCCTGAGCGCGTACCGGGAAAACGACAGGGCGGGGCGGCGCTCATCGAATTCGCGTTCGTGCTGCCCATGCTGCTGATACTGCTGATCGGCATGAGCTACTACGGTTACGTGTTCATGCTTCAGTCCGCGGTTACCAACGCGGCGCAGCAGGCGGCCAACGCCGCCACATCAACGAATCCGGTCGGCCTGAGCCAGAGTGATTACGACGCGCTGATTGGTGACACGGTCGCATCCTCCCTGTTCAGCAGCCTGGACTGGCTGCCCGATTCCATACTCGATGGCACGTCGAGGGATTCCCTTGTCTGCAATGCGGATGATGGTGATGCGCCGATCGGTTGTGGCGCCACCGTCAGCGGTGACGGGATTCTTCGTGTCACGGTCACGATGAACGTGACCGCCAATTCGTCCCCCCTCCTGCCCCAGATAAACTTGCCGCCATTCGGGCCGATACCCCCTGTGCCGGGCGGCGGCGTTCTGACCGGAACGGCCGAAGTTTCGCTTTAGGTTTTCACTCGACGGCCTGGCGGCGTATTCTTGTCGCTGTCCAGGGGAGACACTTCATGAGTAGCACCGCGCTGAAGGCATTCGCCGGGTTTCTGGTCCTTGCGGCCGTGATTCTCGGCTTCGTGGCCTATCGCTTCGGCGCCGGCTTTGCGCCGGCCGGCGAACCCGCCGAACCCGCGCCGCCGCAAGTCGGCGAAAATCAGGTGCTGGCGGTGGTTGCCACCAGCCGCATTCCGCCCTATCAGCCGATCAGCGCGGAAAGCGTTGCCCTGGTGCCGATTTCGGTGGAACCGGCCCAGTACTATTCCGATGTCAACGAGGTGGTGGGGCGTTCGCCGCTGCGGTCGGTACCGATGGGTTCTCCGGTCACCGACGACAGCTTCGCTGCTGCCAATACGCTGGCGCAGGCCATCCCGGCCGGGTCGCAGGCGATGTCGCTGGAAATCTCGGATGTCATCGCGGTGGGCGGCTTCATCAAGCCCGGTGACAAGGTCGATGTCCTGCTCTATATCCGTTCCTCTGGCCGGGAGGTCGAAAACTCCCAGGCCCGCGTGCTGCTCGAGGATGTGCGCGTGCTGGCCTATGAAGAGCGCGTGATCAACGCGGACCCCGAGTCGGACGATGGCGAGAACACGCAGCAGCGCCGGGAACGCACCGCGGTGGTGGCAGTACCCGAGAAGCAGACGACCCGCGTCATGCTCGGCGCCAGTCTGGGCGAGTTGCGGCTGTCGCTGCGGGGCGAAGAGCCCGTGCCCACGCTGGTGGCATCCTCGGATACCGCGAACGATGGACAATCGGGCACGACGGGCAATGGTGACGCCATGCCCGAGGCGCTGGCGCCTGATTCGACGGCGACGGCCGACGCCAATGGTGACGACCAGGGCTCCGGCGATGCGGAAGAGGCGGCGGAAGACAGCGACAAGGTGATCACGTTGTCGGAGCTGGCTGCGATCAAGCGCGAGCGGCGTGATACGGGGTCGTCGCAGGCTCCACGCAGACCGGCCTATAGCGTGATCGAGGTCTACGAGGGCACCGATTCCAAGCGCATCACCAAGCCTTATCGGTAGCGGCGGACAAGGGACGAATCAACAATGAAGCCAATGCAGAGACTCGTCATCGCCGTAATCGGACTGTTCGGCGCCGGTCTGGCCCATGCCGAGATCGTGCAGGTAGGCGTCGGCAATCAGGAAGTCGTCAAGACCGAACAGCGCATCGACCGGGTTGCCCTGGGAGACCCGGAAATTGCCGGCGTCAACGTTCTGGGCGTGCGGGAGATGATGCTGACCGGCAAGAAGCGCGGTGATACCACGCTGCTGGTATGGCCCAAGGGCGGTGATACGCCCATGCGCTATTCAGTGGTGGTCGGCTCCGGCGATCTGCCGGATGTTCTGCTCGACGGCAAGCGTGATCACGTCCGTACCCAGGTTCAGACCGATATCCGCATCGCGGAGGTCAGCCGCTCCGCGATCCGCCGGCTCGGCTTCAATTTCCTCAACAACGCGCCGGGCGAGAATGTGCTTCGCGCGTCGCCGCCGGGAGCGTCGGCGGGCGCGGAAAACCTGGGCGGCAACGTCAACCTGCTCAGCAGTACCGGTTTCCAGCCGATCGGCGACGCATTCAACCTGCTGTTTGCCGACGGCGACGGCGATTTCTTCAGCTTCGTCAGCATTCTCGAGCGCCGCGGGTTGATGCGCACGCTCGCGGAGCCGTCGCTGGTGGCCATGAGCGGCCAGACCGCCACCTTCCTGGCCGGCGGCGAGTTTCCGATCCCGGTGGTGCAGTCGGGTGGCGGCAACGGCAGCGTGACGGTTGAATTCAAGGAATTCGGTATTCGCCTGAGCCTGACGCCCACGGTGCTGGAGAACGAACGCATCGCGCTCAAGGTAGCGCCCGAAGTCAGCGAACTGGATTTCACCGCCGGCGTCACCGTACAGGGCGTTCAGGTGCCCGGTGTACGCGTGCGTCGTACCGACACCATGGTGGAGCTGGGCGATGGCGAAAGCTTCATCATCAGTGGCCTGGTGGATCAGGATCTGGCCGCGAACGTTGACAAGGTGCCGTGGCTCGGTGACATCCCGATCCTGGGCACGTTCTTTCGCTCCACCAGCTACGAGCGGCAGGATCGGGAGCTGATCATGGTGGTCACGCCGCATCTGGTCACCCCGCTGGCGCCGGAAACCCGCGTCAAGCTGCCGGGTGAGGAATACGAGGAATACGACCCCAGTGCGGCCGAGCTGTTCTTCCTGGAGAAAGGCGACTTCGAGGAACGCGACACCGGCTTCACCCGCTAGTCGATCGTGAAAACCCAGGCACTCATTGTTGCGGATGATCCGGACCTGCGGGACTGGCTGGCGAGAAATCTCGGCGGTCAAGTCGGCCTGCTGCCGGCGGATCATGACGACCCGGCGGGCCTGGGTACCGAGATCGACGCCACGCCCGACGTCGGGCTGGTGTTCGTCCAGTTCGACGCCGGGAATGCGTCGGCCCGGGCGAAACTGGTCGAGCATCTGGCGGAACGCCACCGGGATCTGCCGGTGGTGGCGGTCGGCCACCAGGAGGACTCCGAGGCGGTGCTCGCGGCGATGCGGGCCGGGGCGCGCGATTTTCTCGTGGTCCATCGGGATGACGACAATCTCACCGAACTGGTCGGCCGGGTGCTACGGCGCAGTCCGCGCGCCAGCAACAATGTGGCCGGACAGGGGCAACTCCTGACGGTCTTTGCCGCCGCGCCGGATCCGCGCATCCCGTTTCTTGCCATGCACATGGCGCTGGCACTGCAGACGCAGGTCGGCGAGGAAGGGCGGGTGCTGCTGCTGGATCTGTCGCTGCCGGGCGGCGCCACCCTGGTCTTTCTCGACTCGGACCAGACCTATGGCGCTCTCGACGCCCTGCGCGACGTGGAACGCTGCGATCAGACACTGGTGGATACCGCCTTCCCCCGCTATGAAAACGGCCTGTACTTCCTGTGCCTGCCGGAGGAGATCAGTGGCCCGCCGGCGATTGACGCCGATCACCTGCGGCGGCTGCTGGAAACCCTGCGGGGCCTGTTCGAGCACATCGTGGTCGCCGCGGATGCCGGCATTTCGCTCGCCCCCCTGGCGGCCGCGATCAGTCCGGCACGTCGGGCGATGCTCCTGACCGATCAGTCTGTCCTGACCAGTCGCCAGAACAAGCACATGCTGCACGGCCTGCGACAGATCGACTGCCCGCTGGAGAACGTCGGGCTGGTGCTCGACCAGATCCAGACCCGGGCCGGGCTGGAACCCGATCGTCTCGCCAGTCTGCTGGACCTGCCGTACCTCGCCGGTCTCTCGGGGCGCCCGCAGCAGCGGCTGGAAGCCATGAACGCCGGTCAGCCGATGTTCGAACATGCCCCGCGCGACGGCTACAACCGGGACGTGCTGGCGCTGCTGGAGCAGATCACGGGGCAGGCGGTCAAGCTACCCAAGACAGGGTTCATTTCCCGGCTGTTCGGCTAAGCGATGGCGACCACGCCCGATACCCGACGGTTCCGGCTCAGCGACCAGTATCAGGCGCTCAAGTCGCGCCTGCACCAGCACATGATCCGTCTGCTCGAGGACGGCGATGTGCGGCTGGAGGACTGGTCACGCACCAAGGCCAGTGACTTCATCCGCAATCAGGTACGGGCGTATGTGCGCGATCAGCGCCTGCCGGTCAACCAGTCCGAGGCCGACGCGCTGGCCGAGGACACGCTCAACGAGCTGGTCGGATTCGGCCCGATCCAGGCGCTGGTGGATGACGATGAAGTCGACGACATCGTGGTCAACGGGCCCGATCACATCTTCACCGAGCGGCATGGCCGGCTCGGCATGGAACCGCTGCGGTTCAATGACGACGCCCACATCATCCGGGTGATCCAGCGCATCCTGGCGCCGCTGGGCCGGCGGGTGGACGAGTCCACCCCGATGGTGGATGCCCGGTTGCCGGACGGCAGCCGGGTGAACGCCATCATTCCCCCGATCGCGCTGGATGGTCCCTGTGTATCCATCCGCAAGTTCCGCGAACAGCCGCTGACGGCCGAGGACCTGATTCGCTATGGCACCGCGGACGCAGAGACGCTGGCGTTTCTCGAGGCGGAGGTGGGCAAGCGCCGGAACATCCTGGTGATCGGCGGCACCGGCTCCGGCAAGACGACGTTTCTCAACGTCATCAGCCAGTGGATCGCCGCGGACGAGCGCATCATTACCATCGAGGACGCCGCCGAACTGCGTCTGCGCCACGAACACGTGGTGCGGCTGGAGACTCGGCCACCCAATCTGGAAGGAGAACGACAGGTCACCGCGCGCGATCTGGTGCGCAATGCCCTGCGCATGCGCCCGGACCGCATCATTGTCGGCGAGGTCCGCGGGGACGAGGTGCTGGACATGCTCCAGGCGATGAACACCGGCCATGACGGCTCCATGACCACTCTGCATGCCAACGGGCCGGGCGACGCCGTTCATCGTCTGCAGTTGCTGGCAGGCTTTGCCGGATTCAACGGCGACGAGCGTACGCTGCTGCACCAGATCAGTTCCGCGCTGGATCTCATTGTTCATGTCAGCCGGCTGGGCTCCGGCGAGCGCCGGCTGATGTCGGTGCAGCGAGTGGGCGAGGTCGCAGGCGACCGTCTGCCCATGGAAGCGCTGTTTACCCATCCGGACGCCGAGCGGGAGGGGGGCAGGTCATGACTCTGGTCATTCTCGCCGCTGCCATGTCCCTGCTGCTGGTGGTCGCGGCCGTCTGGCTGTTCGCTCGCGCACAGTCGCGTGCGGGCGACGAGGCGCTGGAAGAACGTATCGGCCAGACCAGCACCGGGGATTTCGTCGACGAACTGGCCGGCATGCGCCATCTACGGCGCATCCGCAATCCGCTCACCCGGAACGTTTGCCACCAGTTCTGGGGTGCTGGCATCGACATGCGGCCGGCCACCGCGAACCTGCTGATCATCGGCTTCATCGGGCTGGTGATTCTGCTGGCCCTGATCAATCTGCTGATCGGGCTGGCGCTCGGCGCGGCGGTGCTGGCCGTCAGCGTGCTGGTGCTGCGCCAGCGGGTTCAGGCCCGTCGACGCCAGATTGCCGACCAGCTGCCCGATTTTCTCGAGTACGTGATGCGCTCGCTCACCGC
The DNA here is from genome assembly GCF_031846275.1 of Spectribacter hydrogenoxidans. Lineage (NCBI taxonomy): Bacteria > Pseudomonadati > Pseudomonadota > Gammaproteobacteria > Salinisphaerales > Salinisphaeraceae > Spectribacter > Spectribacter hydrogenoxidans. The sequence continues at coordinate 16,873 of NZ_JAVRIB010000017.1, forward strand.
CGGCAACACCCTGGACGAAGCCCTGCAAAGCGCTGCCCTGGAAAGCGTCGAGCCCTGCCGCTCCCTGTTTCTGAGTGTGTCGCGTCAGGTGCGCCTGGGGGCCTCGATGGAAGAGACCCTGTCCGAGGCGGCGGCGGTGCATCAGCTGCGGGCGCTGCATATCCTGGCGCTGTCGGCACGCGTCAACCGGCGCTTCGGCGGTTCCATGCGACGCGTGATCAAGAGCCTGATCAGCGCCATCCGCCGGCAGGATGCGGCCAGCCGCGAGCTCAAGGCGATGACCGGGGAAACCCGGTTCTCGGCCTATGTGGTAGCCGCGATTCCGATCTTCATCTCCGGCATCATGTTCCTGATCAACCCTGGTTATTACGAACCCATGATTGCCAGCGGCGGCGGGCGCATTGCCATGGGTGTTGCCGTGGTTCTGCAGGTGACGGGGCTGGTGATCATCTGGCGGATGATGGCATCGCTGCGGGATGGCGGGCTGTGATGGTCTACCTGCCATTGCTGATTGGCGTGGCCGCCTTTCTGGTGGTGCTGGGCCTGGGGCTGTTCACGGCCGCCGGTATCCAGGAAGCCCGGCGCAAGCGCATGGCCCGGCGGCTTGCCGGGGCACGCTCACGCCAGGCGCAGGGCGGTCCGAAGGGGAAGTCGGAGTGGCTGGCCCGGGTGGCCGACAAGGGCCAGAGCCTGGACCGGATTCTGGACGACCCCGAGGAAACCACCATTCTGCTTGCCCAGGCGGGCTGGCGGGGCGTGCGGGCACGGGCGGCGTTCTACGGCACCCAGGTGCTCATGCCGATCATCGGCATCGTGGTGGCAGTGCCGCTGTGGTTCGCGCTGGTGCCGCAGTTCGGTGCGCTGATGGTCGCGGTGCTGCTGGTATTCCTGATTCTGCTGGCCGCGGCATTGCCGCGGTTGGTGTTGCGCTCCTCGGCCAAGAACCGGCGCGAGCGCATTCGCGCCGAGGTGCCGCTGTTCATCAATCTGATGATGCTGCTGTACGAAGCCGGTCTGAGCACGCGTCAGGCGCTAACCAGCCTGGTACAGGATGGCGAAGGGACGCTGCCGGAAATTATCGACGAGCTGGCGCCGGTGCTGCGCCAGGTCGAAGCCGGGGCGGACATGAGCCAGCTGCTCATGGAAACCAGCAAGACGCTTGCCGTGGCCGAGCTCGAGAGTGTGCTCGGCGTGTTGCGCCAGGTGGAGCGGTACGGCGGCGAGATCCGGGAACCGCTCAGTGACGCCCTCGAAACCATCGAGGAGCGGCGTACCATGGAGCTGCGCGAACAGGTCAACGTCATGGCCGGCAAGATGACCGTGGTGCTGGTGGCCTTCTTCTTCCCCGCCCTGCTGATCTTCATTGTCGGACCAGCGTTCGTGTCCATCTCGAATGCTCTGGGATCGATGGGAGGCAACTGATGCGCGGACCGGCTCTGTCGCTTGTATGGATCGTCTTCGCTGCCGGCTGCAGCGGCGTGCCCTCGCGCCCCGGGCCGCCCCCCAGCGGGCCCGACGAGCTGCTTTCGCAGGCGCGCGGGGAGGCGGAGAACAAGCAGCTCTACACCGATCTGATCCGCGAGATGATGGATCAGGATCGCCTCTATGCGGCCATGGCCCATCTGGAGGCCCAGGAGAAACAGTACGGCACCACCCCGGAGCTGCGCCTGCTGCGCGCGGATCTGTTGCGCAAGCTTGATCAGCCGATAGCTGCGGAACAGCTGTACCGGGGGCTGCTCTCGGAAGGGCAGTTCCGCGGCCGGGCTCGGCACGGACTGGGCCTGATCTATGCGCCGCAGGATCTTACCCTTGCCGTCCGGCATCTGCGCTCGGCCGTGGCGCTGTTGCCTACCAATGCCGGGATTCGCAACGATCTCGGCTACGCGCTGCTGCGGCAGGGGGAGGTTGACGCGGCGGTTCGGGAGCTGGCGACCGCCTACCAGCTCAGTCCCGATCAGCGGTTGTCCCGCAATAACTACATCGTGGCGCTGCTGATCGACGGCGAGGAGCGGCAGGCGGCACGGATCGCGGCCGAGCACGAGGTCAGTGGCGAACAGATCAAGCGATTGCGCGAACGCGCTGCTTCACTGCAGCAGCTGGCGCGCCGGCCGGCGACGCTGCCTGACGAACCGCGCCCGGCCGAGAGTTCGAATCCGGCTGATGACAGCCGTAATGCATCGACCACCATTGGCGGCGGCGGCGGATGAGCGGTTCATGGCATCGCTCGCGCCACAGCCGGCCTGATTTCAACGAGGACTGGTCATGAAAAAACTGCTTCTTGTCAGCGTGATGCTGGCGCCGGTGTCCACCTGGGCGGGCGAGACCACCGATGTGGGCGACGTCACCCGCGATGCGCTGGATAAGCAGCGGCGTGGCGTCGGCGCAGTGGAGAATCGCCCCATGCTCAAGGACGTGGCCGATCGAACCTACGAACGCTACCTGGAAAGCTTTACCTATCCGATTCCCGAACGCTTCGAGTCGCGAGATAGCTTCTCGTCGGGTGACTGAGGCGGCGACGCGGGCGGCCCGCACGGTCGGCTGATGGCCCGGGCATGGCGGTTTTTTTACCTCGGGGGCGATTGAACGGCCTGGTGCAACCACTGGCTGCGGCGGCAGCACTGCTTTGGGTGGTGCTGGCGCCGGTTCTTCTGTTCAACACGCTGGATACGCAGGTGGATCGCCTGGCCGATCGCTTGCACGACGCGGCCCGCGCCGAGCTTGCACCGCGGTTGCGCCAGGACCGTGTACCCGCCGACCTCGTCGCGGCCGCGGAAGCGCTGCTGACACAGCCCCGTTATGCGGTCAATTATCTGACCCTGCGCAATGCCGATGGCGTGGTGCTGACCTCGGTCGGGTCGCTTGAATCGGTCGGCAACTTCCTGCAGGCCGCGCAGGCACGGCAGTTGCGCGGCCTGCTTTATCGGGCCAGTAGCAGTGATCGCCGTTTTGACCTGAGCCGGGACGGCGAACGGATTGGGTTCGTCGACGCCGGGATTGCCTGGCGCGGGGCGCTCATGGCCTCGCTGGCGGTGGTGGCCAGCCTGTTCGTCTCCTGGCTGATCGCGCTGGTGCTGGCCTGGCGCTGGCTGCCTGCTCTGATCGCCGCCTGGCGAGAACGCGGCGATCAGACGCCGATAACCCGGCCGGCTCCGGGTTCCACGCCGCCATCGGCCCCGTCCGCCGCCCCGGCGCGTACCCGCGATGCCGACAGCGACGCCATTGCCCGCTATCTCGATCGCGCCGGCATCGGCTGGGTGGCGCTGGATCATCAGCACCGGATCGCCCGGGTCAATCAGGCCATGCAGTCGCTGTTGCATCGGGACGCCAGCGCGTTGAAGGCCACCCGGCATGATCAGACGCTGATCTTTCTCGATGGTGAGAATCAGCGGACTGACGGTCCCCTCGCCCGGGCACTGAGCAGTCAGGCCGAATCGGTCATGGAAACGACGGCGGTACTGCAATGCAAGGGCCACCCCCCGGCCGCGGTATCGGTACGGGCCGTGCCGGAACCCGCGGGTTCGCCGCATGCGCTGACCGCGACGTTCGAGCCGCGCGAGCCCGCATCGCCAGCCGCCACGGATGATCTCGCGGGGCTGCTGATCGAGTCCGCGCCGGGCGTGCTGGCGATCGTGGACTCGGCCGGCCGCATTCGTCGGGCTGGCACGGGATGGCACGGCCTGTTCGGGCAGGATGCGGTTCCGGGCGGTGTCATCACGACGATCCTTCCCGAGGAACCGGCCGATCTGATCGGCCGCACCGTACCGCTGCATCTGGCGTCGGGGCCGGCGGCGGCGATCGTTTCGCGGTTGAGCGCCGATGATTATCTGGTCAGCGTTGCCCCGGTCGATGCGGCGCAGCCCGACTCGCCACCGGCCAATGCGTCGGGTACCGTAGCCCTGCTGGCAGCGATGCAGGCGCATGCGGACGAACCGGCTGCGCAAGGCGGGTTGCTGATCGTGGCGGATGTGGTCGATTGCGGCCGGCTCAACCGGATGCACGGTCGCGTCGCGGTCGACCAGATGCTGGATCATCTGGTCGATCGCTGGCGGCGGCAACTGGATGGGGCGACTGCCTGTATCACCCGAATTGGTGGCGATGAAATCGCGCTCTTCCAGACCCCGGATACACCGCCGGCCGAGGCATTGCCGGAAACCTGCAGGCGGCTGGAAGCCGCACTCCGGCAATCACCGGCGCCGGCTTCGGCGCCGTGGCCGGTACTGCGTTGGGGCGGCGCCGCCTCCAGCGACGGAATGCCGCCGGAACGGGTGCTGAACTGCGCGCTGATTGCGGTGCAGGCCGCGCGCATGGGCGATGATGACCGGCAGCCGATGCTGTACGCCCCGCACTTCGATCAGCTGGTTGACGAGCAGTCCGACGAGGCCGCGCATCGGCTGGCGGCAGCCATGACTGGCGATGAGCTCGATCTGCAGTTCTGGCCGGTGCTGGACGAGCAGGGCGGGGTGGTGGCCGCCGTGGTGCATGTGACCGGACCGGTGGCCGATGATGACGCGCCGGCCCTGGCGCGGGAGCAGGGCATGGCCGCGGCGCTGGACGCCTGGACCCTGGGCCGGGTTGGCCGAGTGGCCGGCAACTGGCGGGATATCGGTCTGCCACCGGTACCACTGCTGTGGGCACCCGCTCAGGATACCGGCGAGGCGCTGGACGGGTGCTGGCGACATGAATCCGGTGTGCACCGCTTGTCGCCGGATGCGCTGATGGTTGTCGGCGTGCCATCCACGATCCTGCCCCGGGCCGTGATGGACGGTGACGATGAGGCACCGTCCGCGCAGTTGCGCCTGGTGCCGGAGGCGCTACTTGCCGGACTGGCGGCAGATCAGGCCGCGGTGGCCGGGGTCAAGGCCATCGTGAGCCGGGCACGCCGCCAGCAGCAGCCGCTGGTGGCCGGTCCGGTGGCAGACGAGGAGACCGCCGGTCTGCTGGTAGCGCTGGGTTGCGGCTTGCGCTTCGGGCCCGCGGTGGCAGCTCCCCTGTTGGCGCGGGCATTCGGGCGTTTCCTGGCCCGACGCAAGATCAACCCGCTTGTGCCGTGAATCGGTTTGCCAGCCCCGCGAATTCGGCCGGCGTGAGTTGTTCCGGGCGCTGCCCCGGGTCCACGCCGGCATCGATGATCGCCGACTGATCCAGCAGCGCTTTCAGGCCGTTGCGAATGGTCTTGCGGCGGGCCGAGAATGCGGCCTGCAGTATCCGGTCGAAATCCCGCTGGCAGTCGATGGTGAAGGCCGGGGCACGGGGACGCACCCGTACGATGGCTGATTCCACTTTCGGCGGCGGCTGGAAGGCGCCGGGCCCGATGGTCATCAGCCGTTCCGCCCGGGCTCGCGATGCCACTGCCACCGACAGCCGGCCGTAATCGTCATCGCCGGGTTGGGCCGCCATGCGGTCGACCACCTCCTTCTGCAGCATGAAATGCATGTCGGTGATCGGCGCCGGGCTGGCAAGTAACGTGAACAAGAGCGGCGACGAGATGTTGTAGGGCAGATTGCCGACCAGCCGCAGGGGAGTATCGCCGCCCAGGCTGGCGTAATCGAAACCCAGGGCGTCGGCCTCGTGCACAGTGAAGCCGGGCCAGCCGCCGAAACGCTGCCGCAGCGCCGGCGCCAGATCCCGGTCGATCTCGATCACATCCAGATGCGGACAGCGGTCCAGCAACGGTTCGGTGAGCGCGCCGCGCCCGGGGCCGATTTCCACCAGATGATCGGTTGCCGCCGGGGCGATGTGGTCGACGATGCGGTCGATGACGGCCGGGTCGTGCAGGAAGTGCTGGCCGAAGCGTTTACGCGCGGGCATGGGTGGCCAGCTCGTCGGCCATGGCCACGGCGGCGTCCATGCTGCCGGTATCCACGGCGTCGGTCCCGGCCAGGTCCAGCGCGGTGCCATGATCGACGGACGTGCGGATGATGGGCAGCCCCAGCGTGACATTGACTGTGCAGCCGAAGCCCAGATGCTTGATTACCGGCAGGCCCTGATCGTGATACATGGCCAGTACTGCATCCGCGCGGGCCAGCTTGTCGGGGGTGAACAGGGTATCCGCGGGCAGGGGGCCTTCCACATCCACGCCGGCCCCACGGGCCTGGTCCAGTACCGGTTCGATCACGTCGATCTCCTCCCGGCCGAGATAGCCGCTTTCGCCGGCATGGGGGTTGAGCCCCGCCACCAGAATGCGCGGTCGGGGGATACCGAAATGGCAGCGAAGGTCGGCATCCAGCACCCGAATCGTGCTGGCCAGCGATGATCGGGTCAGTTGCGTGGGCACCTCGGCAAGCGGGATGTGCACGGTGGCCAGCGCTACCCGCAGACCCGGCGTGACCAGCATCATCACCACATGCGCCGCCCCGGTGCGATCGGCAATGAAGTGGGTGTGTCCGGAGAATGCGTGGCCGGCCTGGTTGATCACTGCCTTGTGGACGGGGCCGGTCACCATGGCATCGGCCTGCCGGGCACGGCAAAGGTCGATGGCCTGTGCCAGCGTTGTGAGCACATAGCTTGCGTTGGCCGGATCGGTGGTGCCGGGATGGCAGGGGGCGGCCAGCGGCACAGGCATAACCCGGAGTTGCCCCGCTCGGGTGGCTGTGGCCGGTGAGGCGGTGTCGCCGAGGATGTCCAGGCTCAGCGGCAGATCCAACATCCGGGCCCGGGCCGTCAGCAGATCCGGGTCGCAGATGGCGATGATCTCGCAATCACGAGGTTGCTGGGCCAGCCGGACAACCAGATCGGGACCGATGCCGGCCGGTTCACCCGGCGTCAGCACCAGTCGATTCAGTGGCATCGGATTCGTCCCGTGGTGACGCGGCGCGGCCGGTGCGCCCGGGTCAGCTGTCCTGGAAACCTTCCAGCCGGATGTCCACGAAGGCTTCGTCGCGGATCTTGCGCAGCCAGATCTCGGATTCCTCCTGCATTTTCTGGCGCCCGAGTGCCTGACGCGCCCGTTGGCGGCGGCGTTCCTGGCTCAGATCGCGCTGACGCGTGTCCTGCACCTGCAGCACGTGCCAGCCGCTGTCCGTGCGAAACGGCTTGCTGGTCTCACCGGGCTTGAGCGAGCGGAGTTGCTCAGCAAACGGGGGCGACATGCTGTCGGCCTGCAGCCAGCCGAGTTCGCCGCCCTGGTTGGCGCTGCTGGCGTCGTCGGAGTTCTCGCGCGCCAGCTGGGTAAAGTCGTCGCCGGCCAGTATCCGCTTGCGCAGGCGCTCGGCCTCGGCCTCGGCGCGCTCGTTGTTACGGATCTCGTTGGTTTCGAGGAGAATGTGCCGAGCCTGATACTCCTTGACCACGGAATCCTCGGCCACGGTCTGCTGCCCGTCGGTGCGACGCACATCGGCCAGCTGGATCAGGTGAAACCCGCTGGGTCCACGGAACGGCTTGCTGATTTCGCCCGGTTGCAGGCGCGGCACGACGTCCGAGAACAGCGTGGGCAGAAAGCCGCCGGCCAGCCAGCCCAGGTCGCCGCCCTCGAGCGCGTTCTGGCCATCCGAATGGGCCACCGCCAGCTCGCTGAAGCTGTCATCCGCCAGGGCCCGTTCCCGCAGCTCTTCGACCCGGTCGCGCGCCGCTTCGATGGTGCTCTGGCTGGCGTTTTCGCTGACCGACACCAGGATGTGGCGGATGCGGTACTCTCGGTTTTCCTGCACCCGGAGCGACTCGCTCTCCAGATAGCGGTCGACATCCTCGTCGGTGACCACCACGCGGCCGGCGATTTCCCGTTGCTTGAGCTTGTCGATCAGGATCTGCTCGCGCAGCCGTTCCCGCATGGCGGATATCGACAGGCCTTCGGCCCGCACCGAGCTCATGAACTGATCGGCGGTCATCCCGTTCTGCGCAGCCATTCGGCCAATCGCCTGATTGAGCTCGGAATCACTCACGTCGAGCCCGGCGCGCTGGGCGCGCTGCATCTGCAGCTTGCGCAGAATCAGCTGCTCCAGTACCTGGGACTGCACCACCTCGTCGGGGACGTTGTTGATCTGGGCTCCGGCGCGTTGCCTCACCTGCGCGATGGCGCCTTCCATCTCGCTTTCCAGGATCAGACCGTCGTTGACGACGGCCACGATCTCGTCGAGCTCGGAATCCTGCCCCACGCCCACGGCGGGTGACAGGGACAGGCCGGTGGCGGCCATCAGCAGGGCGCAGCGAATCAGTCTCATCGATACCGCAGGTTGGTGAATTGTGAGCCGGCGCGAACGATATCACGATCAAGCAGGCTCCAGATGTCGTCGCCGAAGCGCCCCAGGCCGGTGAGTTCCACCTGGAACAGCAGCGCGGAGGCCCGCTCCCCGGTTGCATCGCGTACGAAACGCCGAAACGCCACGCGGGTGGCCCAGCAGCAACTGGGGCGATAACCCACGCCCGCCAGCATCTCCACGCTTTGACGGTTGTCCAGCGAATAGTTCCAGCGGTTGATCACCTGCCACTGCTCGTCGATCTGCCACGCCAGGCGCAGGTCAACCTGCTCCAGGGTTTCGGTGGTACCGCCCGGCAACTGGCGCAGGTCGCGGAAATAGCGATACCCCAGGCTGACATGCCGGGCAGGCCCGTCGTCGTAGCCGACCCGGACACTGGCCCGATTGATCCGATCGTTGCCGGGGCTGGCCTGCAGTGCCAGCCGGCTTTCCCAGTGCTGGGTGGGCTTGAGCGCGGCGGTGGCCACCACATCGGAGTCCTGATCGTCATAGCCGATGACACCGGTCACCGGGGCATTGACCCGCAGGTCGCGGAACCCGAATACCCGCCCCAGGCCCAGGCTGAGCACGTCGCGACCGCTCGCCGGATCAATGAAGCGGGTTGTCAAACCCACCGTGAGCTGGTTGGCGTCGCCGATACGATCGACCCCGACGAACCGGTTGCGGGCGAACAGCCGGTGGAAATGCAGGTCCGCTACGGCGGTGTCGAACAGCGGCAGGGCGCTCTGATCCTCGTAGCCGGTGTACAGGTAGAACAGGCGCGGCTCCAGCGTCTGGAGCCAGCCGTTATCCATTTGCCTGCGCAGCCGCAGACCGACGTCCAGCGAGGCGGAACCGATATCCCGTTCCAGCGTCGGCCCGGTATCCGGTTGATAGTGGGTGTACCGGTAGGCCGCCTCGCCGCGGACGAACCAGCCCAGCGCGTCGTGCTGCCAGAGCAGGCGGGGCCGCAGATCGGTGCGACGGGTGGGCACGGCGTCGTTGCGATCGAAGCGCACCAGCTCGGCGTCCAGCCCCAGCTGCGGCCCGCGGTTGGGGGTGAGCAGGCTGATCTGCGCCGCCGGCAGACGCTCGAACGGGTCGGGGCGGTTGTTCAGGGTGTCCGCCAGTACCGGCTGATAATCCTGGGCCAGCACTGCCGCCCGCACGCCGGGAGCTGCCAGCGTCAGGCGCAGCAGCCGCTGCAGTTGCGACTGGCTGGTACCCGACAGCGTGGTGCCCAGATCCTCGAAATAGGCCTCGTCACTGACTCGTGTGGCGTCCAGTTGCAGGCCAAGGTAACGCCCGAAGCGGCCCTCGTGGTTGGCGCGCAGCAGGCTGCGATCATCGCCGAAGCGTTGATCGGAGGGCAGATACTCCGCGGCCACCTCGCCCCGGTGATGCGCGTGCAGATAGCGGAACTCTCCCCCCAGCTGCAGGCCGCGGCGCGACAGCAGACGCGGGGTGATGGTGGCGTCGTAGTTCGGCGCGAGATTGATGTAGTAGGGCAGCGCCAGCTCGGCGCCATCGTCGGTCGAATGGCCCAGGGTGGGGGTCAGCAGCCCGGTGTGGCGCTCATCATCGATAGGGAAGTTCAGGTAAGGCGTGTAGAACAGCGGAATCCCGCCCACCCGCAGCACCGTATCGAAAGCCTCGCCGCGGCCCCGGTTGCGGTCCAGCTCGATGCGGTCGGCTGCCAGCTGCCAGGCCGGCTCGTCGCCGGCACAGGTCGTGTAGGTGGTATCCGTGAGCCGATAGCTTTCCCCGCCCAGCGCTGCGACGCTGGCGGCCTGGCCGCGACCGCCGTTGGTGGTCAGGGCGTAGTCGGTACCGATGAATTCACCGATCCCGGAATCCAGCCGCACATCCGCCTGTTCAGCCGATAACTGGATGCCGCGGCCGCGGTAGCGCAGGCCGTCGTTGGCGATCACCCGCTGCGCGGTACCGTCGTATTCCAGGGCCGGGGCGGTCAGGGCCTGGCCGGCCTGCTCCAGGCGGACGTTGCCGGTCACCGTGGCCAGGGGGCCGTCGAGAATGGCCTGATCGGCCGTCACTTCGGCGTTGGCGCCCGGTTCAGCGGCCGGGATGCCTGGTGGCAGTGGGCAGATGCCGGCCGACGCGGTGCTGGCGGGCAGCGTGGCGATGAGGATAAAGTGCCGCCAGCGACGTATGTTTTCCACTCCAGTCACGCGGACGCTTCGCCTTGGTCGATGAGTCGGGCCGGCCCGGGTCCGGCGAGACGCCCCGCGCCCCGGCCGGGGATTATGCGTGGCGTCGGAAGGGCCCGCAAACAGCAGCTTATCGCATGATCCAGACCCTGACAGAGGACGCCCGTCTGGCCGAGCTGCGCGCCTGGCTGGCCGATGCCGCCGGGTTGCGCGAAGTGGCGCTGACCCCGGCGTCGAGTGACGCCAGCTTTCGTCGCTACTTCCGCGTGACCGCGGACGACCATAGCTGGATCGCGATGGATGCCCCGCCCGACCGGGAGGACTGCCGCGCATTCGTGAACGTCGCGGCGCTGATGGGGGCGGCCGGGCTGCATGTGCCGAAGATTCATCAGCAGGATCTCGCCCGTGGTTTCATGCTGCTCGAGGATCTGGGCGATACCGGCTACCTGAGCGCCCTTAACGCCCGCAGCGCGGACGTGCTGTTCGCCGATGCCCTGGAGGCGCTGATCGAATGGCAGGTGGCCAGCCGGCCCGAGGTGTTGCCTGACTATGACGACGACACCCTGCGCCGGGAGATGGCGCTGTTCCCCGAGTGGTATCTGCAGCGCCATCTCGGCGTCACGCTGGACGCGACCGAATCCCGGGCGCTGGATCAGGCCTTCGACACCATCATCGAACAGGTCCGGGGCCAGCCCCGGGTGTTCGTGCACCGCGACTACATGCCTCGCAACCTGATGGTCTGTCAGCGTAATCCCGGCGTCATCGATTTCCAGGATGCCCGTTTCGGTCCCTACAGCTACGATCTCATCTCGCTGTTCAAGGATGCGTTCATCAGCTGGCCTCAGGAGCGGGTGGACATCTGGCTGTCCGATTACTGGCGCCGGGCCGGGGCCGCCGGCCTCGCGGTGCCGGCGGATTTCGCCGATCTGCGGCGCGACTGCGACTGGATGGGGCTGCAGCGCCACCTCAAGGTGCTGGGCATCTTCGCCCGCATTCGTTATCGCGACGGCAAGCCGAAGTACCTGGCGGATGCGCCGCGCTTTCTTGCCTATCTGCGCCCGGTGGTGCGGACCTACCCGGCGCTGGCTGGTCTGCGTGAGCTGCTCGAGCGCCACGTGTTCGACGGCCCTGATGCCGGCTGAAGCAGCAACCCGGGGCGCCATGATTCTGGCCGCCGGGCGCGGCGAGCGCCTGCGCCCGCTGACCGACCACCTGCCCAAACCGCTGGTGCCGGTGGCGGGCCGACCGCTGATCGAATACCACCTGTATGCGCTGGCCGCGGCCGGCTTCGATCAGGTGGTGATCAACGTCGCCTGGCTGGCCGATCGCATCACGACCGCGCTGGGTGACGGGGATCGATTCGGGCTGCGCATTCATTACTCGGTTGAAACGCCGGGGGCGCTGGACACCGGCGGCGGCATCCGGCATGCCCTGCCGCTGCTGCCGGATGCGCCATTCCTGGTGATCAACGGGGATGTCTACACGGATTTCGATTTTCGGCAGCTTACGAGGCCGGTTGCCGAGGATGATCTGGCCCGGCTGGTGCTGGTGCCCAACCCGGCGCACCACCCCGACGGGGATTTCGCGCTGGTCGGCGATCGGGTCCGGCAGGGTGTGTCATCGGAGCCGCGCCACACGTTCGCCGGAATCGGTGTCTATCGACCGGCCCTGTTCGAGGGCGATCGATCGGCTCGCTTCGGGCTGGGGCAGGCCCTGCAGCCCGCCATCGAGGCCAACCGGGTCGAGGGGGTGCGCTTCGATGGACGCTGGCACGACGTTGGCCGTCCCGCCACGTTGGCCGAACTGGGTGGCCCCCCGATTCGGGCACCCGAATGAATCAGAAGGGGGCGCCAGCGCCGGGGGCACTGGTAGACTGTCGCCTTCATTCCACATCCGCGCGAGTCGCGATCAGGAGAACCGTCCATGCGGCGAATGCCGATCGTCCTGCTGCTGACCTGCCTCGGCCTGGCGGCCGGCTGCGCCAGCAACCCCGAACCCATGGTGGCGCCGCAGGCGCCTGACGAATCCCGGCTGGAGCCGGCCCGGGCCGCGATCGAGGAAGCCGCGGCTGCGGGCGCCGAGCGGCTGGCGCCGGGCCCGCTTCGCGATGCCCGGCAGCGGTTGACCGCCGCGCGGGCCCTGCTTTACCAGGTTGCGGGCAGCGGACAATCCCTGAGCGACGAGCAGCGGACCCGGATCGAGGGGCTGGTGCAAGCCGCGACTCTGGACGCGCGTTATGCCCTGGCCCAGACGCAGGCGCGCGCGGTCCAGACCAAACTTGAACAATTGCAGGCGGAGCTCGAGGCGCAGCCGGCCGCACGAGCCGAGGAGGCGCCGCGATGAGCCGTGCCTGGCCCGTATTCAGTCTCGTGATCAGTGCGGCATGGCTCGGCGGCTGCGCCGTCTGGCAGACCAATCCGGTTCCGCCTCCCCCGCCGCCACCGGTAGCGGCACAACTGGGGGATGATGAGGTGTCGCCGGCCCTAAAGGACAACCTGCGTCGCAACGAGCAGGGCGAACCCGTGGGATTCGCCGCGCTGGATGCGGCTGAAGAGGCGGTTGATGCAGCCCGGCGCACGGCCGGGGTGGACGAGTACGCGCCCGAGGCGCTGCAGCAGGCGGTGCAGACCCTGGATGCGGCACGCGCGGCCTGGGCCGGCATTGCCGATGATCCGCTGTCCTCGCCGGCCGGTCTGGCCGAGGTCGGCCGTCAGGCGCATGCGGCGCGGCGCTGGGCGCAGATCGCCCGAGCCGATGCCCGGCGCGAGACCGGGCTGCGTCAGCTCGCAACCGTCAGCAATCAGCTTGATGCCCGTGATGCGGTTGACCAGCGATGGGCGGGCAAGATGGTCGCACCGGGCGAATTCGGAGAGCTGGTATTCGCCACCGGCACCGACCGGTTGACCGGCGATTCCGCGGCTGTCATCGATCGGGTGGCGACCTTCCTGGACGAGCATCCGCGTTACCGGGTACGGGTGGTCGGCCATACCGACAACACCCCCCCGTCAGCCGGCAATCTGTCCGCGTTTCTGAACGATAATCCGGACCTGCGGGATGCCGGCAAGGGCGAGCAGGCAGCCGCCTACAATCGCGCCGTCTCCCGGCGTCGGGCCGAGGCGGTGCGCGCGGCGTTGCTCGAACAGGGCGTTGCGGCCGGCCGCATCGAAGCCGAGGGGCGTGGTGCCGCCGATCCCCGGGCCAGCAACGATACGGCCGGCGGCCGGCGGGACAATCGTCGGGTGGAAGTGACGCTGGTGCTGCCGCCGCGGGATAGCGCCAGCTAACGCTATCTAATCGGCTTCTGGTTCGGCTGACGCCGCCAGAACCGACGCGATGGCGGCGTGGCTCTGCTCGGCCAGCGCGCGGCGGTCCCCGCTTGCCACCGGAACCGGCGGGCAGAAGGTCACCCGGGCCCGCAGCCCGTGCCGCCGGAACAGCGTCATGAAATGCGGCGCCAGACTGGCGGCCTCCACCCAGGGCGCATCGGGATGGTGCCCGGGGTGGCCGTCATCGCGCGGATAGTGCAGGGCGGCCGGCTGCAATTCGTGGTCGCCATCGATGGCCGCCGCGAACAGCCGCGCGTGAAAGCGGCTGGGCAGCAGGTCCGCCCGGGTGGTAGCTTCGGGAAACAGCACCACGCAGCGGCCGGCTGCCAGTGCCGTGCCGATACGGTTGCTGGCCTCGCGGGTTTCGCCCGCCCCGCGGGGCAGGAAGATGGTGCCGGTAAGGCGGGCAAAGCGACCGATAACTGCCCAGTCGCCCACCTCTGACTTGGACACGAAGGCCGCGTCCAGCAGGCCGCCGAACACAATGATGTCCAGCCAGGATACGTGGTTGGCCACCACCAGCGTGCCCGGCGCCGGAGTGGGGCCGCGCACCTCGAGCTCGATACCCATGATGCGCAGCAGCCCGCGGTACCACCAGCCGGCCAGCCGGCCGGCGCGCCGGCGCAGCAACGACATGGCGGCAAGAATGGCGAAGCCGGCCAGAATATGACCGGCCAGGCGCAGACTCTTAAGCGATAGCCGCCATGCGGCGGGCGGGGACGGGCTGTCGGTGCAGGAAGTGGCGGGCATAACGCGGGCAGAGATTAGCCACATCCAGGTGCATGAACAAATCCGCGACTCCGAAATCCGGGTCCCAGCAGGGTGGCCCGCCGACCCGGGCGCCCAGGCTGATGTAGGCCTTGAGCAGCGGTGGCAGGCGTCCCGGCGGGCTGATGGCATCCGCGGCCGGCAGCGCCAGACGCGGCGCTACCCGCTGCGATGCGGGGCCCATGTGGTTGTCCGCCAGATAGCGGTAGATGGCGTGGGCGCGGCCCATGCCCTGATCCAGTTCGATGCTGGCGCAGCCGATCAGGTGCTGATAACCCTCGCGCCGGATCAGTTCGGACACGCCCGACCAGAGTACGGCGATCACGCCGCCTCGGCGGTAATCGGGATGCACGCAGGTGCGGCCGATCTCCATGAAGCGGCCGGGCAAGGCCAGGACCGCGTCGAGATCGAACTCGCCGGCGGAATAGAACCCGCCGGTGGCGTCGATCCGATCATCGGTGAGTATCCGCGTGGAAGCCACCACCGCGCCGGTCCAGGTATCGCGCACCAGCAGGTGGCGGCAGTGGCCATCGAACGCGTCGCGCTCCAGGCCGGAGTCCGCGTTCTCCACCCGGGCGCCCATCTCCCGCACGAACACACGGTGACGCAGGGCGAGACTCTCGGTGATCTCGTGGGGGTGCTGTGCAAGTGCCGTGACCAGTCGGGGTGTCCGGGTCAGGCGGGTGACATCGCGGGCGGCGGTTGCCATGGCATTGTCCTCGTGCCGTAACGTGCGGACACAAGGCTAGGCAGCGACGATGCCACTTCAATGACAGGGCGGTGACGACGATGTGACAGGCGGCGGCGTCGCGCCACGAAAATCTGCGCCAATCTGCGGTTAAAGCCGCGCCGCGACCGCACCGGCACTCATGCCGTGTCGCGATCCGGCGCCGTCATGTGAACGAACCGGCGCTGGTGGGCGAACGGGATGCCCTCGGCATCGAAGCGTTTCTTGATCGCCTCCACCGTGTCCCAATAGGCGTCCCAGAACTCGGGCCGCTGCAGCCAGGGCCGGAACAGGATGTCCACCGAGGATTCGGTGATCGCGTTCACGCGGATGGCGGGCGGCGGCTCGGCCAGCACCCGGGAATCGGTGTCCACGATTTCCTGCAACACCGTCTTGGCCCGGTCGACATCCCCGTCCAGGCTGATCGACACGGTCAGGTCCATACGGCGGGTATCGCGGGCCGAGTAGTTGGTGATCGGGCTGGCCCAGACCTGATTGTTGGGGATGGTGACTTCCTGGTTGTTGGTGGTCACCAGCAGCGTGTTGACGATGCGTACCGCCTCCACCGTGCCAAACTGACCGGCGGCCTCCACGAAATCGCCCTTGCGGAAGGGCTTGAACAGAATCAGCATCACCCCGGCGGCCAGCGCCGACAACTGGCCCTGCAACGACAACCCCACCGCCAGCGCGCCGCCCCCGACAATCGCCGCGGCGGCGGTGGTCTTCACGCCGAGTTGGCTCATTGCGGCGATCACCACGAACACCATCAGGATCACATGGGCCACCGTGCCCACGAACTCGACGATGGTGTCGTCGGCCTGGGCCCGGACCATCGACCGCCGCAGCGCGGCTACCAGCAGGCGCGCCAGTAGTCGTCCGATGAAGAAGATGAAGATGGCGCCGGCGACCTGCACGAGATAGGGCAGCGCCAGCTGGAACAGCGTGGCGGGGTCGGTGAGTTGGGCGATAGAGGTTTCCACGATGCTCCCCCCGATGATCAGGCTTCGACGGCGGCCTCGAAGTTGTCGCGAAAGCGGTTGACGATGGCGCAGAACAGCGCGGCCGTCTGCTCCGTATCATAGCGGGCCGAATGGGCTGCGCTGCTGTCCCAGCCCAGACCCGCGGCCTCGGCGGCCCGCCGCAGCACGGTCTGGCCGTAGGCTACCCCCGCCAGGGTGGCGGTATCGAACACCGAGAAGGGGTGAAACGGGTTGCGCTTGATGCCGGCACGTTCCACCGCGGCGTTGACGAAGCCGAGATCGAAATGGGCGTTGTGTCCCACCAGCACCGCCCGCTTGCACTCGGCATCACGGATCGCGCGGCGCACCTCGCGGAACATCCGGCCCAGCGCCTCGCGCTCGGGCAGGGCGGGGCGCAGCGGATGATGCGGGTCGATGCCATTGACCTCCAGCGAGGCCGGGTCGATGCGCGCGCCCTCGAACGGCTGGACATGGAATGAGTGCGACTCGTCGATCACCAGCCAGCCGTCCTCGTCGAAGCGCAGGGTTACCGCGGCGATTTCCAGCAATGCATCGGTGGCAGCGTGAAAGCCCCCGGTTTCGACGTCCACCACCACTGGCAGGAACCCGCGAAAGCGCTGGGCCATCGGAATCGGGGGGGAGTAACCGGACATGCCATCATCGGAACCGCTCATTGGCGCATGGTAGCACCTGTATAATCGCGCCCCCTGACGCAGCAACGGCGGAAACGATTCCATGGCAGAGGTGAAAAAGGCCGTCCTGGCGTATTCGGGCGGACTCGATACGTCGGTGATTCTCAAGTGGCTGGGGGATACCTACGGCTGCGAGGTGGTGACCTTTACCGCCGACATCGGCCAGGGCGAGGAGCTTGACAGCGTTCGCCCCAAGGCGCAGGCGCTGGGGGTCAAGGAGATCTTCGTCGACGATCTGCGCGAGGAGTTCGTGCGGGATTTCGTCTATCCCATGTTCCGGGCCAATGCCATCTACGAAGGCGAGTACCTGCTGGGCACCTCGATCGCGCGGCCGCTGATCGCCAAGCGCCAGGTCGAGATCGCTGCCCAGACCGGCGCCGATGCCATCGCCCACGGGGCCACCGGCAAGGGCAACGATCAGGTGCGCTTCGAGCTGTCCGCCTACGCACTGAATCCCGACATCCGGGTAATCGCGCCCTGGCGTGAGTGGGATCTGAATTCACGCGAGAAACTGCTGGCCTATGCCGAGCAGCACGGCATCGAGATCGAGAAGAAGAAGGGCGGTGGCTCACCCTATTCCATGGATGCCAATGCGCTGCATATCTCCTATGAAGGCGGTGTGCTCGAGGATCCCTGGACCCCGGCCGAGGACGACATGTGGCGGTGGACCGTGCCGCCGGAAGCCGCGCCGGACCAGGCGCAGGAAGTCGATCTTACCTTCGAGCGGGGCGACATCGTCGCTGTCGATGGTGAGGCGCTCACGCCCTACAACGTGCTGGCACGTCTGAACCGCATCGCCGGGGCCCACGGCATCGGCCGCATCGATATCGTCGAGAACCGCTATGTGGGGATGAAGTCCCGCGGCTGCTACGAAACCCCGGGCGGCACGCTGATGCTCAAGGCGCATCGGGCGATCGAATCCATCACGCTCGACCGCGAGGCCTGCCATCTCAAGGACGAGCTGATGCCGCGCTACGCCAAGCTGATCTACAACGGCTACTGGTTCGCGCCGGAACGCGAAATGCTCCAGGCCGCGATCGACGCCTCGCAGACCCACGTCAACGGCGTGGTGCGCCTGCGGCTGTACAAGGGGTCGGTGTCGGTGGTGGGCCGGGATTCGGCCAACGACAGCTTGTTCGACGCCGCGGTGGCCACCTTCGAGGACGATGCCGGGGCCTACGACCAGAAGGATGCGGAAGGCTTCATTCGCCTGAATGCGTTGCGGCTCAGGCTGGGACGCCGGCGCCGCTGACCCTCTGTTCGCAGCGGTATCATCGCTGACGACCACCCCGGTCCGGGCTGACCATGCGCCAGATCATCATTTCGCTCACGGCGATGTTCGCCAGCCTGGCGCTGCTGATCGCCGGGAGTTCGCTGCTGGGCACGCTGCTGTCGGTGCAGCTATCCGAGACCGGCTTCTCACCGATGGCCATCGGCCTGGTGCTGGTTTTCCATTCGATGGGCTTCGTGCTGGGCACGCGGGTGGCCACCCGACTGATCCGGCGTGTGGGCCAGATCCGCTCGTTTGCCGCCTTCGCGGCGATCGGCTGCGCGGC
Source organism: Spectribacter hydrogenoxidans (assembly GCF_031846275.1). Lineage (NCBI taxonomy): Bacteria > Pseudomonadati > Pseudomonadota > Gammaproteobacteria > Salinisphaerales > Salinisphaeraceae > Spectribacter > Spectribacter hydrogenoxidans. Next base: position 35,261 of record NZ_JAVRIB010000017.1, read on the forward strand.
GGCCCTGATCCATCCGTTGTATGTCAGCGGCTGGCTGTGGGCTTTGTTGCGGCTGTTCGTGGGCTTCTGCCACGCCGGGCTGATCATGGTGCTGGAGAGCTGGATTTCCGGGCGCGCCAGCACCGCGACCCGCGGGGCATTGCTGGGCATCTACCAGATCGTCTATTTCTCGGCGGCTGCCGGTGGGCAGTATCTCGTCGGATTCACCCCGGACGAGGTCTATCCCATGTTCAGCTTCGTGGCCATTCTGGTAGTGCTGTCGCTGGTGCCGCTGGCTCTGACCCGTTCCGAGGCCCCGGTCATGGGGTCGATCGACCGTCTGGGGTTCGTCGAGCTCTGGCAGCTGTCACCCAGCGGCTGGTTGGGTGCGGTGGTGGCCGGACTGCTTTCCAGTGCGTTCCTGGCCCTGGGCCCGCTGTACGCCTCGGCCATCGGCATGGATGTGGCCGCAGTGGCCAGTTACATGATGTCTGCGGTGGTCGCGACCATGCTGCTGCAGTGGCCGCTGGGGCATTTGTCCGATCTGATGGACCGCCGTTTCGTGCTGGGATTTCTGGCCGCGGCCGCCGGGATCGCGGCGGTGGCGGGCATGCTGTTCGGCGAGGACTACGGCTGGGCGCTTTACGCCGCCACTGCCATCGTCTTCGGGGTGGCCGGCTGTCTGTATCCGATCAGCCTGGCGATGATTACCGACAACATGACCGAGGGCAATCCGGTGGCCGCCAGCGCCGGACTGCTGTTCGCCTTCGGGCTGGGCACCTGCCTCGGACCGTTACTCGGGGCCGGGCTGATGGAAGCGCTGGGGCCAGCCGGGCTGTTCGCATTCCTGGCCGCCGGCCTGCTGCTGCTGGCCGGATTCGTGGTGGTGCGCATGCGGTACACGCCGGCGCTGCCGATGGAACAGCAGGGTCGCTTCGTCAACGTGGTGGCCTCGCAGACGGCGCCGCCCATCCTCGAGCTGGATCCGCGGACCGATGATTTCCGCGACCCCTAGATCATCTGCCCCTGATCCGCCGGCGGCGCCACCGGCATCACGCCACTGGTCATCCAGCATTGCTCGCAGCCGGCGGTCGAGCTGCGGGTGAGCACGAATACATAGGCCGACCGGCCGCCGCCGGGCAGATCGAGTATCACCCGGACCAGAGCCTCGTCTCCGTCGGTTTCGGTATCCAGGATGCGGGCCTTCTGGTGACGCAGCATGTCCTGATAGCCCTCGTGGATCATTCGCGTGAACGCGCTCAGGCCGCCAATGCTGGCCCGGTTATCCGGAGAGGCGAAGTGGTAGGCCCGCGCGATGCCGTTGTCGTCATCGCCGTTATCGCGCAGGGCAGCGAGCTGGCTTTCCACCACCTCGGTCGGCGTTAGGTCCGGGGCCGGCTTCCCGGCCGGGGTGGCGATGACGGCGGGGCTGACCGCAATCAGGGCGATTCCGATAAGTTGTCGAATATGCATGCATTTCCCCGTGGCGATGATGATTTCTCGCTTGTTGATACGCGCCGGGCCTTTTTTGCGACGCCGTGTTGGCGTAGGCTTGCCGCCCGTATGTTTACGCAAAACAGGATATCCGGATGACCAGATTCTTGACGGTGATTGTTTTTGGCCTGGCGCTGACCGCCTGCGGTCAGGACTCGGGTGGCGACGCGGCCCCGGCCGGCGACGCCGAACCTCAGGCCGCCGAGAGCGCCACCGGTGATTCGGGCGATCTGTCGCTGGATACCGATCAGCAGAAGCGCAGCTATGCGCTGGGCATGGACATCGGCAAGTCGTTGTCCGACATGCCGGCCGAACTTGAGCTGGATTACCTCACCGCCGGTCTGCGCGATCGTCTCGGGGATGGCCAGACGCAGCTGACCGAGCAGGAATCGCGCGAGACTCTTCAGGCCTTCATGCAGGAGCTGCAGGCTGCCCAGCAGCAGGAGAAGGCGGCCGAGGCCGAGGAAAACATGGCTGCGGGTGAGGCCTTCCTGGCCGAGAACAAGGACAAGGGGGGGGTCACGGTCACCGACAGTGGCCTTCAGTACGAGGTGATCGAGGCCGGTGATGGCCCCTCGCCCGGGCCGGAAGACAGCGTGCGCGTCCACTACGAAGGCACGCTGATCGATGGCACCGTCTTCGACAGCTCACGCGAGCGGGGCGAGCCGGTCACCTTCCCGGTGGATGCGGTCATTCCGGGTTGGACCGAAGCGTTGCAGCTGATGAGTGAAGGCGCGCGCTACCGCCTGTTCATTCCCGCTGACCTAGCCTACGGCGAACAGGGGGCCGGCGCCAACATCGGGCCGAATGAGGCGTTGATCTTCGACGTCGAGCTGCTGGAAGTGCAGCCGGCGGAAAACGACGAGTAACCGCGCTTCGATGATTCCTCTCGAGCCCGCCAACAGCCCCGATGCTGCTGGCGGGCTTTTTTATATCCGCATCCCGCCATCGGCCGATCGCCTTTACCGGGCCGGGACCATTGGCGACAATGCCGCCCGTCGGCCGGGGTGACGGATCGGCAGCAACCGGAAACCAGTCATGAATCTGCATGAATACCAGGCGAAGGCGTTGTTCCAGCGCTTCGATATTCCCGCCGGCCAGGGCAGTGTGGCCCGCAGCGTCGGCGACGCCGAGCGGGTCGCCCGCGAACTCGGCGGTGACCGCTGGGTGGTCAAGGCCCAGGTCCATGCCGGTGGCCGGGGCAAGGCCGGCGGCGTGAAAATCTGCGACGGCATGGACGAACTACGTGCGGCCGTCGAGGGTATGCTGGGCCAGCAGCTGGTCACCAAGCAGACCGGCGGCGAAGGGTTGCCGATCAATTCGGTCTACATCGAGGCCCCGGCGGCGATCGAGCGGGAGCTTTACCTGTCGGTGCTGGTGGATCGCGCCAGCCGTCGGGTGGTGTTCATGGGCTCGGCCGCGGGCGGCATGGACATCGAGGAAGTGGCGGAAGCCACGCCCGAGCAGATCATGCACGTGGCGGTCGATCCGGCCGCCGGGCTGCAGGCCTACCAGGGCCGCCGGCTCGGTTTCTTCCTGGGACTGGACAAGAAACAGGTGGGTGAATTCTGCAAGCTGCTGGATCGCCTCTACCAGCTGTTCGTGGACCTGGATGCCAGTCTGGTCGAGATCAATCCCCTGATCGTGACCCGGGACGGCAATCTGGTGGCGCTGGATGCCAAACTGAACCTGGACGACAACGCCCTCTATCGCCATCCGGAACTGGCCGAGATGCGCGACGTCAGCCAGGAGGACGCCCGCGAGGCCGAGGCTGCCGAGCACGATCTGTCCTATATCACACTGGACGGCGACATCGGCTGCATGGTCAACGGTGCCGGTCTGGCGATGGGCACCATGGATCTGGTCAAGCTGCACGGCGGTGATCCGGCCAACTTCCTGGACGTAGGTGGTGCTGCTACCGCCGAGCGCGTGACCGAGGCCTTCAAGCTGATCCTGTCCGGCGACAGCGTGCGGGCGATCCTGGTCAACATCTTCGGCGGCATCGTGCGCTGCGACCTGATTGCCGAGGGCATCATCAAGGCGGTCAATGAGGTCGGCGTTTCGGTCCCGGTGGTGGTCCGGCTGGAGGGCACCAACGCGGAGGAGGGACGACGGATGCTTCAGGACGCCGCCATGGATCTGACCGCCGCGGACAATCTCACCGACGCGGCCCAGAAAGTGGTCAGCGCCGCCCGGGCTGCCTGACACGGCCCGCCGCAGGCGCTTTGCCACCGGACGGCCGCCCGCGGGCTGAGTCGTCCTCCACGCCACCTACTTTTCGGACAACATTCATGAGCATCCTCGTCAACAAGCAAACCCGCGTGATCTGCCAGGGCTTCACCGGCAAACAGGGCAGTTTCCACTCCGAGCAGTGCCTGGCCTACGGCACCCGACTGGTGGGAGGCGTTACCCCCGGACGGGGTGGTGAAAGCCATCTCGGGCTGCCGGTGTTCAACACCTGCCATGACGCGGTGGCGGAAACCGGCGCCGAGGCCACCATGATCTATGTGCCGGCCGCCTTTGCGGCCGACGCGGTGCTGGAAGCTGCGGATGCCGGGGTTAAGGTGATCGTGTGCATCACCGAGCACATTCCGGTGCTCGACATGCTGCGGGTGCGCGCCGCGCTGGCCGACAGCGATGCCGTACTGATCGGTCCCAATTGCCCGGGGATCATCACGCCGGACGAATGCAAGATCGGCATCATGCCGGGGCAGATTCACCAGAAGGGCCGCATCGGTATCGTGTCCCGGTCGGGCACGCTGACCTACGAGGCCGTGCATCAGACCACGCTGGCCGGGCTGGGGCAGTCCACCTGCGTGGGGATCGGCGGCGATCCGATCCAGGGGCTGGGCTTTATCGACTGCCTGGAACGGTTCGAGGCCGACCCGGACACCCACGGCATGGTGATGGTGGGTGAGATCGGCGGCACCGCCGAGGAGGAGGCCGCCGAGTACATCAAGGCCCATGTGACCAAGCCGGTGGTGGCCTACATTGCGGGTGTGACCGCGCCGCCCGGCAAGCGCATGGGACATGCCGGCGCCATCATCAGCGGCGGCAAGGGCACCGCCGACGACAAGTTCGCGGCGCTGGACGCGGCCGGCGTGGCCACGGTGCGGTCGCCGGCCGAAATCGGCGAGCGCATGGCGGCACTGCTGGACTGATCCGGCTGCCGCCACTCTCATCCAGCGCGGTGCGCGCGTTGTTCCCCGGTCGTTCCCGCCCATGACCCAGCCCTGCCGGATTGCCATGGCCCAGCTCAACCTGTGGGTTGGGGACATCGAAGGCAACGTGGACAAGATGGTGGCGGCGGTGGCCGAAGCCCGCGATCACCACCGGGCCGATCTGGTGGTGTTTCCGGAGATGGCGGTGCTCGGCTATCCGCCGGATGATTTGCTGCTGCGTCGCGGATTGCCCGATGCTGTGGCGCGCGGGGTCGACCGCATCACCCGGGAGGTACAGGGGATCACCGCGGTGGTGGGGTATCCCGAGTTCACCGGCGAGGCTATCTACAACGCCGCGCTGGTGATCACCGATGGCGTTCGCCGGGGCAACTACCGCAAGCAGTGCCTGCCCAACTACGGCGTGTTCGACGAACGCCGCCACTACCAGCCGGGCAACAGCCCCTGCGTGCTGGAAGTGGCCGGGGTGCCGGTGGGCGTGACCATCTGTGAGGACATCTGGCAGCCCGAACCGGCGGCCGCAGCCCAAGCGGCGGGCGCCCGGGTGCTGGTCAACCTGAATGCCTCGCCGTTTTCCATGGGCAAGCAGGCCGAGCGGGAACGGGTGGTGGCTCGCCGGGCCAGCGACAACGCTCTGCCCATCGTCTATGTCAACTGCGTCGGTGGCCAGGACGAACTGGTGTTCGACGGGCGCTCGATGGCGCTGGATGCCACCGGCCGGCTGCGGGCAAGCGCGCCGGCTTTCGTCGAGGGCGTGTTCGCGCTGGAGATCGATGGCGACGAACCCCGGGGCGAGATCGCGCCGGCGGATCCCGACGAGGTTTCGGTTGCCTACGACGCGGTGGTCCAGGCCACCCGCGACTACGTCGAACGTAACGGCTTCGCCGGCGTGCTGGTGGGCCTGTCCGGCGGCATCGATTCGGCGCTGACCCTGGCGGTGGCGGGCGATGCCATCGGCGGCGACCGGGTCTGGGCGGTAGGCATGCCCTCGCGTTATACCGCGGAGGTGAGCAACACCTATGCCGCACGTCAGGCCGAGCGGCAGGGCGCCCGCTACGAGGAAGTACCGATCGAGCCGATCTTCGCCCGTTATCTGGAAACCCTCACCCCGCTGTTCGCTGGTCGCGAACCGGACACCACCGAGGAGAACCTGCAGTCGCGCATCCGCGGCGGGCTGCTGATGGCGCTGTCCAACAAGTTCAACTATCTGGTACTGGCCACCGGCAACAAGAGCGAGATGGCGGTTGGCTACGCCACGCTCTACGGCGACATGTGCGGGGGGTTCGCTCCGCTCAAGGATGTCTACAAGACCGACGTCTATCGCATGTCCCGGCTGCGCAATGCCCGTGGCAAGATCATTCCGGCCGAGGTGATCGACCGGCCGCCCTCGGCGGAGTTGCGCCCCGACCAGGCGGATACCGATTCACTGCCGCCCTACGATCTGCTCGACCCGATCATCGAGGCCTATGTCGAGCGGGGGCGATCCGTGGCCGACATTGTTTCCCAGGGTTACGACGAGGCCGATGTACGTCGGGTGGCGCAACTGGTGCGGCGGGCGGAGTACAAGCGCCGCCAGGCAGCACCGGGGCCGAAGGTGACCGACCGCGCCTTCGGGCGCGATCGGCGCTATCCGATCACCGCGGTCTACGGGGACTTGTAGACGGTACGATCGCCGGCGGGCGGTGGCGCGGCCACCGATGACGGAGTGTCCGACTGGTCACCGGCAGTGGCCGGCTGCACATCCAGCGGCGGCAGGTCGTAACGGGGTTCCAAGCCCTCCTGCTGCCGGTAGAACTCCCGGCGATGCACCAGGAAGCCCGGGTAGGAGGCGGTCAGCACCGCCTGGGCGTTGAGCGCCAGTTCCTCAAGCCCCGCCATGCGATAGGCATGCTCCATGATCTCCAGCGCCCGCGGGATGGAGTCGGTGCCCTGATAACGTTCCACCACGAATTCGGCCCGGCGGCTGGCGGCGACATAAGCCCGCCGCTTCAGGTAGTACTCCGCAATGGACAGGCTGTGGGCGGCCAGCCGATGGCGGATATTGATCATCCGCAGCTGGGCATCCTTGCGGTAGATGCTATCGGGGTAGTTGCGGATCAGCAGGTTGAAGTCAGTGAATGCCTGCCGCAGCTGGGTCGGGTCGCGCTTGTCCGGATCGGCGCCGAGCACGGTTTCGGTCTCGACGCGATCGTAATTGGTCGCCCCGCGCAGATAGTAGACATAGTCGATGGCCGGGTGGCGGGGGTGCTGCTTGATGAAGCGGTCGGCGGCGGCCAGTGCGGCATCCGGCTGTTTGGCCGCCTTGTTGGCGTAGATGGTTTCCAGCTGCGCCTGGATCGCATATTCGGTGAACGGGAAGCGTGCCTGGAGTTCCTCGTAGAGCTCCAGCGCCTTCTGAGGATCGTTGGAGTCCAGGAACCCCCGGGCCGTGTTGTAAAGCGTTTCCGCATTGGCCCGGGCGACAGCACGGCCCTCGCCGCCACCGACGATGTCGCGGGCCACCTGCATTTCGTCAGCCCGGTCAGAACTGGCGCAGCCGCCGAGGGTTGCCATGACGGCGGTCAACAGAACAAGGACGATGGAGGTTCGCATGCTAATCTGACTTCGATCGCAGGCCGGCGACCGCGCTGGGAAATAACCGCCTGAGTATACCGAATGATGTCCGACGCGAGTAATAGCGAGTGCCGCGAGTTCACCATTCCGGTGGAGCTGGCCGGTCAGCGCCTCGACAAGGTACTGGCGCAGTTGCTGAACGACTACTCGCGCAGCCGCCTGCAGGCCTGGCTGCGGACCGGCGCCATCCGTGTGAACGGGGAAACCGCGGTACCGCGGTCGGCGGTGCAGGGCGGCGAGCGCATCCAGGCCCGGCTGGAACCGGGTGAGCACGACACGGCGGTCGCACCGGAAGCGATACCCCTCGACATCCGGCATGAGGACGACAGCCTGCTGGTGGTCAACAAGCCCGCCGGCCTGGTGGTGCATCCCGGTGCCGGCAATCACGACGGTACCCTGCAGAACGCCCTGCTTCATCACGATTCGCGCCTGGCCGAACTGCCCCGGGCCGGCATCGTCCATCGCCTGGACAAGGACACCAGTGGGCTGATGGTGGTGGCCCGGACGCTACCCGCCCACAAGTATCTGGTGGATGCCCTGGGGGCACGCGAGATCAAGCGCGAGTATGAGGCCGTGGTGCAGGGCGTGCTGACGGCGGGAGGCTTGGTGGATGCGCCGATCGGCCGGCATCCGGTGGACCGCAAGCGCATGGACGTGCGCCCGGGGGCGCGGCCGTCGGTGACCCACTACCGGTTGCTGCAACGTTTTCACGCCCATACCCACCTGCGGCTGCAGCTCGAATCCGGGCGCACGCATCAGATTCGCGTGCACATGCAGCATCTGCGACACCCGATCGTGGGCGATCCGGTCTACGGCGGCCGGCCGGCGCCGCCTGCCGGCGCCAGTCCCGGCCTGCGCCAGGCGCTGACCGATTTTTGTCGCCAGGCCCTGCATGCCCGCCGCCTGGGGCTGGCGCACCCGGCCAGCGGCGAATTCATGACCTGGCGCGCGGCGGCCCCGGCAGACCTGCAACAGTTGCTTGTCGAGCTGGAGGCTGACCAGCAGGCACGCGAGGCGTGATGACCGACGACGACTTCCTCGCTGCCGACTGGCCGGCGCCGGCCAACATCCATGCGGGCACTAGCTTGCGCACCGGCGGCGTCAGCCAGGGTAGCTGGTCGAGTCTCAATCTGGGCGGACATACCGGGGACGACCCCGCGGCGGTCGCGGAAAACCGCGCGCGGCTGCGCCGCCATCTCGGCCTGCCGGCCGAGCCGGCCTGGCTGACTCAGGTACACGGGGTCGACGTGGTCGCCGCCGACACGGCGCGTGATACCCGCGCCGACGCCGCCTGGACGGTGCAATCCGGCGTGGTATGCACCGTGCTCACGGCCGACTGCCTGCCGGTGCTGTTGTGTGATCGGGCCGGCCGGCACGTCGCCGCCGCCCATGCCGGGTGGCGGGGGCTGGTGGCCGGTGTTCTGTCGGCCGCGGTGCAGGCCCTGCCGGTGGCGCCACGGGAGTTGCTTGCCTGGCTGGGTCCGGCAATCGGCCCCGCCGCATTCGAGGTGGGGCCGGAAGTGCCCGAAGCCTTTGCCCGGCGGCGGCCGGGATCAACGGATGCCTTTGTACCCGCCGCCAGTTCGGGCAAGTTCCTCGGTGATCTGCCTGCCCTGGCTCGGGCGGAACTGGCTGCTGCCGGCGTGGAAGCGGTTTACGGCGGTGGCTGGTGCACCGTGTCCGATCCCGACCGGTTCTTCTCCTACCGGCGCGACGGGGTGTGCGGACGCATGGCCACGCTGGTCTGGCGGGATTGAGTCATGTAATCGCCGCGCCGGATGAATTCGGCGTCAACAACGAGGACGGGAACATGAGCAGGATTGAATGCCGCGGTCGCACCGCGCTGGTAACCGGGGCCTCCAGTGGTCTGGGTGCCGATTTCGCCCGGGATCTCGCTGCGCGCGGGGCCAATCTCGTGATCGTCGCCCGTCGGGATGACAAACTGACGTTGCTGGCCGACGAGATTTGCACCGCCCACGGTGTCGATATCAAGGCGATCCCGATGGATCTGGGCACCGAGCGGGCGCCGCAGGAACTGCATCGTCAGCTGACCGAGGCGGGACTCGCCGTGGACTTTCTCGTCAACAACGCCGGCTTCGGCGTCTACGGGGATTTCCTGACCCTCGACTGGGAACGGGAGAACGCCATGCTCCAGCTCGACGTGGTCACGCTGACGCATCTGTCGAAGCTGTTCGGCCGCGACATGGCCGAGCGCGGCTTCGGCGCGATGCTGCAGATCGCCTCCACCGGTGCCTTCCAGCCATCACCCGGGTACGCCAGCTATGCCGCAGCCAAGGCCTATGTGAAATCGTTTTCCTATGCCATCGACCATGAAATGCGGCCGCGGGGCGTGACTAGTACGGTGCTGTCGCCGGGGGTCACGGCGACCGAGTTCCTGCAGGTCTCGGGGCAGCGCAGGAACTGGTTCCACAAGCTCACGATGATGCAATCACCGGCCGTCGCGCGGGTGGGGATCAATGCCATGCTGGCCCGCCGCAAGGGCGTGGTGGCCGGCTGGATGAACAAGCTGGCAGCCCACTCCAACCGGATGAATCCGACCGCGGTATCCACCGGTATCGCCGCCGTGGCAATGAAGAACTAACCCGCCTTGCGGCCTTTTGTCGCCGGCAGCATGTCACGCAGGAAGCGGCCGGTATGGGAGGCTTCGACCGCCGCCACGTCCTCGGGCGTACCGGTGGCGATCACCGTGCCGCCGCCGTCGCCACCCTCGGGACCCAGGTCGATCAGCCAGTCGGCGGTCTTGATCACGTCCAGGTTGTGCTCGATCACCACCACCGCATTGCCGTGGTCGCGCAGCCGGCTGAGCACCCGCAGCAACTGGGCGATGTCGTGGAAATGCAGGCCCGTGGTGGGCTCGTCCAGGATATAGAGCGTCTTGCCGGTGTCGCGCTTGGACAGTTCGCGGGCCAGCTTGATGCGCTGGGCCTCGCCGCCGGACAGCGTCGTGGCGTTCTGCCCGAGCTTGACGTAGGACAGGCCCACGTCCATTAGCGTCTCCAGCTTGCGGCGCAGGGCCGGTACCGGCTGGAAGAAGTCCAGCGCGGCCTCCACGGTCATTTCCAGCACCTCGTGGATGGTCTTGCCCTTGTAGTGCACTTCCAGGGTTTCGCGGTTGTAGCGCGCCCCCTGGCAGACGTCGCAGGTGACGTAGACGTCCGGCAGGAAATGCATCTCCACCTTGATCACGCCGTCGCCCTGGCAGGCTTCACAGCGCCCGCCCTTGACGTTGAACGAGAAACGTCCGGCCTTGTAGCCGCGGGCCCGGGCCTCGGGAGTGCCGGCGAACAGATCGCGGATGGGGCTGAACAGACCGGTATAGGTGGCGGGGTTGGAGCGCGGGGTACGGCCGATCGGGGACTGATCGATATCGATCACCTTGTCCAGATGGTGCAGGCCTTCGATGCTGGCCACCGGGGCCGAGCGGGCCACGGTGCGGTTGACCTGCCGTGCCACCGCGGGCAGCAGCGTTTCGTTGATCAGCGTGGACTTGCCGGAACCGGACACGCCGGTGATGCAGGTCAGCTGGCCCAGGCTTATATCCACGTCCACGTTCTTGAGATTGTTGCCGCGGGCGCCGCGTATGGCGAGCATGCGCTTGCGGTCGAAGGGCTGGCGTTCGTCCGGAATTGCGATCTCCCGCGTGCCGGCCAGATACTGGCCGGTCAGCGATTGCGGTTCGGCGGCGATCTGCCCGGCGGTGCCGCTGGCCACCACGTAGCCGCCGTGGTCCCCGGCGCCGGGCCCCATGTCGAGCACGAAGTCGGCCTCGCGGATGGCCTCCTCGTCGTGCTCCACCACGATCACGGTGTTGCCCAGGTCGCGCAGCCGTTCCAGCGTGTTGAGCAGCCGCCGGTTGTCGCGCTGGTGCAGGCCGATGGAGGGTTCGTCCAGTACGTACATCACCCCCACCAGACCGGCGCCGATCTGACTGGCGAGGCGGATACGCTGGGCCTCGCCGCCGGACAGGGTCTCGGCGCTGCGCGACAGGGTCAGATAGTCCAGCCCGACATTGATCAGGAATTCCAGCCGTTGACGGATTTCCTTGACAATGGGCGCGGCAATGTCCGCGCGGTGACCCTCGATTTCCAGTGCCCCGACCGCCTCGAAGGCCTTGCCGATGCTCATGCCGACCAGCGTCGGCAGGGTGGTGTCTGCCACCCGCACATGCCGGGCCGCACGGTTGAGTCGCGCCCCCCGGCAAACCGGGCACGGCTTGTTGGACAGATACTTGGCCAGTTCCTCGCGCACCGCCATGGAGTCGGTTTCCGCGTAGCGCCGCTCCATGTTGCGGATCACCCCCTCGAAGGCGTGGCGGCGGACCTTGCGCCGGCCGCGGGCACTGACATAACGGAACTCGATCTTCTCCCCGCCCGAGCCGTTCAGGATCACGTCGCGGGCCTGTTCGGGCAGGTCCGCCCAGGGGGCTTCTAGGTCGAAGCCGTAGCGCTCGGCCAGGGATTCGATGATGCCGAAGAAATAGGGATTGCGGCGGTCCCAGCCGCGCACCGCGCCGCCGGCCAGCGACAGGGCCGGGTCGGTGATCACCCGGTCGGGGTCGAACACCGACATCGAGCCCAGACCGTCGCACGAGGAACAGGCGCCGTGCGGGCTGTTGAAGGAAAACAGCCGCGGTTCCATGTCGTTGATGGAATAGCCGCATGTGGGGCAGGCAAAGCGGGCCGAGAACACCTCCGGTTCGCCGTCCCCACGCCAGGGCAGGATCCAGGCAATGCCCTCCGCCAGCCGCAGCGCGGTTTCGAACGACTCGGCCAGGCGCTGCTGGATGCCCTCGCGAATCTTGAAGCGGTCGACCACGATCTCGATGTCGTGCTTCTTCTTCGGATCGAGTTCGGGCACCTCGTCGATCTCGATCACCTCGCCGTCGACCCGCGCGCGGATGAAGCCGGCCCCCCGCATCTGCTCGAACACATCCCGGTGTTCGCCCTTGCGTGAGCGGATCACCGGTGCCAGTAGCATCCAGGCCGAATCGGCTTCCCGGGCCAGTGTGGCGTCGACCATCTGCGACACCGTCTGGATGGTCAGCGGCTCGTCGTGATCGGGACAGAACGGGATGCCCGTGCGCGCGAACAGGAGGCGCAGATAGTCGTGGATCTCGGTGACCGTGCCCACGGTCGAGCGTGGATTGTGGGAGGTGGACTTCTGCTCGATGGAGATGGCCGGCGACAGGCCCTCGATGCTGTCGATATCCGGCTTTTCCATCATCGACAGGAACTGGCGGGCATAGGCTGACAGGGATTCCACGTAGCGACGCTGGCCTTCCGCATAGATGGTGTCGAAGGCCAGACTGGACTTGCCGGAGCCCGAAAGCCCGGTGATCACGATCAGCTTGTCGCGCGGCAGGACCACATCCACGTTCTTGAGATTGTGGGTGCGGGCACCGCGTATGACGATTGAATCCATCGGAGGGCCAGCGGGTCGGGAGAAGAATCAACCGTGTACTATACTGCGCTGCGCAAAACAGGGGCAAAGGCATGGCCGGCGCATCGTTTTGCACAACCACACTCAACCGTTTCGCAGAGGCTTGGCGATCATCACGTTGCTGGCTGAAAGCCCTGATCGCGTCCCCGGGAGACGCCCGTGAACGCCCTCGAATGGCGGGCTACCGGCGGGCTGGCGTCGATCTATGCCGTGCGCATGCTGGGTCTGTTCATGATCCTGCCGGTATTCGCGCTCTATGCCCAGGATCTGCCCTCGGCCACCCCGTTCCAGGTCGGGCTGGCGCTGGGCATCTACGGACTGACCCAGGCGCTGTTGCAGATTCCCTTCGGCATGGCGTCGGACCGCGTCGGACGCAAACCCATGATCGTGTTCGGCCTGCTGGTGTTCGCCGCCGGCAGTGCACTGGCGGCGGCGGCCGACACCATTCACTGGATCATCGCAGGGCGCGCGTTACAGGGCGCGGGGGCGATCGCGGCGGTCACCAATGCGTTGCTGGCCGACCTGACCCGCGAGCGGCAGCGCACCACCGCCATGCTGGTGCTGGGCATCGGCATCGGGGCCTCGTTCACCCTGGCACTGATGCTGGGGCCGGTGCTGGACCGCTGGATCGGGGTGCCGGGCATCTTCGGGCTGACCGTGGTGCTGGCGCTGGCCTGCATTCCGCTGGTGATCTGGGTGGTGCCGCCCGCGCCGGCGAAACGGGCCGCCCATGCCGGCATCCTGCGGGACATCCGCCGGGTGGTGGCGGATGGCCAGCTGCTACGGCTAGATGCCGGTATCTTCATTCTGCACGCCATTCTTACAGCCCTGTTCGTGGCGGTGCCGGTCACGCTGGCGGATGATCTCGGCCTGGCCAAGGGCCACCACTGGATGATTTACCTCCCGGTGATGCTGGGCTCGCTGGCCCTGACCATGCCGCTGATACGGCTGGCGGAAGGTCGTGGCCATACCCGCGCGGTGTTCCTGGGTGCGGTATCGCTGCTGGCAATGGCGGCAGCGGCGCTGATCTGGGGGCAGAACAGCGTGGCCGGGATGGTTACGGCGCTGCTGGCATTCTTCGGTGCGTTCAATCTGCTGGAGGCTACGTTGCCGTCGCTGGTGTCCCGAGTGTGCGACACCAGCGTGCGCGGCGCCGGTCTGGGCGTTTATTCCGCCAGCCAGTTCTTCGGGGCGTTCGTCGGCGGTGCCGCGGGTGGCCTGACGTTCCAGTATCTCGGCGCGACCGGGGTGTTCGGCGGCAGCGCGCTGCTCGCAGTGATCTGGCTGGCTGTGGCCTGGGGCCTGCGACCGCCCGTTGCGCAGCAACTGCCGGCAGGGGCAGACTAGCCGACAGATTCGAACGCTTGGCGTTCCTCGAAACAGACAGCAGGAGACAAGGCATGGCACGCGGTATCAACAAGGCGATTCTGATCGGCAATCTCGGCGCCGACCCGGAGGTTCGCTATACCGCCGGCGGCACGGCGGTGGCCAACGTGAATCTGGCCACGTCCGACCAGTGGAAGGACAAACAGTCCGGCGAGATGCAGGATCGCACCGAATGGCACCGCCTGGTGTTCTTCGGACGCATGGCGGAAATTGCCGGCGAGTACCTGAAGAAGGGCAGCAAGATCTACGTCGAGGGGCGCATCCAGACCCGCAAGTGGCAGGGCCAGGACGGCCAGGATCGCTTCACCACCGAAATCGTGGCCAACGACATGCAGATGCTCGACGGCCGCGGCGGCGGCAGCGCCAGTTACGACGGCGGCTCCCAGGGTGGCGGCGGCCAGTATCAGGGTGGCGGGCAGCAGCGCCAGCCGCAGTCCAAGCCGCAGCCGGCTCCCGCGGATCAGGGTTTCGACGAGGATCTGGACGACGACATTCCGTTCTAATCAGACCTTCGAGTTCTGAACGCGCGCTTGCCGGTCTTTCTCGGCGGCGGCGCTCGCCTGCCGATTCATTTTCGATACTCATGCCGGTGCACCCATGAAAGCCATTCTCTGCACCCAGCACGGTCTGCCCGAGTCGCTGGAATACGCCGATGCCGACGATCCGACCCCGGGGCAGGGCGAGGTTCTCATCGGGGTGAAAGCGGCCGGGGTGAATTTCCCGGATACGCTCATCATTCAGGGGAAGTATCAGTTCAAGCCCGACATGCCGTTCTCGCCGGGTGGCGAGGTGGCCGGCGAGGTGCTGGAAGTGGGCGAGGGTGTCTCGCACGTCAAGCCGGGTGACCGGGCGATGGCTCTGATGACCTGGGGCGGTTATGCCGAAAAGGCGGTGGTGCCGGGCATGGGCGTGGTGCCGATGCCGCCGGATATGCCCTTCAACGAAGCCGCCGGTTTCCCGCTGGTCTACGGCACGGTGATTCATGCGTTGAAACAGCGTGGGCGCCTGCAGGAGGGTGAAACCCTGCTGGTGCTGGGCGCCGCCGGGGGTGTCGGACTGGCCGCCGTGCAGCTGGGCAGGCTGATGGGCGCGCGGGTAATCGCGGCGGCCAGCAGCCAGGCCAAGCTGGACCTTTGCGCCGAGCACGGTGCGAACGAGCTGATCAACTACACTGAAGGCGAACCTCTCAAGGAACAGGTCAAGGCCCTGACCGATGGCAATGGCGCGGACGTGATCTTCGACCCGGTCGGGGGCGACGCCTTCGATCAGTGCCTGTCCTGCATCAACTGGGACGGTCGCCTGCTGGTGGTGGGGTTTGCCTCCGGCCGGATTCCGGAAGCCGCGGCCAACCGCCTGCTGCTGAAGGGTTGCTCGGTGATTGGTGTGTTCTGGGGCAAGTTCGTGCAGGTGGATGCCCGGACCAACATGGCCAACTTCATGCAGCTGATCCAGTGGTACAACCAGGGCCGCTTCCGGCCGGTGATCAGCCGCACCTATCCGCTGGCGCGGGCGGCCGATGCACTCAATGACATGCTGGCACGCAAGGCGACCGGCAAGCTGGTGCTGGAGACTGGCGCCTGACGCATCACTCGGTTTCGGTCTGCTCGACCGTGACCTCCAGCCGGCTCAGCCACAGGGTGTTGCCCGGGCGTTTCGGGCGCCAGTGCAGTGTCATGGCCGCGCTGGCAGGTGTGTGGTTCACTTCCAGCAGTAACGACGCGTTGCTGCTCAGGCTGCCTTCGATATCCAGCCGCCGGGTTGCCAGCGTCCTGCCGCTGCCGGCATCGGTGAACTCGATCTGCAGTTGA
Source organism: Spectribacter hydrogenoxidans (assembly GCF_031846275.1). NCBI lineage: Bacteria > Pseudomonadati > Pseudomonadota > Gammaproteobacteria > Salinisphaerales > Salinisphaeraceae > Spectribacter > Spectribacter hydrogenoxidans. The sequence continues at coordinate 51,180 of NZ_JAVRIB010000017.1, forward strand.
CCCGCGCCGGGTCCGCCGTCGTGCCGCTGGCTGCCGCCCGACATGGACAGGCGTATGCGGTCCCCCGCCGCCAGCGACAGCGGTTGGCCGCCGCGATAAGGATGATCGGCGCTGATCTCCATCGGCGCCGTGCGATAACGATCGGCATCCCGCATGCCCAGTCCGCGGATGATGGAGGCATCCGCGGCTACCGCCATACGGTCCTCGATATCCATCATCAAGACCTCGGCCTCGGTGTCGGCCTGCAGCGTGCCGAACAGGCGGTCGGGCTCGAATCGCCACTGGCTGCAGCGCATCAGCGTCTCGTCGCAGTCGAGCAGACGGCCGTCCTCGAGCAGGAAGTAGCTGCGTGCCCGGTAGGTGTCTCCGAACAGCAGCCCGCGCGGGCGCTGGGGGGCGACCAGCAGGCTGCGGCCGATCATGTTGCCGCCGCCTTCGGTGTCCAGCAGATCGACCAGCGTGACCGGTATGTCGATCTGTGCGGTGATCGCATCGGGCCCGGCCATGGATGCCAGCCAGTCCGGGTGCGGAGGGCGTACGGCGAGCATGCCGAAATTGTGATCCAGCACCAGCTCGCGCTCGCCCTGGCGGCGGAATCCGCCGGCCTCGTCAGTGGTCAGTATTACCCAGGTGTCGTCCAGTAATCCGTCCTCATCGAGGCCGGCAAGGAAGTCCTGCACCGCTTTGCTCATGTCGCGGAATGCCTGCTGGCGCCGGGCCTGCTCGTTGCCTTCCGGCTCGGCCCGGAACGGGTGATGTGTGCCGACATTCAGCAGGGTGACGAACCAGGGATTCTCACCGTGAGCCTGTTCGACAAGATAGGCTTTCGAGGCGGCCAGGAAATCCGCGTCCGAGGGCCCCCATCCCGTGACCGGAATGCCCTGTTCCTCGAATGCATTGCGCCCCCGTAGATGCTGGAACCCTGCCAGCGGCATGAAACGGTTCTTGCTCATGAACTCGAGCGGGGCGGCCTGCAGATAGCTGGTGCGGTAGCCGTGATCCGCGAGTATTGCCGGCAGGCACGACAGGTTCATCTTCTTGTCTTTGGCAACGATCATCTTGGGTACCGCGGTGATGATCCGCGGATAGTCGCCGCACAGGAGTGGATAGGTGCCGCGGTGGGTCTGGCGCTGCAGTGACAGGAAGTTTCGATAAATCCGGTAGCCGCTATCCTGCAGATACCGGTCGAGTCGGGGTAGCCGGATTTCCGGCGCCAGGCCGTGGTGATCGGCCACCGAGGGCAGGTAGGCAGCCGACATGCCCTCGATCATGATCATCAGGATATTGGATCGCTCGCCGCTTTGCGTGTTGCGATCCTCGCGCACGAAAAAGCGCAGATCCGATTCACCCATGCCGGCGGCCAGATCGGGCTCTACCTCGCGCGGCAGACTGCGCCATACGGCTCCGGGTAGCTGAATCAGCGACGCCACCAGCGGGTTGTTGCCCGGATGCGTGGGCGAGTGCACCGTCACGGCACAGGCGGCCAACAGTGCCAGCATCATCAGCAGCCGGCGGCCGGGCCGGGCTGCCGGCTGCCAGCGACGCAACTGCCAGAGCGCGGTGAATGCCACCGCGGCGTAGACCGGCAGGAACAGGATGGCCGGGGTGGCCAGCGTGGCGCTAAGGAAATTGGTATCCGCAGCCTGCCAGGTATGCGCCAGGCGAAACAGGCTGGCGTGGGTGTGCAGATGCTCGCCCGCGGCGTAATAGCAGAGCCCAGCCAGACTACCGGCGGCGGCGATAATCAGCCAGCCGCGCAGCCATGCGCGGCCCAGGGTGAGCACCACGGCAGCCAGAATCTCCCCGGGGATCAGCCAGGGCGTGAGACCGACCAGATGCGACTGCCACAACAGCAGTGCGCGCAATACCAGCAGTGCGCCCAGCGCGACCAGGAATGCGCGCAACCAAGCCTGTCGGGGAGCGTGATCCTGGGTCGGGCGGGTCGCGGTCATCAATGGCGTGGGTGTCGGCTGGTCGGGATGGCGCGGATTCTACGGGTCCCGCGTATGCTGCGCCCGTGGCAGGGCGCTACCAGCGGCGCTGACGAACGTCCGCGACAACGCGTAAAATGTCCGGACATTTCGCGCGCATCCATCGTCGCAAACCGTACAAGGGCTCATGGCCGGCAAGGTATACGTACAAACCTGGGGTTGTCAGATGAACGAGTATGACTCCGCCAAAATGGCGGATGTGCTCGGCAAGTATCGTGGCATGACCCGAACCGCCACCCCGGAAGATGCCGATGTCATTCTTCTGAACACCTGTTCCGTGCGCGAAAAGGCGCAGGAGAAGGTGTTCTCCCAGCTCGGCCGCTGGCGCCCGCTCAAGGATGCCAATCCGTCGCTGGTGATCGGCGTGGGCGGCTGTGTGGCCTCGCAGGAGGGCCATGCCATCCGCGAGCGGGCGCCGTATGTGGATCTGGTGTTCGGGCCGCAGACGCTGCACCGGCTGCCGGAAATGGTCGACAACGTGATCGACAACCGCGCGTCGGTGATCGACATCGCGTTTCCCGAGATCGAGAAGTTCGACCGGCTACCGGAGCCGCGCGCCGAGGGCCCGGCGGCGTTCGTGTCGATCATGGAAGGCTGCTCCAAGTACTGCAGCTTCTGCGTGGTGCCCTATACCCGCGGCGAGGAAATCAGCCGTCCGTTCGACGATGTCATTCTCGAAGTGGCCGAGCTTGCCGCCCAGGGCGTGCGCGAGATCACCCTGCTGGGTCAGAACGTCAACGGCTATCGCGGACCCATGGTCGACGACCAGGGGCGCGATGCCGGCATCTGCGACCTGGCGCTGCTGGTCAACTACGTGGCCGACATCGACGGCATCGAGCGGATCCGCTACACCACCTCGCACCCGCTGGAATTCTCGGATTCCCTGATCGCCGCCTATGGCGAGGTCCCCAAGCTGGCCAACTATCTGCACCTGCCGGTGCAGGCCGGGTCCGATCGCATCCTGCAGTCGATGAAGCGCGGCTACACGGTGGCGGATTTCCGCGACAAGATCGCCCGCCTGCGCACGTTGCGGCCGGATATCAGCCTGTCCACCGACATCATCGTGGGCTACCCCGGCGAGACCGACGAGGACTTCGAGGCCACCATGGCGTTGGTGGAGGAAATCGGTTTCGACCAGGCCTTTTCCTTCATCTACAGCAAACGCCCGGGCACGCCGGCCGCGGACCTGGAGGACGACACCCCGCGCGAGGTCAAGCGCGAACGCCTGCAGCGCCTGCAGCGGCGCATCGACGCCTTCAATGCCGATTACATGGGGGCGATGGTGGGCACCCGGCAGCGGGTGCTGGTGGAACGGGCCTCCCGGCGCGGCGGCAATCAGCTGGCCGGGCGCACCGACTCCAACCGCTGGATCAACTTCGACGGCCATCCCGGTCTGATCGGGCGCATGGTCGACGTGGTGGTCACCGAGGCCCTGAACAATTCCCTGCGCGGCCGTCTCGCGGATCACGAGGAGGCCCTGGCGATTTCCGCCTGACGGCGGAGTCGTGGTGCAATCTTGGCCGTCGCCAGCCAATCACTTCTACTCGAGCCGGCCGAGCCGGAACGGCTCGCCCACCTGTGCGGTCCGGAGGATGCCAACCTCCGTCAGATCGAGCAGGGGCTCGGGGTGGCAATTCACAATCGAGGCAACCGCTTCCAGCTGCATGGTCCGGACGCGGCCGTATCGGCCGCCTTCACGGTGCTGCGTGAACTGTACGACGCCTCCCGCAGCGGGCCGGTCACCCCGGAACGGGTGCATATCGGGGTGCGCTCGGCGGCCCGCGACGTGAGCGTGGACGACGACGATCCCGATGCCCCGTCCGCCGATGAGCCCGTGATAAAGACGCGCCGCGGCCTGATCCGCGGCCGTGGTCCCAACCAGCGGCGCTATCTCAAGAGCCTGGCCGAGTTCGATTTGAACTTCGGCGTCGGCCCGGCCGGCACCGGCAAGACCTATCTGGCCGTGGCCAGCGCGGTGGCGGCGCTGGAGGCCGACCGCGTGCGCCGGCTACTGCTGGTGCGGCCGGCAGTCGAAGCTGGCGAACGGCTGGGTTTTCTGCCCGGCGATCTGGCGCAGAAGATCGACCCCTATCTGCGCCCGCTCTACGATGCGCTCTATGAAATGCTCGGCTTCGAGCGGGTGGCGCGGCTGATCGAGCGCAACGTGATCGAGATCGCGCCGCTGGCCTACATGCGCGGGCGCACGCTCAACGAGTCGTTCATCATTCTCGACGAAGCACAGAACACCACCGTGGAGCAGATGAAGATGTTCCTGACCCGCTTCGGGTACGGCTCCACGGTAGTGGTCAACGGTGACACCAGCCAGATCGATCTGCCGCGGCACCAGAAATCGGGTCTGCGCCACGCGCTGGAGGTGCTGGATGGCGTTGGCGACATCAGCATCACCCGGTTCACCAGTCAGGACGTGATCCGCCACCCGCTGGTCCAGCGCATCGTGGAGGCCTATCAGCGCCACGAGGACGCCGCCGAATCATGACCGTGGTGGTGGACATCCAGCGCGAATCCGCCGAGCCCGCGCCCGACGACGAGGACTTATCCCGCGCCGTCGCGGCCGTGCTGGCCGGACGGCGGGATCAGGCCGAGCTGTGCCTGCGCCTGGTGGACGAGGCGGAGAGCGCGGCGCTCAACCACCGCTACCGCGGTCGTGACGGTCCCACCAATGTGCTCTCCTTTCCCTGCGACGTGGCACTGCCCGATTGCCATCTGCTGGGCGACCTGGTCATCTGCGCGCCGCTGGTGGCACGCCAGGCCCGCGAGCAGGGCAAGGCCGCGGCCGACCACTGGGCGCATCTGGTGGTCCATGGTGTGTTCCATCTTCTGGGGTACGATCACGTGGATGACGCCGACGCCGACATCATGGAAAACGAAGAACGCGCGGTGCTGGCAGGGCTGGGCATTGCCGATCCTTATGCGCTGCCCGCCGACACCGACACGATGAGCCAATGAATCAGGAATCCGACGCTCCCGATCAACGCGGCAACGGCTGGCTGCGCCAGCTGGGCCAGAGCCTGGCAGGACCGCCGCGCGACCGCGAGGAACTGATCGAGGTCCTGCGCGAGGCCCAGGCCAATGATCTGCTCGACAGCGATGCCCTGTGGATGATGCAGGGCGTTCTCAGCGTGTCCGAGATCCAGGTCCGCGACATCATGATCCCGCGCTCCCAGATGGTGGTGGTCGAGCGTGATGCGGAAGTGGCCCATATCCTGCCGGTGGTGCTGGAGTCGGGGCATTCGCGGTTTCCGGTGATTGGTGAGTCCCGCGACGAAGTGGTGGGCATCCTGCTGGCCAAGGACATGCTCCGGGTGGCCATGGATGGCTCCGAGCGCGGGTTCGATCTGGACGACGTGCTGCGGCCGGCCGTGTTCGTGCCCGAAGCCAAACGGGTGAACGTGCTGCTCAAGGAGTTCCGTGCCTCGCGCAACCACATGGCGGTGGTGGTAGACGAATACGGCGGCGTGGCCGGTCTGGTCACCATCGAGGACGCGCTGGAACAGATTGTCGGCGACATCGACGACGAGTACGACCAGACCGAGGGTGCTTCGATCCTGCGTCAGGAGGCCAACCGCTATCTGGTGCGCAGCCTCACCCCGGTGGAGGTGTTCAACGACTACTTCGGCACCGAGTTCTCGGACGAGGAGTTCGACACCATCGGCGGCCTGGTGATGCACGAATTCGGCCACATGCCGCGGCGCGGGGAGACCGTGGTCATCGACCGCTTCCAGTTCAACGTACAGCGGGCGGACTCGCGTCGTATCCACCTGTTTTCACTGACCGTGTTGCCCGAGGCCGACGCGTGACGCGGCGCGGGTTTCGGCTCGCGCCCTGGTGCCAGGATTTTCTGCTGCCCCCGCTTCTGGGGGGGCTGGTCACTGCCGGATTCGCGCCTTACAGCTATTACGGGCTTACCCTGATCGGGCTGATGGGCTTGCTGGCCTTGTGGTGGCAGGCCCCGACACCCTGGCGCGGGGCCTGGCGCGGCTGGTGGTTCGGGGCGGGATATTTCGCCACCGGCATCTACTGGGTGATTGTCAGCACCCATGTCTATGGTGGTGCCCCGCTGGCGCTGGGGGTGTTCCTGGTGGCCCTGCTGGTGGCGGTGCTGGCGCTGTTCCCCGCGGTGATCGGCGGGCTGGCCGTGGCCATGCGCGGTCTGCCGCGATCGTTGTGGGCGCTGCTGGCCGTGCCGGCCGCCTGGCTGCTGCTGGAACTGGCCCGCGCCACCGTCGGCACCGGCTTCCCTTGGCTGTCGCTGGGCTACACACTGATCGATGCGCCGGTGCGAGGTCTGGTGCCCATCGTCGGGGTCTACGGTCTGGGAGCGCTGCTGGTGGCGGCGGCCGGCACCCTCTGGCTGCTGCTCGCCGGTGGGCTGTTCGACCGGGTGCTGGCTGCCGCCCTGGTGGTGGTATTCCCGATCGGGCTCTGGGCGCTGCCGGCGCCGCTGTCCTGGACCACGCCGGCCGGCGCGCCCCTGTCCGTGGCCATTCTCCAGGGCAATGTCGATCAGGCCGATAAATGGCGGCCGGAGAACCTGGAACCCACCAAGCGGCTTTATCGCCGGTTGTCGGACGAGGTCGACGCCCGGCTGGTGATCTGGCCGGAGGCGGCGATTCCCTCTCTGCGGGTGCTGCAGGAGGATTACCTGGACGAGATTGATCAGCGCGCGGCGCAGACCGGTCGCACCGAACTGATCGGCTTTCTGGTCTACGACCGGGTGGAGGAGCAGTTCTTCAACGTCGTGGAGGCCCTGGGCGTCGAACAGGGCCGCTACCGCAAGCGCCATCTGGTGCCCTTTGGCGAATACTTCCCGGTACCGGATTTCATCAAGCCGCTGGTCGACGGGGTGAACATGCGCTACAGCTTCACCCACGGGCCGGTCGAACAGCCGCTGATCGAGGTGGATGGCATCGGCCTGGGCATCTCCATCTGCTTCGAGGATGCCTTTCCGCGGGAAATCCGCCGGGCGCTGTCGGCCGCGGGCATTCTGGTGAATGTCACCAACGATGCCTGGTTTGCCGACAGCACCGCCCCGCATCAGCATCTGGAAATCGCGCGAATGCGCGCGCTGGAGGCCGGCCGGCCGCTGTTGCGTGCCGCCAATACCGGCATCAGCGCGGTGATCGGCCCCACCGGCCGGGTGCGCCAGCGCACGCCGCAGTTCGAGGTGGCCACGCTCGAGGCCGAGGTGACGCCGCGACAGGGCGCGACGCCTTTTGTCACCTACGGCAATACCCCGGCCTGGTCGTTGGCCGTGGTGCTGGTGGTAGCCGGGGTCGGGGCCTCCCGCTGGCGCGGGAAGGTGGCCTGATTTCGCGCGTCGTCGGGCTCGCGCTCGGAGCCGGTTAGGTCGTCCGTTGGCCCCTGCGATATCCTTGCGCGCCTTGTTCCGCCAACCATAAAGCCAGCAGCACCGGATGGAATCCGAATACAAGCCACGGGAGATCGAGCCCGTTGTCCAGGAACGCTGGACGCGCGAGCAGTGCTTCGCCGCCGTCGAGGACGACAGCCGCGAGAAGTTCTACTGCCTGTCCATGTTTCCCTATCCCAGCGGCAAGCTCCACATGGGGCATGTACGCAACTACACCATCGGCGACGTCATCAGCCGCTATCAGCGCATGTGCGGCCGCAACGTGCTGCAGCCCATGGGCTGGGATGCCTTCGGGCTGCCGGCGGAAAACGCCGCGATCGCCAACGGCGTGCCGCCGGCGGAATGGACCCGCGCCAACATCGAGTACATGCGGGGTCAGCTCAATCGGCTGGGTTTTGCCTACGACTGGAACCGCGAGCTCGCCACCTGTGATCCCGACTACTACCGTTGGGAGCAGTGGCTTTTCACGCGTCTGCTGAAAAAGGGGCTGGTCTACCGCGCCAAATCGGTGGTCAACTGGGACCCCGTCGACCAGACCGTGCTGGCCAACGAACAGGTGGTGGAAGGCCGTGGCTGGCGTTCGGGTGCGGTGGTCGAGCAGCGCGAAATCCCGCAATGGTTTCTGCGCATCACCGACTATGCCGACGAACTGCTGGCCGATCTGGACCGGCTGGAGGGCTGGCCGGATGCGGTGCGCACCATGCAGGCGAACTGGATCGGCCGCTCGGAAGGGGTGGAGATCGATTTCGCGATCCGCGGGCAGGCGGCGCCGGTCACGGTGTTCACCACCCGTCCGGATACGCTCATGGGCGCCACCTACATGGCGCTGGCCGCCGACCACCCGCTGGTGACAGCGCGCGAGGCCGACGATCCCGAACTGGCCGCCTTCTGTCGCGAATGCCGCAGTGGTGGCACCGCCGCGGCCGATCTGGAAACCCGGGACAAGCGGGGCTACCGGCTGGATATCGAAGCCGTGCATCCGCTGTCGGGCGAGGGGCTGCCGGTCTACGTCGCCAACTTCGTGCTGATGGGGTACGGCACCGGCGCGATCATGTCGGTCCCGGCGCACGATCAGCGGGACTGGGATTTCGCCCGCGCCTACGATTTGCCGATCAAGCCGGTGATCGCCATGGCGGACGGCGCATCGCCGGACGTCACCCAGGAAGCCTTTTCCGACCGCGGCAATCTGATCGATTCCGGCGAATTCACCGGTCTCGATTTCGACGCCGCGTTCGCGGCGATCGCGGACCGGCTGGAGGCGGGCGGCTGGGGCCGGCGCCGCGTGCAGTACCGCCTGCGCGACTGGGGCATTTCCCGGCAGCGCTACTGGGGCTGCCCGATTCCGGTCATCCACTGCGAGGGCTGTGGCGCCGTGTCGGTGCCCGAAGCCGACCTGCCCGTACGGTTGCCGGAGGATGTCACGCCGGCGGGCGCCGGATCGCCGCTGCCCGGCCGGGCCGATTTCGTCGAGGTGAACTGCCCGCAGTGCGGCAAGCCGGCGCGGCGCGAAACCGACACCTTCGATACTTTCGTCGAGTCCTCCTGGTATTTCGCGCGCTACGCCTGTCCGGACAACGACACGGCCATGCTGGATTCGCGGGCCAACTATTGGCTGCCGGTGGATCAGTACATCGGCGGGGTGGAGCACGCCATCCTGCATCTGCTCTACGCCCGTTTCTTCCAGAAGCTGCTGCGCGACGAGGGTCTGTCGGCGCCGGACGAACCTTTCGCCCGGCTGCTGACCCAGGGCATGGTGCTCAAGGACGGGGCCAAGATGTCCAAGTCCAAGGGCAATACCGTCGATCCGCAGGCGATGATCGACCACTACGGCGCCGACACCGTGCGGCTGTTCATGATGTTCGCGGCGCCGCCGGAACAGTCGCTGGAATGGTCGGATGCAGGCGTCGAGGGCGCGTTCCGTTTCCTCAAGCGGTTGTGGCGGCTGGTGGCCGATCACGCCGCCACCGGCCCCGCGCCGCTGGCGGATCCGGATGCTCTGGACGAGGGTCAGATGGCGATGCGGCGCAAGCTGCACGAAACCATCGCCAAGGTGGGCGATGACATCGGCCGGCGTTACACCTTCAATACCGCCATCGCCGCGGTGATGGAACTGTGCAACGCCCTGGCGAGGTTCGACGATGACTCGCCCGGTGGCCAGGCCGTGCGCCAGGAAGCCCTGGATGCCGTCGTGCGCATGCTGACCCCGATCGTGCCGCACGTGGCCGAGGTTCTCTGGCAGGGCCTTGGCCACCGCGATGATCTGCTGGATGCCGAGTGGCCGATCCATGATCCGGCGGCCCTGGCGCGGGACGAAGTGGAACTCGTGGTGCAGATCAACGGCAAGGTGCGCGGCCGCATCCGCGTGGCCGCGGATCTGGACGACGACGCGATCGAGGCCGCGGCCCGCGAGGAACCCAACGTCGCCCGCCATCTGACCGATCAGGCCGTGCGCAAGCGCATCGTCGTGCCCGGCAAACTGCTCAATCTGGTGGTATAGGAACCTCTGATTGATGCCTATACCAATGCGCGCCGGCGTTCTCCTGCTAACCCTCTGGCTATCGGCCTGCGGCTTCCACATGGCGGGCAGTGTCGCCGGGTCGGGGCTGGACGGCCTGCAGGTCGAATACGAACAGCGCTATCGCGTGCTGCCGCCGCCGCTGATCGACGTGCTGCGCGAGCGAACCGGCGGGGGTGACGGGCAGGCGTCAGCACGTCTGGTGATCCGGGGCATCGACGACACCCGGCGGGTGCTGTCCGTGAGTCCGCAGGACGGCCGCGCCAATGCCTTCGAACTGATCAGCGAGGCCAGCTTCGACTTGATCCGGGACGGGGAAACCCTGCTGCGCGATCAGCAGGTCAGCACCCAGCGCGACGTGGGCTTCGACGACAGCCGGCGGCTGGCGGCGGATGCCGAGAGCCGGGACCTGCGCGCGGCCATGCATGCCGAACTGGCGGACCTTATCCTGCTGCGGGTCGAGACCGCGCTGGCGCCATGAGCGACGACGACCGCATCGGCCCCGAGCCGCCCCCGATCGAGCAGTCGCAACTGGCGGCACTCGTGCGCGGACGGCGCACCATCGCCCGCTTTCTGCCGGAACGGCCGGCCGACGAGGTCGTCATGCGGGCCATCGAGGCGGCCCGCTGGGTACCCAACCATAAGCTCACCCAGCCCTGGCGTTTTCACCTGCTCGGGCGCGAGACGGCGACGAAGATCGTTGATCTCAACGCCCGCCGAGTGGCGGCGGCCCGCGGTGAGGCCGCGGGCGAAGCCAAGCGCCAGCGCTGGAGCGCGATCCCCGGCTGGCTGGTGGTGACCCAGGTGCTGGACCCGGATCCGCTCCGCGCACGCGAGGATTACGCGGCCTGCGCCTGCGCCGTTTACAACCTCACGTTGTCGCTCTGGTGCGAGGGCGTGGCCAGCAAATGGACCACCGGCGAGGTCACCCGAGCCCCCGAATTTCATGCCCTGCTGGAGATCGATTCCACGGTCGAGGACGTGATTGCGTTACTCTGGTACGGCTATGCGGACGAAGCCCCGAAAATGCGGCGGCGTCCGGTAAGCGAACTGTTGATCCGCAAGCCCTGAATCCCGCGGCATTCATTGCAATGTCCCACCGCCTCGGGTAATATCGCGCGCCTTTCGGGGTGGCAGGCCCCGGCGCATTCCGCTATCTGCGAGACACCGACATGAAGACGTATTCCGCGAAACCCGGCGAGGTTGCTGCCGACTGGTATCTGGTTGATGCCGATGGCAAGACGCTGGGTCGGCTGGCCACCGAGATTGCCACGCGCCTGCGCGGCAAGCACAAGCCTGAATACACGCCCCACGTGGACACCGGCGACCACATCGTGGTGATCAATGCCGAGAAGGTGCACGTGACCGGCAAGAAGCGCGAGCAGAAGCGCTACTACCGCCACAGCGGCCACCCCGGCCACCTCAAGGAAACGACGCTGGAAGAGCAGATCGAGCGTCATCCCGAGCGCGTGATCGAACTGGCCGTCAAGGGCATGCTGCCCAAGAACCCGCTGGGCCGTGCCATGTACCGCAAGCTGCGGGTCTACCCGGGTGGTGAACACCCCCACACCGCGCAGCAGCCCAAGGCGTTGGAGATTTAATCGATGGCAACCGAACAGAGCTACGGCACCGGCCGCCGCAAGACCGCGACCGCTCGTGTCTTCCTCCGGCCCGGCAAGGGCGACATCACCGTCAACAAGAAGTCGCTGGACGACTACTTCGGACGGCCGACCTCGCGCATGATCGTGCGGCAGGCGCTTGAAGTGACCGATTCCACCGAGCGCTTCGATATCTATGTCACCGTCGAAGGCGGGGGGCCGAACGGCCAGGCCGGCGCCATCCGTCATGGCCTCGCCCGGGCGCTGATCCAGTACGACGAAGGCATGCGGGGCGCCCTGCGCGCCGCCGGTTATGTGACGCGTGACGCCCGCAAGGTCGAGCGCAAGAAGATCGGCCTGCGCAAGGCCCGCAAGGCGCCGCAGTACAGCAAGCGCTAAGCGAGGCGACGATCAACTGGGGGATCGTCTAACGGTAGGACTGCGGACTCTGACTCCGCCAGTGGGGGTTCGAATCCCTCTCCCCCAGCCAAACAAATGACCCGCCGGGAAGGCGGGTTTTTTG
>NZ_JAVRIB010000018.1:0-36506 GCF_031846275.1 Spectribacter hydrogenoxidans
AAAATTAGCGGTTCATCCGGCCGTAACAAACACGAGCGCAACTGCCAATAACTTGCCACCGAATGTCACCAAGAGATTGTATCGCGCCCACGCTTAGCGCAACGCCTTCTTGTCCACCTTGCCGACCGGGGTAAGCGGAATCTCGTCGACAATATGGATGTGCTTGGGCACCTTGTAGGCCGACATGTGCTCGCGGCAGAAGGCCAGAATCTCGTTCTTGACCTGATCGGCGGATTTGGCCTTGCCGGCCTCCGTGAGCTGGACGTACAGGTTGACCACGTCGTTGCCGGGGCGTTTTTCGTCCGGGGTGCCGATGACGGCGGAGAGTTCGACGTCGTCCAGCGCCTTGAGCTTGTTCTCGACTTCCACCGAGAATACCTTGAAACCGCCGACGATCAGCATGTCCTTACTGCGATCACAGATGGTTATGTAACCTTCTTCATCCATTTTCGCGATGTCGCCGGTGTAGAAGAAGGTCTTGCCGTCAAACTCTCGCAGGGCCTTGGCGGACTCGTCCGGCAGGCCGAGATAGCCGCCGAACACCTGCGGGCCGTTCGCGATCAGCTCGCCCGGTTCGTTGAAGGGCATTTCCCGGTCGCCGTTCTCGGCGTCGACGATACGGATGTCCGTGCCCGGAATCGGTACACCCACGGTGCCGGGCTTGGTGCGGCCCGGCGGATTGGTGGTGATCATGGGGCTGGTTTCGGTCAGGCCGTAGGCCTCGCAGAACTTGCCTTCACCGACGATGGCTTCGACCTTCGGGATCACCTCGGCCGGCATCGGTCCGGCGCCAGACATGGCCATCTTCAGTCGCGAGAAATCCACCTTCCCGAACTCGGGCTCGTCCAGCAGCATCTGATAGAGCGTGGGCACGTTGCCGAACAGTGTGGGCGGATGGGCCTGCATGGCCTTGCAGAAGGTCTTGAGGTCGCGCGGATCCGGGGCCACCAGCAGCTTGGCGCGCTGGCGCAGGCCCATCAGGCACACGGCGAGGCCGGCGGCGTGAAAGTAGGGGAACACCGAGGCGAATGTCTCGTCGCCCACGTTGTAGGTCACCATGGCCTCGCTCTGCACGGCGTTGGCCTGGAGGTTGCGCTGGGTCAGCTGGGCGCCCTTGGGCTTGCCGGTGGTGCCGCCGGTGTACTGGATGAGCACCACGTCATCCATATCCACCTCGGTGTGTACCCGCTCGGCGGCGGCGCCGTTGATGGCCGGCCAGTAGCCGATGGTGCGGAATTGTTTTGTCGCCGGAATATCGACTTTCGGCACTTTCTTGAGAACTCGCGCCAGGAATTTCTTCCAGCCTGGCAGGAAGTCGATGGGGCCGGCGACGATAGCGGCTTCGAGGTTCGGCACCTTGCCGTCGATGGGCGCGACCGCACCATTGAACAGCTGATCCAGCGTGACCAGGAACCGGATGCCGGCGTTATCCACCTGGTAGGCCAATTCATCGGCCGTGAGCAGAGGCGACACGCCCGAGGCGGCGCAACCCAGCTTGGAAGCCGCCACCAGCGCGATCACGTATTGCGGCGTGTTGGGGAGGTGCACGCCGATGACGTCGCCCTTCTTCGCGCCCAGCTCCCGCAGCAGGTTGGCGAAACGGTTGGCCCAGGCGTCCAGCTCGCTGTAGTTGATCGACACGCCGAGATATTCCAGGCAGGGCGCCGCCGGCGCTTCGGCCACGTGGCGTTCGACGATGTCGGCCAGCGAATCCTCGGGAATCGGCGGCATGTCGGTGCTGGGCAGGGCGGCAGCCCAGGGCGGGTTCTCGCGCATGGCGGTGGCATTCATGGTGGTCACTCCTCTCCGAATCGTTATTTATCTGGTGTGTACGAGGCCTTTCTCCCTGGGGAGAAGGTCCGCGTAAGGGATCGTCCTGACGAAAACCTTCTCCCTGGTCCTCTCCCTCAGGCGGGAGAGGGGATGGCAGGTGAGGTGTTCAGAAACCCATCTGGCGCGCGGCCAGGTCCTTCATGATCTCGGTGGCGCCGCCGCCGATGCTCATCACCTTGGTTTCGCGGTAGATGCGCTCGACCTTGGTTTCCCGCATGTAGCCCATGCCGCCGAATATCTGGACCGCCTCGTTGGCACAGAATTCCAGCGTGCCGGTGGCAAGGTTCTTGAGCATGCAGATGTCGGCGATCGGCGTTTCGCCCTGGTCCACCCGCCAGGCCAGGGCCTCCAGCGTGGCCTTGGTGGCGTTGATGCGCGTGGCCATGTCCACCAGCTTGTGGCGGATCACCTGATGCTTGATCAGCGGCTTGCCGAAGGTCTGGCGCTGTTTTGCCCAGTCGGTGGCCTCATCGAGACAGCACTGCGCCAGCCCGTAGGCCTGGGCCGACAGCCCCAGCCGCTCGTGATTGAAGTTGTGCATGATCGCCGCGAATCCGGCGTTTTCCATGCCGATGAGGTTGGCTGCGGGCACGCGGCAGTCGTCGAAGTGCAGGGTGGCGGTGTCCGAGCACCACCAGCCCATCTTCTTGAGTTCGGTGCGTGAAAAGCCCGACGAATCCGCCTCGACCACCAGCATCGACACGCCGCCCAGCCCTGGCTCGCCGGTGCGTACCGCCACAGTGAAGTGATCGGCTCGCATGCCGCCGGAAATGAAGGTCTTCGAGCCGTTGATGATGTAATCGTCGCCGTCGCGCCGGGCCACGGTCTGCAGGTTCGCCACGTCGGAGCCGCCACCCGGCTCGGTGACTGCCAGCGCGGCAATCCTGTCGCCGGCCAGCACCGGTTTGACGAAGCGATTCTTCTGCTCGTCGGTACCGAAGGCCACGATTGGCGGGCAGGCGATGCCGTGAATCCACACCGCGGGGATGATGCCGCCCGAGCCGGCGCGGGCAATCTCCTCGTGAAACACGATGTGGTAGTGATAATCGGGCACTGGGGTGCCGCCCAATTCCTCGGGGTAGCCTAGGGCGAGCAATCCGGCTTCCGCGGCGGTTCTGAAAAACTCGCGCGGCACCCGGCCGGCCTCGTCCCAGGCATGGATATGCGGCTCGATCTCGCGGGCCACGAAGCGCCGCACCTGATCGCGAAACAACTCGTGGTCGGCCGTATAGTAGGGACTGGCGGGTTTTGCCGCCATGCGATGTCACCCCTTGCGCGGAAATTCGTAAAAGAAAGATTGCCGAAATTAGAAGAGGAGCGACCACAATGCAACTTTCCCCGCCGTGCGCCGCCGCCGGCCACGCTCCGGAACGAGGCGGCCCGGGAGATTCGTGGCGTGGCCGGCGCTGATTCCCCGGGCGAGCCCAAACCGCGGGTGCGGTCGGCGGCCCGCGCCATTGCGCTGCTGCAGGCCATCGCCGCGCACGGCGGTGGCGGTATCGGTGCCACCGAGCTGGCCCGCGACCTCGGCTTATCGCGCCAGGTGGTCTATCACCTGCTGCACACGCTTTCCGCGCTGCAGATGGTGCGCAAGACCAACGGCAACCGTTATCTGCTGGGCCTGGGGGTAGCCACCCTGGCGCAGGGCTTCAACCGCCAGTTCCAGGCGCCGGATTTCCTGCTGCCCTACGCCCGTGAGGCCGCGGAGGCCACCGGCGAGACCGCCTACGCCGTCGGTTGGGTGGAGGGCGAAATCGTGGTGCTGGCCAGCGCCCGCGGTGGCCTGCCGGTACAGGCAGCGGAAATTCCGCGCGGCTTCGCCGGCGACGCCCACGCCCGCGCCTCGGGCAAGCTGCTGCTGGCGATGAGCCCGGAGGACCAGGTCGATGCCTACCTGCAGCGGCACCCCCGGACACGCCGCACCGCCCATACCGTGGCCAGCCGCAGTGGTCTGAAGGCGCAGTTCGCCGAGATCCGCGAACAGGGCTTCGGCATGGACCGCGAGGAGTTTGCCGAAGGTCTGTCCTGTCTGGCCGTGCCCATCGGGCGGATGCCGGCGGCCTTCGCCCTGGGCATCTCCGCACCCACGGACCGCCTGACCGAGCGTCAGGCGGCGTATTTGCACAGCCTGCGGGGCGTCGTGGCGGCCCATGAAGGCACGTCAGAATAATCATAATATGATAATAACATTATAATTTGACAATTCTGGCAAGGTCGCTAGCATCAACGTTCAGCGGGCCGGCGCACGACGCCCGCCGCTGTCAACCGGTGCCAGGAGGGACCATGGGTCAGGTCAGAGCAACTGCCGATACGGCGCCACAGTCGTCGCCGCAGCCATTCGATCACGATGCGATACGCCAGGCCCTGCGCTGGACGAGCTTCGTGCGCGCCTTCGAGGCGAAGGTGCTGGCACTGACCCGCACCGATCCCCCGGGAATCGCCGGCTCGGTCCACCTCTGCGCCGGCCAGGAGGCGGTGGCCTATGGCGCGGTCGCCGGTCTCCGGGAGGATGATCCGGTCATCGCCACCTATCGCGGCCATGCCTGGGCCCTGGCGGCGGGGCTGGACGACGAGGCGGTTCTCGCCGAAATCTGCCACCGCGAGGCCGGCATCAACGGCGGGCGGGCCGGGTCGGCCTTCATGCTGGCGCCGCATACCCGCTTCATCGGCGAGAACTCCATTGTCGGGGCCGGCACCACCCAGGCCTGCGGGGTGGCCCTGGCGAATCTCGCCGCCGGCAACGGGCGGGTGGTGCTGGTGTCGATCGGCGATGGCGCCATGAACCAGGGGGCCACTCATGAAGCCATGGCGTTCGCCGCCGCTCGCGCCCTGCCCGTGATCTTTCTTTGCGAGCACAACGGCTGGTCCGAACTCACGCCGACCGGGGACATGTTCAGGGTTTCGCGCCTTGCCCGCCGCGCCGGCGGCTACGGCATACAGAGCACCACCATTGCCGGCACCGACCCGGCGGTGGTGCGCGACACCGTCGCGATCGCCGCGCAGCGCGCGCGTGACGGCGACGGGCCGATGTTCATCGAGTGCCGCGTGCCCCGCCTCTGGGGCCACTACAACAAGGACATCGAACACTACCGCCCGGCTGCCGACAAGAAGGCGGCCGCCGCGGAGGATCCGCTCGCGCTGCTGGGCCAGCGCCTGATCGATGCCGGCGCCATGAGCGCCGATGAGGTTGACGCCCTGCACCGGGAACAGGAGGCGGCGGTGGACGCTCTGGCCGAACGGGTACTGGCCATGCCGCGCCCGGATCCGGCCACCGCCACCGACCATGTTCTGGCGCCTCCGGCCGATGCGCCGGCACCGGCGGTGCGCGAAACCCGCGAGATGACCTATGCCGAGGCGGTGAACACCGCCTTGCGTGACGAGCTGCAAAGCCAGCCGGCCACTGTCTTTTACGGCGAGGATGTCGGCAAGGCCGGCGGTATCTTCGGCGTGGGCAAGCTGCTGCAGCGAGATTTCGGCGCCGATCGCGTGTTCGACACCCCGATTGCCGAGAATGCCATCCTCGGTTCCGCGGTCGGCGCCGCCCTTTCCGGGCTGCGTCCGATCGTCGAAATCATGTGGGCGGATTTCGTCTTCGTCGCCTTCGATCAGCTGATCAATCAGGCCGCCAATATCCGCTATGTCACGCGCGGCCAGTCGTCGGTGCCGATGGTGGTGCGCATGCAGCAGGGCGCCACACCGGGCTCCTGTTCGCAGCACTCGCAGTGCATCGAGGGCCTGCTGACCCACATCCCCGGCCTCAAGGTGGCACTGGCGGCGACGCCCGCCGACGCCTACAGCCTGTTGCGCTCGGCCGCGGCCGATCCCGACCCCTGCGTGGTCATCGAGGCGCGGGCGCTGTACTGGACCAAGGGCGAAGTGGCGCTCACCGACGGCGCCGAGCCGGTGGGACGCGCGCGCCGCCACCGCAGTGGCGGGGATGCCACCATCCTCACTTGGGGCAGCATGCTGCCCCGCGCGCTGGAGGCGGCGGAGCAGCTGGCCGGGGAAGGTATTGAAACCACCGTGGTCGACTTGCGCTGGCTCAACCCGATGGACCACGACGCCGTGGCTCAGGCGGTGGCCGATGGCGGCGGCCGGGTCCTGATCGTGCACGAGGCAGTGCGCAGCGGCGGCTTTGGCGCCGAACTGGCCAGCCGGATTCACGAGGCGCATGAATCCCTGCTGAGCGCACCGGTCCGGCGGCTGACTACACCGGATACGCGCGTTCCCGCATCGCCGGACCTGCAGGCGGTCCTGATCCCGGATGCGCCAGGTATCGCCGCCGCGGTACGG
Source organism: Spectribacter hydrogenoxidans (assembly GCF_031846275.1). Taxonomy (NCBI): domain Bacteria; kingdom Pseudomonadati; phylum Pseudomonadota; class Gammaproteobacteria; order Salinisphaerales; family Salinisphaeraceae; genus Spectribacter; species Spectribacter hydrogenoxidans. The sequence continues at coordinate 6,127 of NZ_JAVRIB010000018.1, forward strand.
GAACTGATTGCTGCCTAGGGTGCGTGGTCCATGTGGTTCGTGGGCCGTAACGACGATAGAAAAAACGATGACAGCCGGAAAACCGGCGCGGAGGAGAAGACACATGCGACCGGCTGAATTCGAACTGCTGAGGCCGCACGGTCGGGCGGAGCTCGACGCGATCCTGGCCCGGCCCGATGCCGATACCTACTGGCTGGCCGGCGGCCAGGCGTTGCTCAAGGACATGCGCCAGCGCCTGTTGAGCCCCAAACGCCTGGTGGATATTTCCGGGCTGGCCGAACTCGACTACATCCGGGCGCAAGGCGATGTCCTGGAAATCGGCGCGATCACCCGCCTGGCCACGCTGGCGGCCGATGCCGCGGTGCGCCGGCACTGTCCGGCGCTCGCCGCTGCCGCCGCCGCGGTGGGTGACGTGCAGATCCGCAATCGCGCCACGGTAGGGGGCAACCTCTGCACCGGTGGCGGCGCGGATGTTGCGGTGGCCCTGCTGGCGGCAGGTGCCGAAATCGTCGTGGCCGGCGCCGGGCAGCAGCATCGCCGACAACTGGCAGACTTTCTGGCCGGGGAGACGGCCGGCAACCGGGGTGAGTTGATCGTGGCCATCCGGGTGCCGGCAGCGCCGGCCAGCGGCTTCGTCAAGTTTTCCCGGCGTGCGGCGGACCCCGGCATCGTCAGCGCCGCGGCAACCCTCGGCACGCGGCCCGGTCTGGCATTCGGCGGCGTGCACGGACATGTCGTTGCCCCGCCAGCCGATGCCTTGCCGGCCCTGGAACCCGGTTCGGCGGCGTTGCGCACCGCCCTGGAGGCCTTTGCCGGCGAACTCGATCCCCCCGACACGCCGCACGCCTCGGCGGCGTATCGCCGCCGGATTCTGCCGGTGATCGCGGACCGCGCAGTACGCGCGGCGGCGGGTGCGGCATGACCGGCAATCCGCAGGACAGCACCCCGATCCGGCTGGAGGTCAACGGCGAGGCACGCGAGGCGCTGGTGCCCTCGCGGCTACTGCTGGTCGATTATCTGCGCCAGGAACTGCGCCTGACCGGCACCCATACCGGTTGTGACGATGCCCGCTGCGGGGCCTGCACCGTGCGTGTGGACGGCGCGCCGGTGAAGTCCTGCATGATGCTTGCGCGCCAGGCCGATGGCAGGGCGGTGGAGACGGTGGAGGCCCTGGGTACGGCGGACCGCCTGAGCGTGCTGCAGCGCGCCTTCCGCCGCCGGCACGGCCTGCAATGCGGTTACTGCACGCCGGGCATGCTCAACTCCGCCCAGGCTTTGCTGGAAAGCAATTCCGAGCCCGACGAGGCCGGGGTGCGTGCGGCGCTGGTGGGCAATCTCTGCCGCTGCACGGGCTACCAGAACATCGTCGCCTCCGTGCTCGATGCGGCGGCGGAACTGCGCGGCGACGCGCCGCCGGTTGCCGACGAGTCGCGGCCGGCTACGGACGGCGACAAGTGGGTGGGGCGGTCCACCGAGCGGGTTCAGGACACCCGTCTGCTGACCGGCCAGGGGCGTTACGTGGCCGACCTGGCCGATGCCGACACGCTGCATGCCGCCATCCTGCGAAGCCCGCACGCCCATGCCCGCATCCGGCGCATCGACACCAGCGCGGCCCGCGCCATGCCGGGCGTCGTCCAGGTGCTCACCGGCGCCGAGGCGGCCGAGTTCTCGCACCCGCTACCGCCCACCATCGACATCGGCATGCGCATGAACAAATCGCATGCCATCGCGGTGGACAAGGTCCGTTATCACGGCGAGCCGGTGGCCGCGGTGGCAGCCATCGACCCCTATATTGCCGAAGACGCGCTGGCGAAAATCGTCGTGGATTACGAGGTCCTGGAACCGGTGGTGGACATCGACCAAGCCCTGGCCGACGACGCGCCGCGACTCTACGAGGACTGGCCCGACAACCGCTGCCTCGAATACCAGTTCAGCGATGGTCCGCTCGACCAGGCCTTCGCCGAGGCCGCGCATACCGTGGTGGCCGAGATTCCCCACCACCGTTATACGGCTGTACCGATGGAAGGGCGCGTGGCGCTGGCCCATTACTGGTCCAGCGAGGGCCGGTTGACCCTGCGGTTGTCCACCCAGAACCCGCACCAGTGCCGTACCTTGCTGGCCCAGACCCTGGATCTGCCGGAAGCGCGCATCGAGGTGATCTGCAAGGACGTGGGCGGCGGCTTCGGGCTCAAGCTGCAGGTGGACGGGGAAGTCATTCCCTGCCTGCTGTCCATGCGCACGGGGCGGCCGGTATTGTGGGCCGAGACCCGCGAGGAGAACCTGCTTTCCGGCATCCACGCCCGCGACTATCGCCTGACCATGGAAGGCGCCTTCGACAACGACGGTCGCATCCTGGGCCTGCGTACACATCTGCTGGGCAACTGCGGTTGCGATGGCACCAACCGGGCCGCCGGCGCGGGGCAGCTCCTGGTGGGGGCGTTCTATTTTCCCGGCAACTACAAGGTGCCGGCCTATAGCGCGGACGTGGTGGGCGTGGTCTCGAACAAGGCGCCGTACGGCGCCTACCGTGGCTATGGCAAGGACATCGCCAACCACGGCATCGAGCGCTTCATGAATATCGCGGCCCGCCAGCTCGGCATGGACGCCAACGAGCTACGCCGGCGCAATCTGGTCCAGCCCGACGAGTTTCCCTACGAGATACTCACCGGTCCGATCTATGACAGTGGCGACTACCCCGAGCTGCTGGCGATGGCGGAAGCCGGCGTGGATCTGGCCGCGTTCCGCAAGCGCCAGGCCGAGGCCCGTGCCGCCGGCCGCTACCTGGGCGTGGGCTTCGCCATGATGCTGGAGCCGGCCGGCGGGGCGGTGCCCAACAGCATCTTCAATGCCTACGAAACCGCTACCGTGCGCATGATGCCGCAGGGCGACTTCCTGCTGCTCACCGGCATGCAGGATATCGGCCAGGGGGTGGAAACCACCCTGGCCCAGGTGGTGGCCGACGAGTTCGGCGTGACCCCGGACCGCATCAACGTGGTATTCGGCGACACCCACGGCGTGCCCTACGGCCTGGGCGCCTGGTCCAGCCGCGGCGCCAGCTTCGGCGTATCCGCCGCCGTGGAGGCCGCCCGCAAGCTGGCGCGGCGCATGCGGGCCATCGGCGCTCGCATGATGGAATGCGACACCGACGCTGTCACGCTGCGCGACGGCGCCGTGCAACGGACCGATGGGGCGGCCAGCCTGGCCTTTCGCGACCTCGGCAACGCCGTGTCGCTGTGGCCGGGCCCGCACGGCATCGTCCCGGAGGGCGAGGAACCGAATCTGGAAGCCACCGCCACCTGGACCAATCCGGTGGTGCGCTGGGTGCCCAACGACGCCGGCTCGCTGAGCATTTACGCCACCCATCCCAGCGGCTGCTTCGCGGTGATCGTGGAGGTGGACACCGAAACCGGCGCCACCCGCGTGGACCGGGTGTACGCCGCCCACGACTGCGGCACGGTGATCAACCCGACCATCGTCAACGGCCAGCTGCACGGTGGCTGCGTGCAGGGCCTGGGTGCGGTGCTGGGCGAGGAACTGCGCTACGACGAACAGGGCCACCTGCTCAACAAGGGCTTCTGGGACTATCTGATTCCCCAGGCGCCGGACGTGCCCAACATCGAGATCGGTCATCTGGTCTGTCCGTCCCCGAACACGCCCCTTGGTACCAAGGGCATGGGCGAGGGCGGTCCGGTGGGCATTCCGGCGGCGGTGATGAACGCGGTGGAAGACGCACTGTCACCGCTCGACGTGCAACTCAGTGAACTGCCGCTGTCGCCGGAACGGGTTCTGGCGGCGATCGACGCGGCACGCAGCCAGGGAGCGCCATCATGACGAAGGCCAGCAAGACAAAGGAGTACCAGGTGCATCCGCTGATCCTGGGCGAGGCCCAGGTGGGCTCGGTGCTGGATATCTTCTGGAGCCTGACCAAGAACGTCGCGCCGGTGAAAGTGCCGGTGCTGGCCTTTCTCATCGAGGGTGGCTCGGAGCCGATCCTGGTGGATACCGGCATGCGCAGCGCCGATCGCGCCATGAACATCCACAAGCTGGGGCCGCACAGCATCGGCGAGGACAACACCCTGGCCGCGCAACTGGCCCGCTTCGGTTACAAGCCGGAGGACATCAAGACCGTGCTGATCACCCACCTGCACTACGATCACGCCGGCGGCTGCGAGGACCTGCCCAATGCCCGGATCATCGTCCAGCGCAGCGAGCTGGCGGCCGCCGCCGCGCCGGTCGGCCCGCGTGGCCTGGAGATCGGCAACCGCGAACTGTTCTACGACCGCGAGGACATCGCCGCCCTGGTCAATCCGCTGTGGGAACGGGTGGAACTGATCGAGGGCGATGTCACGCCGTTTCCCGGCATCGACTGCATTCTCTACCCGGACACCCACACGCCCGGCAGCCAGTGCATCTACGTGAACACCCCGGACGGGGTGGTGGGCATCGTCGGCGACATCGTGCGCAAGGTGCAGCTCAACGTGGGGCAGGGAATTCCGCCAGGCCTGTACTACGACCTGGAGCAGATGCTGCGTGCCATGCGCGACATCGGCCAGCGCAGCGACCTGGTGTTTCCCACGCACGATCCCATGGTGCTGGAAGAGGACCCGGAAAAGCGCCTGGCCGCGCTGCGCCCGGAAAAACCCTGGCCGTAAACCCATGCCGCAAATCCCCTACCTGAACGACGAGGCGGCCGGCCCGGCCGATCTGGTCGCCGCCATCCGCGAGCGCCGTGGCGGCGAGCTGCTGAATCTGGATCGCATCCTGCTGCACAGCCCGCCGCTGGCGCGTGGCTGGGGCGCCCTGCTGGGCGCGGTGCGTGGCGAATTCGAGCTACCGGCCCTGACCCGCGAGCTGGCCATTTGCACCGTGGCGTCGCTCACCGGCGCCGACTACGAGCTGCATCACCACGAGGCGCTGTTCCTGCAGGCCGGCGGCAGCCAGGCGCAGTTCGACGCCCTGGCGGCCGATGCCGCGGCCGCCGCGGAAGCAACAAAACTCTTCGATGCCGGGCAGCGTGCGCTGATGGCGTTCACCGTTGCCAGCACCCGTCACGTGATCATCGACGAGGCCACGTTCGCGGCCCTGCGCGAGCACTGGCCGCAACCGCGCCAGCAGGTCGAGATCGTCGCGCTGATCGCCGCCTATAACATGGCCGCGCGTGTCTTGGTGGCAAGCGGTATCACACCGGAATAGCCATTGGCCCAGCGTGGGCGGCAGATGGCGGTGCCATGCCGCCGCTTTCCACGGTTGTCCGGCGACGATGCCATGCTTAGAGTGGTGTTTCCGACGATCTAACCAGACTTGCCATGAAGTTGAATATCAACGGCACCGCTCACAATGTCGATGTCCCGAAAAACATGCCGCTGCTCTGGGTGTTGCGAGACCGGCTCGGTCTGACCGGCACCAAGTTCGGCTGCGGTGTAGCGCAGTGCGGTGCCTGCACCGTGCATGTGGACGGGCAGCCCAAACGATCTTGCGTGACGCCGGTGAAGTTTCTCGGCAACAGCAAGATCACCACCATCGAGGGGCTCGACAGCCCGCAGGCCAAGGCGATCCAGGACGCCTGGTGCGCCATCGACGTCCCGCAGTGCGGTTTCTGCCAGTCCGGCCAGGTGATGACCGCCACCGGGCTGCTCACGGAAAAGCCCAATCCCACGGACGACGACATCGACGGCGCGCTGACCGGCAATATCTGCCGCTGCGCCACCTATGTGCGCATCCGACAGGCCGTTCACGACGCGGCTGAGCAGCTGGCGGGGTAGGGTCATGACAATCGACACCATCGATACCGGACGCCGCGAATTTCTCAAGCACAGCGCCCTGGCCGGCGCCGGGCTGGTCATCGGTATGGCTTTGCCCGGGCGCGGTCGGGCTCAGGTGCCGGAAGCCGATTCCGGCGCCGCAGCCTTCTTCCGACCGGATGGCAGCGGGGCCGATTTTTCGCCCAATGCCTTCGTGCGCATCGCGCCGGACAGCACCGTGACGGTGCTGATCAAGCACATCGAGTTCGGGCAGGGGCCGTTCACCGGGCTGGCCACGCTGGTGGCGGAGGAACTGGATGCCGACTGGGGCCAGATGCGTGCCCGCAGCGCGCCGGCCGATGCCGAGCTGTACAAGAACCTGGCGTTCGGCGTGCAGGGCACCGGCGGGTCAACCGCCATGGCCAACTCCTACAACCAGATGCGCAAGGCCGGTGCCGCCGCTCGGGCGTTGCTGGTGCGGGCCGCGGCCGAGGCCTGGTCGGTGCCGGCCGGGGAAATCTCCGTCAGCAAGGGTGTGATCACGCACGAGGGTAGCGGGAAGCGCGCGTCGTTCGGTGAATTTGCCGAGGCTGCGAGCCGCTTCGAGCCGCCCGAAGACGTGACGCTGAAATCACCGGACCAGTTCCGCCTGATCGGCACCGATGTGCCCAAGCTGGATACCAGCATCAAGAGCAACGGCCAAGCACAGTTCACGCTCGACGTGATGCGCGACGACATGCTGACGGTGGTGGTGGCGCACCCGCCGAAGTTCGGGGCGACCGTGGCCGGCGTGGATGCCGCCGCGGCCCGCAAGGTGCCGGGCGTAGCGGACGTGCAGACCATTCCCAGCGGCGTCGCGGTCTATGCCCGCGACACCTGGGCTGCCATGCAGGGCCGCAAGGCGTTGAAGATCGACTGGGACGAGACCGGGGCGGAGACGCGCTCGACCAAGCAGATCACGGCGGATTTCGAGACGTTGTCGGAGAACGTCGGCGATATCGCCACGGATCGCGGCGACGTTGCCGGCGTGCAGTCGCGTCTGGCGAAACGGCTGGATGCGGTCTACCGCTTTCCCTACCTCGCTCATGCGCCGATGGAAACGCTGGATTGCGTGATCCAGGCAAAGGACGATTCAGTGGAGGCCTGGTTCGGATCCCAGATCCAGACGCTCGACCAGCAGGCGATCGGCGAGGTATTCGGCATCGAGCCCGGCCAGGTGGTCATTCACACCATGTATGCCGGCGGCAGCTTCGGCCGGCGGGCCACCCAGGCCAGCCATCTGGCCCGCGAGGCCGCCGAGGTGGCGAAAGCCCACGGCAAGTCGCGGCCGCTCAAGCTGGTGTGGTCGCGCGAGGACGACATCCAGGGCGGCTGGTATCGCCCGCTGAACGTGCACCGGCTGTCGGGCGGCATCGATGACGACGGCAATATCGTGGCCTGGGACCAGATCATCGTCGGCCAGTCGATCATGGCCGGCTCGGCATTTGCCGGCCAGATCGAGGACGGCATCGACCCGACCTCGGTGGAAGGTGCCCACAATCTGCCGTACCGACTGTCCAACCTGCGGGTATCGCTGCACAGCCCGGCGTCGCCGGTGCCGGTACTCTGGTGGCGGTCAGTGGGACACACGCACACCGCCTACTCCACCGAAACCTTCCTCGACGAGCTGCTGGAAATGGCCGGGAAGGACCCGATCGACGGCCGGCTCGAACTGCTGAACGAGCATCCGCGCCACGCCGGCGTGCTGCGGGAAGTGGCGAAACTGGCCGAGGCCGCCGGACCTGCACCCGAGGGTCGCGCTCGCGGGGTGGCCCTGCATAAGTCGTTTTCCAGCTACGTGGCCGAGATTGCCGAGGTCTCCCGCGGCGACGAGGGCCCGCGCGTGCATCGGGTCTGGTGCGCGGTGGATTGTGGCGTGGCGGTCAACCCCAACGTGATCCGCGCCCAGATGGAGGGCGGCATCGGCTACGGGCTGGGCGCCATCCTGTTCGACGCCATCACGCTGGAAGAGGGCGGTCGCGTCAGACAGTCCAACTTCGACAGTTACCGATCGCTGCGCATCCACGAAATGCCCGAGGTGGAGGTGGCCATCGTGAAGTCCGACGAAGACCCGACAGGCGTCGGCGAACCCGGCACGCCGCCCATCGGGCCGGCCGTGGCCAACGCCTGGCGGCGCCTGACCGGCGAATCCGTGCGCGATCTTCCCTTCGTCAAACCGGCCTGAGGAGATGGAAATGAAAACAATCGGTTTGATGATGGTTGTGACCTGCTTTCTGACAATGGTGCCCGCCTATTCGGCCGAGAACGACTCCGAACTGCGCGGCCCGGAAGCCTTCAGTGACATCGAGGACAACGCGGATCGGGCCCGGGCCATGTTCGGCGAGGCAGGCAAGGTGATTCAGCATCCGCGCTGCGTGAACTGCCATCCCAGGGGCGACAGCCCGCGCCAGGGCATGGCGATGGAACTGCATGAACCGCCCGTCCGGCGGGGCCCGGCCAATTTCGGCGTGACCGGCATGCGCTGCTTCACCTGTCACAATCCGGAGAACGTGGCGGCCGGCGGCATGCCGGGGCACCCGACATGGCATCTGGCACCGAAATCCCAGGCCTGGTACGGCAAGTCGCTGGGCGAGATCTGCGAGCAGATCAAGGATACCGACCGCAACGGCGGCATGAGCATGGATGAGCTGGTCGAGCACATGGCCGAAGACAGCCTGGTGGGCTGGGGCTGGAACCCCGGCGGCGACCGCGAACCGGTGCCTGGTGACTGGGAAACCTTCGGCAACCTGATTGCCGCCTGGGCCGACGCCGGCGCCCATTGCCCCGCGCCCTGAGATGCCCGGTGCAGCGGAACCGGATGCCTCGATCAATCCGCTGATTCTGGCGGGCCGCTGGCGTGTGGAAGGCCGCCGGGTGGCCCTGGCCACCGTGATCCGCACCTGGGGTGCCTCGCCGCGGCCCGTGGGCAGCATGCTGGTGGCCGATGACCAGGGCGATTTTGCCGGGTCCGTCTCCGGTGGCTGTATCGAAAGCGAGGTGGTAATGGCGGCGGCCGAGGCCATTGCCGCCAACGCGTCGCGCATCCTGGATTTCGGCATCGACAACGACGACGCCTGGTCGGCGGGGCTAACCTGCGGCGGCAGCCTGCAGGTGCTGGTCCAGCCGGTGGCCGACGACGCTGCCTGCCTGAGCCCGGCCATCATCGAACGCTGCGCCGAGGCGCTGACCCGGCGCGAGCCGCTGGGGCTGCTGACCAATCTGGTTTCCATGCGTCCGCGACTGGTGGAATGGGCTGACGTCGAGAGCCTGCCCGAGGATCTCCGCGCCCGGTTCACCGGCGGCCGGGCCGGGCTGGAATCCCGCGAACAGGAAGACTGGTTCATTCAGCCGTTGCGGCCCGCTCCGACGCTGGCGATTGTGGGCGCGGTGCACGTGGCGCAACCCCTGGCGCGAATGGCGGCTATCGCCGGCCTGGATGTCGTGGTGATCGACCCACGGCGCGCGTTTGCCGACAGCGACAATCTGCGCGGCATTGACGTGCGCGGCGAATGGCCCGGCGAGGCGCTGGCCGGGCTGGCGGGCGGCGGCGGCATTGCCGTAGCCACGCTGACCCACGAACCCCGGCTGGACGACCCGGCCCTGAGCTGGGCCCTGACCAGCGATGACGTTTTCTACATCGGGGCGCTGGGCAGCCGCCGCACCCATGCCGCCCGGCTAGAACGACTTCGCGAACAGGGTTTCGACGCGGACCAGCTGGCCCGTATCCATGCCCCGATCGGGCTGGACATCAAGGCGCTGACGCCGGAAGAGATCGCGGTTTCCATCCTCGCGGAGCTGGTGGCCGTGCGCCGGGGCGCCCGTGACTGAGGCGCGCATCGCGGCCGTGGTTCTGGCTGCCGGCCAGTCGCGACGAATGGGGCCGCTGGACAAGCTGCTGCTCGCGGTGGACGGCCAGCCATGCGTGGTTCATGCCGTGCGGGCCGCGCTGGCTGCCGGCGCCGATCCGGTCCGCGTGGTGGTCGCGGCGGCGGACAACCCGGTGGCTCGAGCGCTGGCCGACTGGCCGGTGGAGATCGCAGTCAACCCGCGGGCAGAACAAGGCATGGCCCATTCGCTGGCCGCGGGCGTGACGGGCCTGCCGAATGACGCCGTCGGGGCCCTGATCATGCTGGGCGATATGCCGCTGGTGTCTGCCGAGTCGCTGATTCGACTATGCCGGACGCTTCGGGACAATCCGGCGGTGGCCGCCTGCGTGCCCAGTCATCTCGGCCGGCGGGGTAATCCGGTGCTCTGGCACCGGCGACATTTCCCGGCATTGCAGGCGCTGACCGGCGATCGTGGCGCCAGATCATTGCTGCGCAGCCTCGAGGCCCGCGTTGCCGAAGTGGCTGTACCGGACGATGGCGTCCTGATCGACATCGACACTGCCGATGCGGCCGCCGACCTTCAGCATCGGCTGCGGCTGGCCGCCGGCGAGTTATCTCCGGCGCCGGATCTGGCAACGCTGGCCGAGGCGTCGCCCAGTCAGGCGCCGATGCCGGGGCAGGGGGTCGAGCTGAGCCTGGACGGCCGTTTCTGCCCCGATCAGGCCACTGTCTGCCTGGCCACCGACGGCGGTCGCATCACCTATTGTGATGCCGCGGCGCATGGCTGCCTGCTCAGCCGCGCCGCCGCGGGTGCCCTGCGGCGCGACGCACCGGGTGCCGACCTGGGCACGATCCTCGATGCGGCCACCTATCTGCGCGGCCTGGCGGCGGGCAAGGGCGGGGCGCCGCCGCCCGGCTTCCCGTCGCTGGCCGCCTTTGCCGCGCTCCAGCAGTTTCCCCGCCGCCTGGGCTGTGTTTTGCTGCCGTTCGAAACGGCGAGCCGATTACTGGCATCCCGGACGTCCGACCATCCTGCCACGCCGGATGGCCGCTGACCGCCGGCGGGCACCCGCTCCGGCATGATCCGCCAGCTCCTCGAAATCACGGTGCCGGTGTTCGGCATCGTGCTGCTGAGTTTCGCCTATGGACGCTGGCGTCCCACCGAGATGGGCACCGCCAATCGGCTGAATATCGTCCTGTTCATCCCGGCGCTGATATTCCACGCCCTGACCGAGCGGACCGGCGAGGATCTGCCCTTTACCCAGTTGACCCTGGCCACGCTGGTGATCGTGCTCGGCTCCGGTCTAATTGCCTGGTCACTGGCTCGGCTTGCGGGGTGGCAGCCGTCAACGCTGGTGCCACCCGCAATGTTCAACAACAGCGGCAACATGGGACTGCCGCTGGCGGTGCTGGCTTTCGGCGCCGACAGCCTGCCGGCGGCCGTCGTGCTGCTGGTGGTGACCAACGTGCTGCAGTTCACCGTCGGGTTGTGGGTGTTGCAGGGGCGGCTCGATTTGCCGGGACTGATGCGGCATCCGATGCTGCTGGCCACCGCGGCGGGACTGATCGCACTTGCGCTGGACTGGCGGATACCGGCGATGATCGAACCCGGGGTTCGCATGCTGGGCGATGTGGCCATACCACTGATGCTGGTGGCGCTGGGCATGCGGCTGTCGGAGGGTGGAATCGATGAGTGGCGGCTGGGGTTGGTGGGCGGACTGCTGACCCCGTTCACCGGCCTGCTGATCGCCATTCCCTGGGTGTGGTGGACGCAACCGGCGCCACCGCTCGACGCGCTGATCATTCTCTATGCCGCGCTGCCGCCGGCCGTGATGAACTACATGCTGGCCGAGCAGGCGGGACGGGATCCTTCGGCAGTTGCCGCCATCGTGGCCATCGGCAACGCACTGGCGTTGATCGTGATACCCGTCACCCTGGTGTTCATTCTTTGACCGGCGCCCGTTATCGCAAGGTGCGACAGCGCCGCGGTTATCCCGTCCGGTGGATTTGCTCCGTGGTGTGATCTGGCCAGGAGATCGCCGCGCCAGCCCCGCCGCACGGGTCTGTTTCGCGCTGGGGCTTCCAGATCAGCAGTCCGCCGGTTGCGCCTGTCGATAAAGCGGCTCCACCGTACCCACCTGATTCTGCAGCATGTCGATGCGGGACTCGTGCCCGGGGTGGGTGGAAAGAAATTCAATCGGCTGATCACCGGCCCGCCGGGCCATGTTCTGCCACAGGGCCACGCTTTCACCCGGCGGGAAGCCGGCTGCGGCCATCAGGGTCAAACCCATCCGGTCGGCCTCCCGTTCGTGTGCCCGGCTGAAGGGCAGGACAATGCCGAGCTGGGCGCCCAGGCCGAGCGCCTGCAGCAGCTGCTGGCTCTCGATCTCGCCGAACATGCCCACCAGCACCAGACCGGCCTTGATACCGAGTTGCTGGGTCAACCGTTCGTTGCCGTGATTTGCCAGCAGGTGGCCGACTTCATGGCCGATGATGGCCGCCAGCTGGCCCGGCGTGTCGGCCACCTCGAGAATCCCCGTGTGAATACCTATCCGACCGCCTGGCAGGGCGAAGGCGTTGGGAGTGTCGTTCTCGAATACAACGATTTCCCACACCCCGGGGGAGTCGCTCTCCGGATACTGCCGCCCGGCGGCCTCGACGATCCGGCCGGCGATACACTCCACCCGGGCGCGCACGGCCGCATCGGTGACCACCGGCTGCCCCTGCTTCATCTGCTCGAAGGCGTCCTGCCCCAGATCCCGCATGATCGGTTCAGGTACCAGCGCCAACTGGTTTCGGCCGGTCGGGGTCTGGTCACAGCCGGCCAGGCCGGGCTGCAACAACGCTGTTATCCCGATCAGGCAATACCGTGACAGTCGCAACTTGATGCCGGGGTGCCGGTCGGCGCAATCCCGGCGCTGGTCTGCCGGCCTCACTGGCCGGGCACGGACGAGGCGCCGTCGACGCTCGCCTGTCGGTAGGTCCGGCGGGACTGACGTAGCACGCCGGCCGCCGAGCGCAGGAATACGGCGGCAATGAGCACGCCGATAACCACGTCCGGCCAGCGACTGCCGGTAAGCAGTACCAGCCCCGCGGCCAGCAGCACCCCACTGTTGGCGATGAGATCGTTGCGCGAACAGACCCATGACGAACGCATGTTCACGTCATCGTCCCGGTGGCGAGTCAGCAGGTACAGGCAGAAGGTATTCGTGGTCAGCGCCAACAGACCCACGCCCGCCATCAGACCAACGACTGGTGGAGCGCCGGCATAGGCCTTGTTCGCGGCTTCGGCCAGCACCACCAGTCCGAAGCCGACCATGATGGCGCCCTTGAAGCCCGCCGAAACGGCCTTCCAGCGATCGCCACGGGCGACCACGATCAGGCTCAGGCTGTACACCAGCGTATCCCCCAGCATGTCCAGCGAATCCGCCAGCAGCGCGGTGGAGCCGGCCAGCCAGCCAGCGCCGAATTCCACCACGAACATCACGGCGTTGATGACAAGCACGGTCCAGAGCATGCGGCTCTGGCGTTCCCTCAGCACCACCAGGGCGGCGTCGTTTTCGTTGCAGCATCCGGTCATTGTTACCACCGCGTGATCAGTGAGAAATCCGGGCGCCCAGCAGGATAACCAGCGTCCCGCCAACGGCCAGCGCGGCCCCGCCGAGATCCCACACCGTCGGCCGCATGCCCTCGGCCAGCCACAGCCAGCCCAGCGACGCGGCGATGTAGATGCCGCCATAGGCGGCGTAGGCCCTCCCGGCAAACGCCACGTCGATGCGGGTCAACAACCAGGCAAACACGAACAGCGCCGCCACGCCAGGCACCAGCCACCAGATGCTGGCGTCCCGGCGCAGCCAGGCCCAGACCGCGAAGCAACCGGCGATTTCGGCCAGTGCCGCCAGCAGATAGAAAGCCAGATTATTAACTTGTGTCACGAGCATGGGTGTTCGTGATCCCTCTGGAGAACATGCGCCCTGGACGGCTGTGACCAGCAGGTTTCAGCCATGAGCCTGTAATCAATTTTAACTTGAGTGGCTTGTGTTCCCGGGATCGGTTACAGCCGAGCACGTCGCAGTCTGAGCGCGTTACCGATCACCGAGACCGACGAGAAACTCATCGCGGCTGCCGCAATCATTGGATTCAGCAGCAAACCCATGAGCGGGTACAGGATGCCGGCAGCCACTGGTACGCCGGCGCCGTTGTAGACGAACGCGAAGAACAGGTTCTGCCGGATATTGCGCATGGTTGTCTCGGACAGCCGCCGGGCCTTCGCGACGCCCCGCAGATCGCCCTTGACCAGGGTGATGCGCGCGGACTCCATTGCCACATCCGTGCCCGTACCCATGGCGATACCGACGTCCGCCTTGGCCAGCGCCGGGGCATCGTTGATTCCGTCGCCGGCCATAGCCACCTTGTGGCCCTCATTCTGCAGCTTTTCGACCAGGCCGTGCTTGTCCTCGGGCAGGGCGCCAGCATGGACTTCGTCGATGTTCAGCTTCTCGGCCACCGCCTGGGCGGTTTTCTCATTGTCACCGGTCAGCATGACGATACGCAGGCCAGCCTCGTGCAGGATGCGTACGGCCTCGCCGGTGGTCTCCTTGATCGGGTCGGCCACCGCAATCAGCCCCGCCGCCTGTCCGTCCACGGCGACCAGCATTACGGTTTCACCTTCGCCGCGACGTCGATCCGCACTGCCCGACAGCTCGCCAGCATCGATGCCGTTTTCCTCCAACAAACGATTGCTGCCGACCAATACCTCGCGACCCGCGACCTGGCCGCGCACGCCCTTGCCGGTGACGGAATCGAAATCGTCCGCGTTTGCGGGTTCGATATCGCGCTCGGCGGCGCCTTCCACGATCGCGCGCGCGAGCGGATGCTCGCTAACATTCTCCAGCGAGGCTACCAGCTTGAGCAGCTCAGGCTCATCGAAGCCGTTCGCGGTCTCCACGCCGACCAGCTTCGGTCGGCCTTCGGTCAGCGTGCCGGTCTTGTCCACCAGCAGGACGTCCACCTGTTCCATCAGTTCCAGCGCTTCGGCGTCGCGGATGAGCACGCCTTCACCAGCTCCGCGGCCGACGCCGACCATGACCGACATCGGGGTAGCCAGGCCCAGCGCGCAGGGACAGGCAATGATCAGCACCGAGACCGCCGCCACCAGGGCATAAGCCAGTGACGGCGAGGGGCCAACGCTGGCCCAGACCATGAATGCGATGATCGCTATCAGCACCACCGCCGGCACGAAAATACCCGCAACCTTGTCCGCCAGGCCCTGAATTGGCGCCCGCGAGCGCTGCGCCTGGGCGACCATGGCGACAATCCGGGAAAGCACGGTGTCGTCGCCAACTTTGGCTGCGCGCATGACAAAACTACCGGTCTGGTTGACGGTGCCGCCGGTGACCGTATCGCCCACGTCCTTTTTCTGCGGGATGGGCTCGCCGGTGATCATGGATTCGTCTACAGTCGAGCGGCCCTCGACGATCTCGCCGTCTACTGGCACCTTCTCGCCGGGACGCACGCGCAGGTGATCATCCGTGTTCAGGGCATCCAGCGACACTTCTTCCTCGTTGTCGTTCTCCTTGATGCGATGCGCCGTGGGCGGCGCCAGGTCCAGCAGGGACTTGAGCGCCAGCGAGGTTTGCCCCCGGGCGCGCGCCTCCATGACCTGGCCGAGCAGGATCAGCGTGATGATTACCGCCGCCGCCTCGAAGTAGATCGGCACATGGCCAGCCTCGCTTTTGAAGGCCGCCGGCAGCAGGCCCGGAAAGAGCAGGGCGAAAAGCGAGAAGCCGTAAGCCGCGCCCACGCCGAGCGAAATCAATGTCCACATATTGGGACTGGTGTTGACCACGGACTTCCAGCCGCGCTGGAAAGCGAAGCCGCCACACCACAGCACCACCGGCGTCGCCAGGATCGCCTGCGCCCAGCCGAAGGCGGCGCCGAAAAAAGCCCGTATACCCAGCCCCGGCACCATCTCGCCCATCGCCAGCAGCAACACCGCCGCTGACAGCGGCGCGCTGACCCAGAAGCGCCACGTCATGGCCTTGAGTTCGGCATCCTCTTCCTCGCCGCCGACGGTCATGGGCTCCAGGGCCATGCCGCACTTGGGACAGTCTCCCGGCTCGTCGCGCACGATCTCCGGATGCATCGGGCAGGTGTATTGCACCTTGCGTTTGGGCGGCGACGCCGGCTCGAGCGCCATAGCGCATTTCGGGCAGGTGTCGGGTCCAACGCTTTCGACACCGGGGCACATGGGGCAGACATGCTTGTCTGCATCGGAGGCGGGGTCGGCCGACGTGTCCGGATTCAGGATTGTTTCCGGGTCCGCCGCGAACTTGTCCCGGCAGCGTTGGCTACAGAAATAAAAGGTCGTTTCAGCATGCACGTGGTGCACCGCCTCGTCCGGGTTCACGGTCATGCCGCATACCGGGTCGAGAGCAGTTTCCCGGGAGGGATCATGCATGGTCGTTCGTCTCCTCGGCCAGGGCGTCAATAATCGGGCAGCCAGCCACCGGCCCGTGCCCCGAGCAGCGTTGCGTCAGCTCGCACAGGGTGGCACGCATACGTTCAAGATCGGCAATGCGGGTCTCGATCTCGCCCAGCTTCGCGAGCGCGATTTTCTTGACCTCGGCGCGGTCGCCGCCCGCCTCCAGGCGCAATAGCGAGCCGATCTCGTCGAGAGTGAAACCGAGCCGTTTGGCGCGCTGGATGAAACGCAAGCGCTCGGCCGCATCGAGTGGATAACGGCGATAGCCGCTCGACGTTCTCGGTGGCTCGGGCATAAGCCCGCGCCGCTCATAGAAGCGAATGGTTTCGACGCCGGTCTCCGCGGTCCTGGCCAACTGGCCGATGGAATAACTCATTTCTCAGCCCCGAATGGCTTTGGTGGAAACCATAACTCTGTAGTCGACTAAAGAGTCAAGTGCAACATCGTTTTTGTATCATGCCCGGGCGCCCAAGGTGCCAGTCCCTGCACGCCGAGTACGACATAACTGGTCTGTGAGTAATTAAACGGTTAAGCGGTGCCATTGCCGTGGCACAGGTGGCCCGAGGCACTTTATCGGCTAAACCCATGCCGGCCGGTCCCGGTGACTGAGCCGATACAGCGCCGGCAATACCAGCAGCGTGAGCAGGGTGCTGGAGATGATGCCGCCGATCACGACCGTGGCCAGCGGGCGCTGCACCTCCGCCCCGGTACCGACATTCAGCGCCATGGGCACGAAGCCAAGGCTGGCCACCAGGGCGGTCATCAGCACCGGCCGTAGCCGGGTCAGGGCACCGTCCATGATCGCCTCGACCAGGGCCTGCCCTTCCTGGCGTCGCTGACGAATGAACGAAAGCATCACGACGCCATTGAGCACCGCGATGCCGGACAGCGCGATGAAACCCACCGCTGCCGAGATCGACAGCGGCATGCCACGCAGCCACAGCGCGGCCACGCCGCCGGTCAAGGCCAGCGGAACGCCCGTGAACACCAGCAGGGCGTCGCGCAGGGAGCCGAAAGCGGCGAACAACAGGGCCAGGATCAGGGCGAGGGTCGCCGGCACCGCAATGCTCAGGCGCTGGCTGGCGGACTGCAGCTGTTCGAAGGTGCCGCCGTATTCCACCCAGTAACCCGGGGGCAGCGTCACCTCCTCGTTCATCGCCGTTCGAATCTCGTCGATGAAGGAACCTAGGTCGCGGCCGGCGACGTTGCTGGTCACCGTCACGAAGCGCTTGGCGTTCTCGCGGCTGATCTGGTTGGGACCGATGGCCAGCTCGATGTCGGCGACCTCCCGCAAGGGCACATAGCCGGGGTCCCCGCTGGGTACGCTGATCGGTAATCGCGCCAGCGCGTCGACGTCGCTGCGCCGATCCTCTGCCAGGCGCACGACCAGGTCGAAGCGGCGATCGCCCTGGTAGATTTCGCCGGCCACCGCGCCGCCCAGCGCGGTACGCACTGTATTCTGCAGGTGCCTCACATCGAGTCCGTGGCGACCCAGGGCATTGCGGTCCGGCCGGATGCTAAGTACCGGCAGGCCGCTGACCTGTTCCATCCGGGTATCGGCCGCGCCCTCGATACCGCCGACCACGCCGGTGACCGCTGCGCCAGCCTCCAGAAGACGGTCGAGATCGTCACCGAAGATCTTTACCGCCACGTCCGCACGTACCCCGGAGATCAGTTCGTTGAAACGCATCTCGATGGGCTGGGTAAACTCGTACTTGTTGCCCGGGATTCCGGCCATGGCAGCCTGGATTTCGGCCTCCAGATCGGCCTTCCGGCGATCGGGATCGGGCCAGTCGGCACGGTCCTTGAGCATGATGAAGGTATCCGCCACCGACGGCGGCATGGGATCGGTGGCCACCTCGGGCGTACCGATCTTACTGAACACGTGCGAGACCTCGTCGAACTGTTTGAGCCGCGCCTCCAGCTCGTTCTGCATGTCGACGGCCTGGGTCAGGCTGGTGCCGGGAATGCGCAGGGCGTGCATGGCGATGTCACCTTCGTCGAGTTGTGGCACAAACTCGGTACCCAGACGGGTGGCCAGCCAGCCGGCGCCCAGCACCAGCAGCAGGGCGGCCAGGACGACGGGAATGCGTGCTGCCAGCGCGAAACGCAGCAGCGGCTGATAGGCTCGCCGTGCCGCACGCATGATCGGATTCTCGCGCTCGGCAACCCGCCCCTGCAGGAACACCGCCAGGCTGGCGGGCACGAAGGTCAGGGCCAGCACCAGGGCAGCGGTCAGCGCCATGATCACGGTCAGGGCCATGGGCCGGAACATCTTTCCTTCGACCCCGGTCAGGGTGAGGATCGGCACGTACACCACCAGGATGATGAGCACCCCGAAGGTGGCCGGCCGGATCACCTCGGTGGCGGCCGAACGCAGGATAACCAAGCGCTCGTCGCGCTTGAGTGCGGTGCCGACCCGTCGCTGGGCCTCGCCCAGCCGACGCAGACAGTTCTCGACGATGATTACCGCCCCGTCCACGATCAGGCCGAAGTCCAGTGCACCCAGACTCATCAGATTGCCGCTGACGCCAGCCCGGACCATGCCGGTCATGGTCGCGAGCATGGCCAGCGGAATCACCGCCGCCGTGATCAGCGCCGCCCGGATATTGCCCAGCAGCAGGAACAGCACGGCGATCACCAGCAGGGCGCCCTCGGCCAGGTTCTTCTGCACCGTGGCGATGGTCTTGTCCACCAGCGAAGTGCGGTCGTAGATGGGGTTGACCCGGATGCCCTCGGGCAGGGAGTCCTGTACCCGCGCCAGACGCCGGCCGGCGTTCTCGGCCACCGCCCGGCTGTTTTCACCCATCAGCATCATCACCGTGCCCAGCACGACTTCCTCGCCGTCCTGGGTGGCCGCACCCGTGCGCAGCGCGCTGGATTCGACCACCCGGGCCACGTCGCGCACTCGCACCGGCGCGCCGTGGACATCGTCGACGATCACGTTTCCGATTTCCTCGCGCGTGTCGAGCCGACCCGGGACGCGCACCAGATTCTGTTCGCCCCGACGTTCGATGTAGCCGGCGCCGACGTTGTCGTTGCCGGTCTCCAGCGCACGGATCAGCGCGTCCATGCCCAGACCGTGGGCGGCCAGCTTCTCGGGGTCCGGGGCCACCTGGTACTGCTTGCGATAACCGCCGACGGTATTGACCTCGGTGGCGCCCTCGGTGAGGCGCATCTGCGGGCGAATGATCCAGTCCTGGATCGTGCGCAGATCGGTGGCGTCATAGCCGCTGCCGGGTTCGGCGGTGACCGTGTACATGAAGATTTCGCCCAGGCCCGTGGCGATCGGCCCGAGGCTGGGCGTGATTCCGGAGGGGATGACGTCGCGGGCTTCGGCCAGACGCTCGCTGATCACCTGGCGGGCGAAATAGATGTCGGTGCCTTCCTCGAACACCACCGTGATCTGGGACAACCCGTAGCGGGACAGTGAGCGGGTGTAATCCAGTCTGGGGAGCCCGGCGAGCAGCGTTTCCATCGGATAGGTGATGCGTTGCTCTGTCTCCAGCGGGGTATAGCCGGGGGCCTCGGTGTTGATCTGCACCTGGACGTTGGTGATATCGGGCACGGCATCGATGGGCAGCACCTGGTAGCTGTAGACGCCGAGGCCGGCAATGCCGACCATGGCCAGCAGTACCAGCCAGCGCTGGGCGATGGCCGCGGCAATGATGCGGTCGAGCATGAGACGTTCCCTGTCAGTGATCGTGGCTGGCGCCGGACTTCTCGATGTCCGCGCGGATCAGGAAGCTGTTGCCGGTGACGTATTCGGTGCCGGTCTCGATGCCGTCGAGCACCTCCACCCAGGTGTCGTCGCGCGCGCCCAGGTCCAGCATGCGCACCTCGTAGGTGTCGCCGAAGCGGGCATAGACCACGTCGAACTCACGGAAACGCTGGAGGGCACTTCGGCGAACGGCGCGCGCGACCTCGCGCCTTTCCACCGTCACCTCGCCACGCACGAAACGACCGGGGCGCAGCTGGCCCGACGGGTTGTCCACCGGCACCCGTACATGCACGTTCTGGCGTGCGCCGCTGGTGGGGGCGATACGGGTAATCTCGCCGTCGGCCAGCTGACCACCGTCGAGATCCCGAAGTGTTACTGCCTGGCCGATCTTGATGTCCGCCAGATCGCTGGCGAAGGCGTCTAGTTCCACCCAGACGCGGCTCAGATCCGCTATCACGAACAGCGGGGCCTCGCCGGCCTGCTGGCCGATGGCGGCATTGCGCTCGATCACCACGCCGTCGAAGGGGGCGCGGAGAACGGTGGGGCGCAGGCTGTCGCGGGCGATGACCGTGGCCAGCGCGTCGCCTTTCTTCACCGCGTCATGGAGACCGGCGTCGATGCCCTCGACCTCGCCGGGGTAGCGGGCCGCGACGCGGGCCACACGATCCGGGTCGGGGTGTACGCGACCGGTGAGGGACAGGGTTCGGCGCAGGGTGGCGGGGCCGACCGTGCCGGTGGTCAGATCGGCATCGTCCGCTATCTCGCCAGCGATCCGCGTGCGGCCCTCGTGACTGGCGTAGCGCCAGCGATAGTCGCGGCCGTCGTGCCAGGCACGGACCACGACATCGAAGGAGTGCGGCTCGGCCACGGTCTGGCGGCCACGCAGGAAATCGTCCACGGGCCGGAAGTCGATGACGTTGGTGCGCCCGCCAAGGCGCGCTAGGCGAACTTCAAGATCGACCGTGGCCGGATCCAGGGCCTTGCCGTTGCGGGTTGCCCAGGCGCGAAACTCCGGCGGCACGCCGCCCTCGACGATCGCCAGTTCCAGCCGGAAGTCGCCGTCTTCCAGCAGGCGGCCGCCGTGCGTGCCGGTGGGCGGATCGTCGCCGTCATTGCCATGGGCGTGATTGCCCGCGGCATGCAGCGGCGGCAGCCAGAGTGCGATCAGCAGCAACAGGGCCGTGCGCCGCAGGAGAGGATGCAGGATGGTCATGATTCAGGAATCCTTGTTCACGGCGGCCGCGGACGAGCCGGTCAGCCGCTCGATCTCGATCAGATGGCGGTGGTAGTGCTCGGCGGCACGGATGGCGCGGCGCCGGTGTTCGATCAGGCCGCGCTGGGCATCGACCAGCTCCAGGTAGCTGTAACGACCGCGGCCGTATCCGTTCCGGATGTCGGAAAGCGCCGAGTCGGCGGCCGGCAGAATGCGTTCACGCAAAGTCTTGAGCTCGGTGCGGGCATGCTGCAACTCCTGGTAGCGCCCGTAGAGCACGGCATAGAACTCTCGCCGCGCCGCCTCCAGTTCACGCTGGCTGGCCGCGGCCTCGGCCTGTGCTGCCCGGATGCCCGGTTGTGCCCGCGCATCACTGCCCAGCGGGACGGACAACCCCAGCACGAAGGCGGTGTCGTTCATCGCCTCGCGCCGGCGTACGCCGCCGGAAAGGGTGACGTCGGTGGATTGCCGGGCGGCGGCCAGGCGCCGACGGGCGTCGGCAATCCGGTGCTGGCCGGCCAGCCGACGCAGCTGGGGATTGCGCATCAGGGCCGCTACCAGCGCATCCAGATCGTCGGCTGGCGGCAGGGCGTACAGATCGGCCCTGGCGCGGCTGAATCCGGGCTGCCGTTCGCCCCAGAGGCTGGCAAGGCTGACGCGCGTCGCCTTGAGTTCGTGCTCGGCATGTTCCAGCTCCAGTTCGGCTTCTGCCAGGGCGATGTCCGCCCTCGCGGCCTCGCTGGCGGGCGCGGCGCCGGCGTCCACCCGCCGTTGCGCCTGTGTTCGCGCTTGACGGGCCAGCGTCACCGCCTCTTCGGCGACCTCGAGCAGGCGCTGATCGCGCACGACATGCACGAAGCGGCGGGCCACCCGCGCCAACAGGTCCAGGCGACGGATGTCCGCCTCGGTCCGCACCAGGGCACCGCGCTCCTCCGCCAGGCCGCGCCGGCGGACAGCCTTGTCGCCGCGCTCGATCGTGCGGGACAGCATCAGCGTGGTTTCGGCGCCGCTCAAGCCGCGGCTCTGGCCGGTACCGGCGATGTTTTCCAGTTCCAGCCCCAGTTCCAGCGGTGGCGGCTGGCCGGCCCGCTGACTACGGGCGTCGGCGGCGCGGCCACGCTGTTCGCCGAGGGCCAGTTCCGGGTTGTCGGCAACCGCCCTGGCGACGGCATCCTTCAGGGTCAGGGCATCGTCTGCGGCCGCCGGCGACAGGGCCACGGCGACCAGCAGGCAAGCGCCCAGGCAATGGCGCAGGGCCATGGGCATCTCCATGCAGGGAAAGGGAGTCCGGCGCGCGCAGGCGTACCGGATGCAACGGAGATGTCAGGCGATGGGCGGGCGGAAGGGCGGTTCGGACACGCCGGTGGTCAGATTCCGGGTCTGGTTCGTACCGCTGACAGTCGCGGAACGTGTCGTGATGGTCGCCACGGTCGTCGGCACGGCCGAGCAATGGGCGGCACAAGCGCAGGCATGGACGTGCAGGCCGTCTCGATCGCCCCAGGTGTCCGCCTGGTCATGGTGGTGATCGGCAGTCGCGACCATGCTGCTGCCGACATCCGCATGATGGTGGATTTCCAGCTCGGGCCAGGTCCCGCTCAGCAGCGAGATGGCGAGAACCAGGATCGCCAGTAAACGCCAGTGGCCGTGCAGACAGGAAAGCATGGTCATCCACCTACTATGCCGCGGCCGAGCCTCTGCAACAAACGCTGGTGCGTGCTACGGGCCGTGTTCACGGCCCGGCATCCCACAACCCGCGCCCACGCCAGATCGCGAACAGGGCCGGAAACACCAGCAGGACCAGTACCAACGCACTGCCCACGCCGCCGAGCATGGGGGCGGCAATGCGTTTCATCACATCGGCACCGGTGCCGTGGCTGAGCATGATCGGCACCAGCCCCATGAACAGGGCCAGGCCGGTCATCAGTTTCGGGCGCAGACGTCTGGCGGCGCCCTCGACGATGACATCCATCAGGTCGTGGCGATCATTCAGGCGACCCTCGTCACGCTGGCCGCGCCAGGCGATATCCAGATACAACATCATCAGCAGGCCCAGTTCCACTGCCAGCCCGGCCACCGCGATCACGCCTACGGCCACCGCTACGGACAGCTTGTACTCCAGCCACCACAACAGCCAGATACTGCCGACCAGGGAAAAGGGCAGGGCCAGCATCACGATGCCGGTTTCCACTAGGGACTTGCGGTGGAAGTAGAGCATCAAGAAGATCAGGAATACGGTCAGCGGCACCAGGATGGTCAGCCGGTCCCGGGCACGCTCGTAGCTTTCGAACTGGCCGGCCCATTCGAGGCGGTAACCCTCGGGAATGTCCACCCGGTTTGCTACCACCTGCTTCGCCCGGCTGACGTAGTCCGGCACGCCCAGTCCATCGCCGACATCCACGAACACGAAACCGACCAGCTGGCCATCCTCGTTGCGGATCATGGGCGGACCGGTGCGGAATGTCAGGTCCGCCACCTGGGTGATCGGAACCTGTGCCCCGCGCGACGTGGGGACGAATACCCGTTCCAGGGCATCCAGATCGTCGCGATAGTCGCGGTTGTAGCGCACCAGAATATCGTAGCGTTCGCGGCCTTCAACGGTCTGCGATACCACCTTGCCGCCGATGGCGGCTTCGATGACATCCTGGATGTCGCCCACGTTCAGCCCATGCCGTGCGGCGGCGGCGCGGTCGATATCGAAGTCCAGGAAATAACCGCCGGTGGTGCGTTCGGCGAACGCGCTGCGGGTGTGCGGCGCGGTACGACTGTCGGCCTGCAGGGCCTGTTCGACGGCGGTGGCGGTGTCCTCGATGGTGGCCAGATCCGGCCCGAATACCTTGATGCCGAGGCTTGAACGGATGCCCGTTGCCAGCATCTGGGTGCGGGTCTGGATCGGCATCCACCAGACGTTGGGCATGCCGGGGAAGCGCATTTTCTCGTCCATTTCCGCAATCAGCTTTTCGCGGGTCATGCCGTCGCGCCACTCGCTTTCGGGCTTGAGCATGATGTTGGTCTCGATCATCGAAAGCGGCGCCGGGTCGGTGGCGGTGTCGGCACGGCCGGCCTTGCCGAATACCCGCTCGACCTCCGGGAACTTCATCAGCTCCCGATTCATGGTCTGCAGGGTCTGCTGGGCTTCGCCGATGGACATGCCGGGCAGGGCGGTGGGCATGTACAGAATGCTGCCTTCGTCGAGCGGGGGCATGAATTCGCTGCCAAGACCCCGGAACGGGATGACCACCGATACCAGCGCCAGCACCGCCGCGCCGACCACCAGCCAGCGTCCGCGCACCACCAGCCGCACCAGCGGTGCGTAGCCGGCAACCAGGGCGCGGTTCAGCCAGCTCCGGTCACCGCGGATCTTGCCGCGGATGACCAGCACCGCCAGGGCCGGCACCAGGGTCACCGACAGCAGGGCGGCAAAGAACATCGCGTAGGTCTTGGTGAAGGCCAGCGGTTGGAACAGCCGGCCCTCGCTGCCTTCCAGTGCGAACACCGGCAGAAAGGACACGGCAATGATCAGCAGAGCGAAGAAGATCGACGGGCCGACCTCCTGCATGGCGTCGATGATCACAGCCGTACGACCCGCGCCTTCGCCCTCTCTGCCGCTTGCGGGAGAGGGGCCGTTGCCTTGCTGCCACAAGTACAATCGCCGGTGCACGTTCTCGATGATGGCGATGGCCGCGTCCACCATCGCGCCGATGGCCACGGCGATGCCGCCCAGCGACATGATGTTGGCCGTCAGACCCTGGTAGTACATGGGGATGAAGGACAGCAGGATGGCGATGGGCAGGGTGATGATGGCCACCAGCGCCGAGCGCAGGTGCAGCAGGAACACGATGATCACCAGCGAGACGATGAGCATCTCCTCGGTGAGCGTGACCGTGAGGGTGTCGATGGCACGTTTGATCAGCCCGGACCGGTCGTAGACCGGTACCACCTCGACCCCGGCCGGCAGCGTGGCGCGAACCTCCTCCAGCCGCGTCTTGACCCGCTCGATCACCTCCAGGGCGTTCTCGCCGTAGCGCATCACCACGATGCCACCCACGGTCAGGCCCTCGCCGTCGAGTTCGGCGGTGCCACGCTGCATGCCGGGCCCCAGACTGACGTCCGCGACGTCCTTTACCTGGATGGGAACGCCATTGTCGTTGACGTCGAGCACCACCTGTTCCAGGTCAGCCGCGGACTCGACATAGCCGCGGCCGCGGATGAAATGCTCGTGACCGGCAATCTCCAGCACCCGGCCACCCACGTCGCTGTTGGAACGGCGCACGGCCTCGACCACGGTAGCCAGATCGATACCGCGGGAGGCCAGGCGGTCGGGATCCAGGTTGATCTGGTATTCCTTCTCGTAACCGCCTACCGAGGCCACCTCGGCCACGCCTTCCACCGACTCCAGCGCGTACTTCAGGTTGAAGTCCTGCAGGCTGCGCAGGTCGGCCAGGCTATGCCGGCCCGACTTGTCCACCAGGGCGTACTGATACACCCAGCCCACGCCCGTGGCATCCGGACCCAGGGTTGGATTCACGTCGTCCGGGAGGTCTGCAGCGGCCGAGTCCAGATACTCGAGCACCCGTGAGCGGGCCCAGTAGATGTCGGTGCCCTCCTCGAAAATGGCGTAGACGAAGGACAATCCGAGAAAGCTTTGACCACGCACGAACTTGACGTTGGGGGCGGCCAGCAGCGTGGTGGTCAACGGATAGGTGATCTGATCCTCGACCAGATCGGGGCTGCGTCCCGGCCATTCGGTGAGCACGATCACCTGCGCGTCGGACAGGTCGGGGATGGCGTCCAGTGGCGCTGCCATCAGCGAGCGATAGCCCCAGACCGAGGCTGCCGCCACCACCAGCAACGTCAGCAGCCAGTTACGGGCACAAAAGGCGATGACGGCCGCCAGCGGACCGCGGCGATGGTCCTGAGCCGGTTTCACCATTGATCCATCCCCGTCCGGAGTTTCGCCTCGGCGGCGATCAGGAAATTGCCGGACGTGATCACCGCGTCACCCGGGTCCAGGCCCTCGATGATTTCGATGAAACCGTCCGCCCGCTGACCTGTCCGTACCCGAACCGGCCGCAGCTTGCCGTCATCTCCCAGGTCCTTGAACACCACACGCGATTCACCGGCCACCAGTACCGCTTCCTCGGGGACTACCAGCCGCTCGCCGAGGTCGGCCTCGAGCCGGACTTCGGCGTACATGTCGGGCTTGAGCGTGCCTTCGGGGTTGTCCAGCACCAGACGGATGCGGGCGGTGCGGGTGCGGTCGTCCAGGTAGGGGTAGACATAGTCGACGCGGGCGCGATACGTCCGATCCGGCAGGTAGGGCAGGGTCACCGTGGCCTCCATGCCTTCGGCGATCAGCGGCAAATCACTCTCGTAGACCTCGGCGTCGATCCATACCGTGGACAGGTCGGCGATGCGCAGCAGGGTTTCACCGGCCCTGGCCTGGCTGCCGTTGTCGACGTGCTTTTCGACCACGGTGCCGGATACCGGCGATTGAATGGGCAGGTTCTCCAGCGGCTGGCCGCGGCGCTCCAGTGCGGTGATCTGCGCCGGTGCGATGTCCCACAGCCGTAGACGCTGCCGGGCAGCCTCGATCAGGCTGTCATCGGGCCCGCGGCGGGACAGGCGCTGCCGCGTTTCCAGGTATTCCTGCTGGGCGGAGAGCAGGGCGGGGCTGTACACGGAGAAAAGGCGCTGGCCACGTTCCACCCGCTTGCCGACAAAATCGGCCTGCAGATCGTCGATCCAGCCGTCGAACTTCAGCGTGACGCTGGTCATGTGCCGCTCATCGAAATCGACCTCGCCCACGGCACGAATCACCTTGCCAAGCGATCGGCGCTGCGCCCGCCCGGTTTCCACCCCGATCAGTTGCCGGCGGCGGGCATCCAGGGTGATCACGCCCGATTCGACTTCCTCCCGGCCGACCGGTATCAGGTCCATCCCGCAGATCGGGCATTGCCCGGGTTCGGCCTCCCGCACCGAGGGGTGCATGGAACAGGTGTAGTGGGCTATCCCTTCCGGGGTGCTGGTGGCCGCCACCAGACCGGTTTCGCCGGTGCGAAAGCGCAGAACCAGATCGCCGTGGCCGAGGTCCGGTGCATCCGCGTCCACGGCCAGGCTGTATTTGCCGTCGCGCGGGAGCGGCAGTGTGCCGCGGTAGCGGCCCTCGCCGGCGGCTGCAAGCGTTACGGCCGGCGATTTCCCGGCATCGCCGGCATCCGCTTCGGCCAGCACGCGCACCTGGGCATCGTTCACGGGTTGGCCGTCCCTGTCCTCGACGTGGACGGTCAGTGGATTGTCGCCGGGTTGCAGCGGTGGTTGATCGGGCACGATCCGCAGCCGGAAGGGACCGGCGGTGTGGCCGGCCTGCTGATCGTGGTCGTCATGGCCAGTCTGTGGCGCCGACATGTCGTCAGCGTCGTCAAGGAAAAGGCCGGCGCCGAGCGCTGCTGCGCACACAACGAGAAAGGCGGCAATGACCGCGGCGGTACGGTTCGGATGATTCATGGGTTGGTCTCCGGGTTGCCGGCTGCAGCGGGGTCGGGAAGCTCGCCGCCGGCCCAGCGGGCCAGTTCAGCGCGGGCGATGAAGTAGTCCGCGCGGGCGCGGGCCAGGTTCAGTTCGGCATCCAGTTGCTGCTGCTCGGCCGTGATCACGGCCAGGAACGACCCGCCGCCCGAACCGTAGGCGGCCCGTGCAGCACTCAGACTCTCCTGCGTGCGGGGCACGAGCTCGCGCCGATACAGATCGATCGAGGCGCGGGCCTGCTCGGCGGCCGCGCGAGCGGCTTCCAGTTCCCCGAGCAGGCGATTGCGCTGATCGCGATGCTCGAAATCCAGTCGCATGGTGTCGGCCCGGGCGGCGTCCCGGGCGGCGCGGCGCTTGTCCTGATCGAGCGGCAGGCTGATCCCGACGCCAACCGTGAAGCGGGTTTCGCTGGCGGGGCGGAAATCATTGTTGCCGGCCATCACCCGCAGATCCGGGTAAAAGGCCTTGTCCGCAAGAGCCTCGCGATCCCGGCTGGCGGCAATACGGCGATCCAGCCGCTGCAGTGCGGGGTGTCGACGCAGCGCCAGCGCCCGCAGACTGGCGTAGGCCGGCAATGGATCGGCCGCCGGCATATCTGCGGGGGCGGGCAGTGGCGCATCCGCCTCACGGGAGAGCAGGGCGTTGGTGCGTGCCCGGATGGCGGCGCGGCGCTGCTCGAGTACCAGGGCCTGTTCGCGCAGCCGTTGCAGTTCCACTTCCGCCTGCAGCACATCCTGCTGCTCGGCAAGGCCGGTGGCATAACGGCGCTCGGCCACCCGCCGCAGTTCTTCGGTCAGCTGCTGATTGCTGGCGTTGATCGCCAGCGCCCGATGGACGTAGAACCATTCGGCATAGCGCGACCGGGTGGCGGCTGCCAGCCGCAGACGCAGACTCGCCACCTCATCGCCGGCGGCCGCCGCCTCGTGACGGGCAACATCCGCCCGCAGACCCAGGGTGCCGGGCCAGGGCAGCGACTGGCTGATTTCCACAATCCCGCTGACACCCCGGTGTTGTCCCGCCGGCGTGGTGAAACCGTCGACCGTGCGGGGTGCTACTGCCAGTCGCAGTTCCGGATCCGGCAGGCTGCCGGCCGGCCCGATACGCGCCTCGGCCGCCTTTACCGCAGCCTCCAGTGCGGCGACACCAGGGTTGCCGGCCAGAACCTGTTTGACCAGATCATCCGGCTGCAGGGAGTCCGCCAGCGCGGCCGTGCTGGTGGTGAAAAGGACGGCTGCCGCCGCGGTGACAATTGCCCGCGGCCAGCCAGATTGAATGCCCATGACCCATCTCCGAAAAGCCTGGAAAGCACCGATCAACGCGATGCGCCGATCGGAATTGGACGGCTAGACGAGCAGGGGACCGGGCGGTCTGATCAGGCGCGGCCGATGGGGCGGGGCCGGGGTCTGGACGCGAGCATTGCCGGCAGGGTGATCACGCACTGACGCGCGCGCCGGCGCACCGACACTCGGCAGGTGGGCGACCGGCACCGGGCAGCGATCGTTGCACTGGTCGTCGCAACGGCAATCGGCGCCACAAGGGCAATCGTCATCACCGTGCCCGGCGTTGTCATGGCCCATGTCACCATGCTGCATGGCGGCGTGGTCGTGCGTTTCGTCGCCGCCAACCGGGGAAACAGCCGCCCACGCGCCGCTCACCTGGCTTGCCAGCATCAGTAGGGCAACAATGGCGCGCAGCGTGTTCAAGTGTTGAATCAGCCTGTCGGCGGCGTTCCTTAATGCACCTTATACACCCTGGAGCCGGGTACGGAGTCAAGCCCGCCGATTTGCATGCCGCGCATGCTTGCGATGCAAACGGCATGGCCTGATAGTGGAGAATTAGTGCAGCGGCAGAAATTCGGTCACCACTTCAGATATCGCCAGCATATCCATGACCGGGAACGGTATGTCAGAAGACCATCACCATCATCATGGCAGCGGCCGCGTCCTGCTGTGGTCGCTGGTGTTCACCACCGCCTTCGCCGTCGTCGAGCTGTTGGGTGGATTGCTGGCCAACTCGCTCGCGCTGCTGTCCGATGCCGGTCACATGCTCACGGACTCCTCGGCGCTGGCCATAGGTGCCATCGCGTCCTGGCTGGCGGTTCGCCCGGCATCGGCGCGCCATTCCTTCGGCCTGCAGCGAGCGGAAGTGCTGGGGGCGCTGATCAACGTCCTGTTCATGCTCGGCGTGGTGGTTGCTGTCGCGGTGGCAGCCGTACAGCGCCTGACGCAGCCGCAGGATGTGGCCGGCATGCCGGTTATCGTGATCGCCGCCATCGGACTCGGCGTCAACCTCACGGTGGCCTGGATTCTGATTCAGGGTGAACAGACGCTTAATGTGCGCGGCGCATTACTGCACGTATTCGGGGATCTGCTGGGCTCGGTGGCGGCACTGGTAGCCGGGACGGTGATTGTCTTGACCGGATGGACGCCCATCGATCCGATCCTGTCGCTGTTCGTGGCCATCCTGATCCTGTGGTCGGCCGGCCGGCTGTTGCGCGAGGTCCTGCGTGTCCTGATGGAGGGTGTGCCGCGCCACATCGACGCTCACGAAGTCGGCGACACGCTGGCAAGGGTCCGCGGCGTCCGGGCGGTGCACGACCTGCACATCTGGACGCTGTCATCCAGCAGCTACGCGCTGGCGGCACATGTTGAAATCGACGGTATCGCGGCCTGGGAACGGATCCTGCCTGCGCTGCAGGCGCTTCTGCGCGAACGTTTCGGTATTGCACACAGCACGCTGCAACCCGAAACCGAGCGGATACGCAATGCCTGTGATGCGGACCCGACCTGCGGCCATGTCGGGCACGCCCGCTGAAGCATCAATTCGCATT